>CAYQOF010000037.1:0-17185 GCA_964419035.1 uncultured Anaerolinea sp. | reverse complement strand
TGGGAATCGGAGGCGGTCGGGACGCGAGGTCCCAATTACCTGAATGCCTGTGTATCGTTCATGTCCGCGTTTGAACAGGTGGATCTGAAGGAAGAAGTCATCCAACCCATCGAACAGCAACTGGGACGGAAACGCAGTGACGATAAATTTGCCCCCCGCTCGATAGATATTGATATTGTGCTGTTCGACGAAAGGTTTGTGGAAGAGTCAAACTGGGACCTGGCATACGTCATGGTGCCGCTGGCGGAACTCCGCCCCGGGTATCGAAACCCGATAACCGGTGAAACGGTGAGCGAAAAAGCGAAGCGCCTCCGCCGGGAGGTGTGGCTGGAGACGCGTCGGGGGGCATTAAGTTGATCGGGCAGGAACAGGCTTCGGCTTAGAACTGAAGCGGTTTGGCGCCGCGTGAGATATTATCCAGGAACTCCTGTCTCGTCGCCAGGTTCGCGCGGAAGGCGCCGTGCATGGCGGAGGTGGTCATGCGGGCATCGTGTTTTTTGACGCCGCGCATCATGGCGCACAGATGCAGAGCCTCCACCACCACAGCCACACCCTGCGGCTTGAGAATCGACTGAAGAAAATCCGCGATCTGGCGGGTCATCCGCTCCTGCACCTGCAGCCTGCGCGCGTACATGTCCACGATGCGGGGGATTTTCGAGAGACCGATCACCTTTCCCGCCGGGATGTAGGCGATGTGGGCGCGCCCGATGAACGGGAGCAAATGATGCTCGCACAGACTGTAGAACTCGATGTCGCGCACCAGCACCATTTCGTCGTAATTGATGTTGAACAATGCGCCGTTGATGACCTTTTCGGGGTCGGCACGATAGCCGCCAAGCAGTTCGACATACATGCGGGCAACGCGATCCGGCGTATTCTGCAAGCCCTCGCGCCCAGGATCCTCCCCCACGGCTTTTATTAATTCGAGAACGATCCTCCGCATGGCTTCCACGTCAATATTCGTATCGGCAGGAAGGCGTTCGTCAAGTTCGTCGTCAAAATCCATGTTCATTCCCTGATAAAACCAGCCCGACGAGTGCCGGGCTGGCGCATTTCCGCAAAGGTCGTCAACCAACCACAGGTTCGATCAAACCGTACGTGCCGTTTCGCCTGCGATACAGAACCTGAATGGAATTCTGTTCGGGGTTGAAAAAGATGAAGAAATTATCGTGCCCGAGCAGGCGCATCTGTTCGACCGCCTCCTCCTCGCTCATCGGCAATACCACGAACTTCTTGCGCCGCGCGATGAGAGGCAGCAGTTCACCGGTCTCATCAACGGGCATTTCCTCCTCGACCACTTCAGCGGCGGAACGCCCGTCGCCCCGCCCGCGATGATGCTTGCCCTTGTATCTGTCCATCTGCCTCTGCATCTTGTCCAGTGCGTTATCGAAAGCGGTGCGCAAATCGTCTGCGCGCTCCTCGGTGCGCAGGATGAAGCCCCTGCCTCGCACGGTGATCTGCGCCACCTGGCGGTCATTTGCGCTGCGCGCCGATTTTACGTGCGACAACTCGACACGCGTCTCGTCAATTTCCTGAAGGTAACGATTGAGTTTGGCGGCTTTCTTCTCGACATACTCATGCACGTTATCGGTCAGCCGCATATTTCGAGCCAGCACTTCAACTTTGTTCGCCATAAAACCTCCTGCAATGATTATCAACTGCCCAGCCGGGCAATCGTCAAACACGATTCAGATCATGATGGGACAGCGCACGTGCGATGGTCAGGGCATGAACCTCCCGAGCGCCTGCAGACAACAACGCGTCGGTGCAGGCGTGGATCGTGGAACCGGTCGTCGCCACATCGTCCAACAAAAGAACGGACCTGCGCTTCACCATCTGCGGGTCAGCCTGATACGCCTCATGAACGTTCTCCCTCCGCTGGGATATGGTCAGACCAACCTGCGAACGCGTTTCACGTATTTTCCATAACGCCCGCGGCGCATATTCCAGACCCACCCGGTACGCAAGCGGGCGCGCCACCAAACCGACCTGATTATACCCTCTCTCCTTCAGGCGATTCTTCCCAAGCGGGACGGGGATGAGCAACTCTGCGCCCCAATTCAGGGAGAGGACAAATTCCGACATCTGACTTGCGAGCGCCTCGCCGATGCCCACGTTGCGGCGGTATTTCAAGGTATGGAGGGCGTTCTGCAACGGAGAATCAAAAACCGCCCACGACCGCATTGTCCGATACGCAGGCGGGTTCGATTTGCATTTTTCGCACGTATCCACCCCGTTCGTTGGGGTCCCGCATTTTTCACAGAACGGCTGATGAATGCGCGGGAGGCGTTCCTGACAATCGGGACACCAGCGCCACCCCACCCTGCCGCATCCCCCGCATATCGGCGGGAAGAGCAAATCCAACCCGCTCCAAGTCAATCGAAAGAGACGATACGACCAGGGTATTTTCTTCACAAATTCAGTGAAACACCAGTACTCGGACGACCAAAAACTGTAGGGTAAATTGCCCGATCTGTTATCTGAAGAACCATCCGGCTTAATCTTGTCGGAGTACTAACCGAGCGCCTCCAGGATCTGGATGGCGGCTGGCGTCAAAATGATGATCATGATCGTCGGAAAGATCAGCAGCGCCATCGGGATGATCATTTTGACCGGCGCCTTGTGCGCCTCCTCCTCGGCGCGCTGGCGGCGTTTGATGCGCATCTGGTCGGACTGAATGCGCAGAACTTTCGCCAGACTTACACCGAGTTGTTCGCTTTGAATGATCGCGGCGACAAAACTCGTCATCTCCGGAATCCCCAGCCGGTCGGACATATCTTTCAATGCCTGACGGCGAACCTTGCCCAACTGAATCTCGCGAAGCGCGCGGGCAAAGGCAAGCGAAAGTTCGTTCTGCCATTTTTCACTGACCTTCGACATCGCCGCCTCGAAACCAAGACCGGCTTCGACGCAGATCGTCAGGAGGTCCAACGCGTCGGGCATTGCTTTGCGGATCTCCGTCTGCCGACGCGTGATCCGGCTGGTCAACATCAGGTGCGGGAGAAAGAATCCAGCGAAGGTGGCGCCGCCGATGTACATGAAATTATCGTTCGGGTTGGAGGGAGGCGAGATCAATACCACGGCAGTCAAAAAACCGCCAAATACAACGGCAAGGATGAAGCGGATGGCGAGAAATGTCGCCGCGTCTATGGGCCACGGGTTTCCAGCCAGTTCCAGCCTGCGGGCGGTGTCCTGTATCGCTTTTTGCGGCGTAAAACGCGCCGAGAATTCGCCCATGCGTTTGAAAATGGGGACCAGGACACGCTCACTGAATGGCTGGGAAAGTTCGATCTCTTCGAGCGAGGCAATATCCCCGCGCTGGATATACTCAGCCAGACGCGCCTGCAATGGATCGTCCTCCTCACCCTGAGCGTCCCTTCGCAGGCTCACGGCAATGACTGCAATCGCCCCGATCAAAACAAGCGCGCCGATAATGATAAGGATAGTTGTCATCTCATACCTCGATATCGGCAATCTTCATCATCACAAAATATCCCAGGGCGATCATGGTGACGATCGTGCCCACCGCTGCCCACCCGCAAAGCGGACCGCGATCGAAGAAACTTCCAATATATTCCGGGCTGACAAACCACAAAGCCAGCGACAGAAAGACCGGAATAAGCGACAACACTGTTCCGGATGTCCGAACCGACGCGGTCATCACACGGATCTCGCCTTTGATGCGAACACGCTCGCGGATGGTAAAGGAGATCGTATCGAGGATTTCGGAGAGATTGCCGCCGACTTCACGTTGAACATTTATTGCAGTGACCACAAAGTCGAGATCGTCGCTCGGGATCCGCCGCAGAAGATTTTCGAGAGCCTTTTCCATGGGAATGCCGATCTGCATTTCCTGAACGACCCGGCGGAATTCATCACATATCGGGGCGGGCAATTCACGGCTTACCGCTTCCATTGCCTGCATGGTGGAATAACCCGCCCGCAGACCATTCACCATCAGGCTCAGCATGTCGCCCAATTGGTCGTTAAACCTGTTCAAGCGCAAAGCCTGCTGGCGTTTGACATAAAAGCGTGGGACAAAGAAGCCGATGACCGCCCCGATCACCACAGATGGGATCTGAGGTTGAATCAGGTACCCCAACACCGCCACAACAATCGTGGACATGAAAACCATGGCAAAGTATTCTGAAACCTTGAACTTCAGATCGGCGCGGGCAAGTTCACGCGCGATCCGGTCACCCATGGTGGTGCCTGCAACCCTGCGGTTCAGCCACTCGGTGAACAAGGAGCGGGTTGCCGTTTCGCCGCCCGCCTCGGGCTTTTCCTCCTCCAGAAAACGCCCAAGTCGCTCTTCAACCAGCGAGCGCTCGCTGGTCACGGAGACGATCACGCCAATGATCAACAGTACCAGAATTAAGACGCCGCCGCCTATCAAAATCATCGGATCCATGCGAAATAACCTATATGCGGCATCATCGTCTAATAACGACGACGCTCGCCTATACCAAAGATGGAGGGAGGCAGGTTGATACCGGCTGCCTCGATCTTGTCCATGAACTTTGGTCTCAAGCCGGTGGGACGCAACCGCCCGATAACCTTGCCGTTTTCAGTACCGGTCTGCTCGAAAACGAAGATATCGGTCATTGTAATCACATCGCCTTCCATGCCGCTGATCTCGGTAATATGGGTCACCTTGCGGGTGCCGTCACGCATGCGCTCCTGGTGACAGATCAGATCAATGGCGTTCGCAGTCTGCTCCCGGATGGCGCGCATGGGAAGATCCATGCCCGCCATCAGACACATGGTTTCCACGCGCGCCAGCGCGTCACGCGGACTGTTCGCATGCGCCGTGGTCATGGAACCGTCGTGACCCGTATTCATGGCTTGCAACATGTCCAGGGTCTCGCCGCCGCGACATTCTCCCACGATGATCCGTTCGGGACGCATACGAAGCGAATTGATGACCAGATCGCGGATCGTGATCTCGCCGCGGCCCTCGATATTGGGAGGGCGGGACTCAAGCGTGACGACATGCTCCTGCCGCAATTGCAACTCTGCGGCGTTTTCAATCGTTATGATGCGCTCATCGCCCGGTATGAAACCGGACATCACATTCAACAAGGTTGTTTTGCCGGAGCCGGTGCCGCCCGAGATCAAAATATTCAAACGCGCTTCAACGCAAGCCTTCAGGAACTGTATGGCTTCGGGAGAGATCGAACCGAATTGAATCAGCTGGTCCACCGTGATGGGGTTCTTTGAAAATTTGCGTATGGTGAGCGTGGGTCCAACCAGGGAGATCGGCGGAATGACGGCATTTACACGTGAACCATCCTGCAGGCGCGCATCCACGTAGGGGCTTGATTCGTCAATACGCCGCCCCAACGGCGCGACGATGCGATCTATGATTCGCATCACATGGTCGTTGTTTTCAAAGGTTACCGGAACGCGATGAAGTTTACCCTTGCGCTCTATGTAAACATTCTTGGGTCCGTTCACCATGATTTCCGTGATCGTTTCATCCTCAAGCAGGGGCTGCAGGGGACCAAAACCAAGTATTTCCGCGGCGATCTGCTCGAACAAGCGGGCGCGCTCGGGTCTCGATAAAACAATATTCTCCTCCGCCAGGATCTGCTCGAAAAGATCCTGGATGGTACGCCGTACTTCATCGGTGCGGGTGATATCCATGGACGGGTCCAATTCGGACAGGAGTTTGTTCTGGACACGGGTCTTCAGGTCAAAATAGGAACCCGCCTGGGGAGAAGTGATCGGTGCATTTACCCTGCGCGCCTGAAGGGAGGACAGGCGCGAGCCTTCCCCTCCCTGGCTTCCGTCCGGCAGTTTTCCGCCAGACGATGAAGAACCACCTTGTCCCTGTTCAATACGCTTTAAGAGAGACATCTTTCAACGATCTCCTTCTCACAGTATCAAGAGTTACCGCCTGCCAATGACACGATCCGCTTCGCCGCTGGCATCCTGGACTGCAAACCGCGCCCGGACACTTTCAGCCAGCGAAAAAACACCGCGCGCCACCGGCTGGTTTTTATTTTCGAGAACAAAAGGAATCCCGCGATTTACCGCCTTCACAACCGTCTGTTCATCAAACGGGATTGCGAGAACAACCTCCTGCTTCAAATTTTCCGCAACGCGTTCCGGCGTGATGTTGATGCGTTTATCAAACCTGTTCATGATGAAGAGGACGCGTTCACGCTCAATGCCGAGAGTCTGCAACAGGTCAAGAAAGAGGCGGCAATTCTTTATGGCGGGTATATCCTGTGTGGTCACCAAAATAATGAGGTCGCTGACATCGATCGTCGCCAGCGTCACATCCGTGAGGAGCGGGGCAGTGTCAACAATGACGTACGCATACAACCGGCTCAGATATTCCAGGAGTTTGGAGAACTGACTGCTGGAAATTTTTTCAGCATATTCCGGGCGGCTGGGAGCGGCAAGAACGTGCAGTCCGGAGGCCGGATGCTTGACCATGACCTCTTCCACGATTTCCGGGTCCAGCTCTTCGGCGCGAGGGGCAAGATCCAGGACGGTATTCTTTCCCTGCTCATTGACAAAAACAGCCACATCGCCGAACTGCAAATTGCCGTCCACCAGGGCAACGCGCGTGTCCGTATTATTCAAGGTCAGGGCAAGGTTGACCGCCAGCGTTGTGCATCCTGTTCCGCCTTTGGGACTGTAGACAGTGACGATCTTTCCGCGCGTTCCACCCAAACCGGCGACGCCGTCCATTTTCATCGAAACGGGGGAAGTCTGAAATTGGACGCTTTTCGATTTTTCGACCCGCGCCATTTCGCCAGCCCGCCGGATCGCGGAGATCAATTCATCGCCCATGGGGGGCTTGGTAAGGAAATCACGCGCGCCTGCCAGCATCGCCCGACGCATGTAATTCTGATCGCTTTGGACGGAAAGGATGACAACCTGAATGGACGGCTGCTTGGCGCGAATAGCCTCGGTCGCGACGATGCCATCCATGTCGGGCATGTTGATATCCATCAGAACCACATCAGGATTCAACTCCTGCGAAATCTGAATAGCCTCCCTGCCTGTGCGAGCGACGCCAACAACGTCCACATCCGATTCGAATTGCAGAAGTTTCTTGACATTTTCGCGCGTCTCGGACACATCGTCCACGATCATTACTCGAATTTTTTCACCAGCAGGCATGCTGCAATTACCTCTATTATTTGTGATCCGCTGATAATCTTATTGCTGCGGCTGGACGGTAATAAGATCGTTGGGCAACAACGGCGGGGTGAGGATGTCGAGGCGGGGTTGTTGCGCATACGGAAGTTTGGACGGGAGGGAAATATTGTACTGTGTCAACAGGCTTGTCAACGTGACCGACTGGGCATCAATGCGGGAATTATCATTCGGGTTGCGGAGCGCCATGGATAACACTGCGCCGCTATACACGAAATAATTCAATGCAATTGAATCCTGCGGCGTTACCATCAAGGTGATGATATCCGGAGACGCCTCCTGTTGAGCCTGCGCCGGCGAGGGGGTCGCATTGGGGTCAGTTGAAGGAGCCTGCAACGCGAAATTCCCAAGATTCATGACAACCACATCCTGCAAGACCGTCTGACAAACCAGGCGCGGACGCTGGGGTTCGGCTGGAACTGCGTAGATGGGCTGCTGAAGCGTCGGGTCAAGCTCTACACGCCCCTGTCGGGAGCCTTCCCCCCCAGACGCAATATTTACAGACAGAACTGGCAGAGTCTCGGGAAGGAAGCCCGTTCCGGTAAGAACAGCAGTGAAGTTCGGGAGAACCGTCTGGAAGGCCGGGTCAACATCCACAAACAACATGCAGGCATTGACGTTAACGCGCGCCCCGTCGTTCACTGCATACGCGGCAGTTGCAAGGCGGTTGGTGGGAATGGCAACTGCCACCATGCCGGAAGGAATTTGGACAGCCCAGGCAGGGCCGGGAAGTTCGCCAGGCGCCGTCCCAACCATGGATGAAGTGATCAGGGTTCCCTGATCCAGGGTAAACCGGGCCGTCTGACCAACCAGGTTTGCTTCCTCACCAACCGTGAACATGACCTCAGCCACGTTTTCTGGAGGGAGCGAGAATGTACCGAGCATTTCCCGTGTGACTGTCGTTCCCTGGGGAATGTTTTGAGCGGCATAATACACCTGCACAGTGGGTGCCTGTGTTGGCGCGACAACCTGACCGCCGCCAAACTGGGTAAATGCCACATACAAAACCGCCAAACCAACAAGGACAATCAAAACGAGGAACAAGAGTATTCGACCGCGACGCATAGGATAGTTCTCCTCTCATTTTTTCCGCCGTGCGCCGGCAGAAATTTGGATAACAGGATTATTATACAATATAAACCCAAAACGATTAATAACAATTTAGTAAAAAAGCAGGACTCTGCCAAAAGCAGAGTCCTGGGGTCCCAATTCCATTTTTGAGGTTATGGCAGGGAGGAGGCAATGGTGCTGAAGGTGTTACCGATCTTGGGTCCCAGCAGGCGCATCACCGCAATAACAACGATGGCGACGAGAGCGAGGATGATCGCGTACTCGACCAAACCCTGACCCTTTTCTTTTGGAGCGAATAACATGGCAGCAATTCCTTTCTTGAATAAATTTGGTCTCCTGAGGACCACCCTCAGGATTTCCATCATTTTATCCCTTACCGGAAAAAGTTCAAGGGGGAAAATAGTACTTTTGTTTACAATCCTGTTAACGTTCAACGGGAAGACCCGGGAGAACCTCACGGGACTAGGATCGGGCAGGCACGGCAAAGGATATCCGGGTGCCCTTGCCGACAGCGCTGTCTATCTCAAAAGTCCCGCCAAGCATCTCCGCCCGTTCACGGATCAATTTAAGCCCGAGGCTGTGTCCCTGTTGAACGGAGTCAGGATCGAAGCCTCTGCCGTTATCATCCACGCTGACGCGCACGCGGTCTTCCCCCATATCCAGCAAGACCTTCACAACCGTTCCCTGCGCATGGCGGGCAGCATTCCCAAGCAATTCCTGGATGGCGCGGAACAACATTACCTCAAGGTAGGGCTCCAGCCGGCGCTCATTGCCGGTGACGGTCACACTCACGTCGAGACCTGTCTGCTCCTTGAACGCGTCGGAATATCTGCGAACAGTGGGGACCAGCCCCAGATCGTCGAGCATCATGGGACGGAGTTCAAAAATAAAATTACGCACCTTCTGGAACGTCCCCATTGCCGAAGCCTTTAGATTGTTGAGTTCGTCACGCGCCTGCCCGGCATCATGATCCATCAGGCGCATGGCGATTTCAGTTTGAAGAATGAAATTGGAGAGGGCTTGCGCGGGTCCATCGTGCATCTGGCGGGAGAGGCGCTGGCGTTCGGTCTCCTGTGCGTTGACCAGCATTTCAACGCTGGCTAACGGACTTTTGCCTCCGCCCGAGGACGCTGAAGCGCCGCTGCTGCCCGGGGAAAGGCGCGCCCGCTCCAGGGCTGTTTTGAAGCGTTCGAGATGGGCTTTCTCGCTCTGCAGTTTCTCCAATTGACCGCGCATCACGAACAATCTTTGCTGGGCATCCAATGCGGAATCATACGCGGAACGGACCTCCTGCGGAGGGAGTTTATCCAACTGACCCTGCACCTGCTGCAAATGGGTTGTAATGGCGGCATTTCGCTGAGCAAGTTTGGACAACTCGCCCTGGGATTGCTCGATCATCAGCGTGACTTCACGCAGAGATCTTTCAGTTTCCTCCAATTCCTTTTGCAAATCCAGTTCGGCGTTCACTGAGGCATCGGTCAACATAAAAATCACTCCTGCGGCTTGGCAGTATCCTGTAATTTCACCCAGCCGCGCTTCAATGCATAGACGACAGCCTGGGTGCGATCTTCAACGCTAAACTTGCGCAGAATGGACGTGACGTGGTTCTTCACGGTCTGGTGACTGATGCCGAGCAGGCTGGCGATCTCCTTGTTGCTCATACCACGCACGACACAGGACAAGACTTCCATCTCGCGATCCGAAAGCGGGTGGAAAGGGGAACCCGGTTCGCTATAGGACCGCCGCGCCCCTTCCATTTGATCGTCAATCCAGCGGTCGAGATCGCGGCGGTTGAAGATGTTGCCGGCAACAGCGAACTTTCCATCAGCCACTGCGCGAATGGTATGGGCAAGCACATCCGGCTGGATTTCCTTCGCGCAGTATCCCGCCGCGCCAGCCAGCACCGCGTGGATCGCCTGTTCGATATCATCGTAGCCGGTCAGCAGGACTACACGCGTGGGCAGATGCTCGATCGTGACCTGATGCGTCACCTGCTGACCATTCAGGCCCGGCATATTGACATCGAGGATCGCCACCAGCGGCTTGAGTGAGCGGATCAACGCAAGCGCTTCGTCCCCATCCGCCGCCTGCGCGATGACATGGAAATCCTTCTCCAGCGACAGCGCGTCTATGACCCCCTGGCGAAAAAGCGGATGATCGTCTGCGATGACCAGTGTTATCTCTTTCATCTTGTTTTTTCCCTGATATGTTCTTGGCGTGAGTATAGCACAGTAGCGATGGACGGGCAATTTATCCGATTGCGCCGCGCATTTCAATTTCGTAATAAGCCTCATCTCCAGCGGTAGACCTGCATGTGTTCCCCCGCCTGCACGGGAGCAGGATCAAAGCCAGCTGTAAAGATGCTTTCCAAGCCGGAGACAAGGCGCGGATACCAGCCCGGAAACACAATCAAATATTCCGCCGAGTTTACTCGCAGGTATTCGGCAAGCCGATCCTCATCGCGTATGAACGGGACGATCTCAGGCGATATCAGCCCTGCCATATCCAGGATCGGGTTTCCGATGAAATATCCCAACGCGCCGATATCGTGAGCCGCCACGAGCGCGGCGGGGTGAATATTTTCTGCAACCCACTTTGCCGTTTCGACCATCTCGCTCTCCACCCAATACACATCCTGTGCGTTCTGCCGCGCGCCGATGACCTGAAACGCCAGGCACAAAACGATTGCAAGAGTCTTCCACGCGAACGAAATCCGTTTGTTTGCGTTGGGGGAAACCAGATACTCGATCATACCAAGCAGCCCCCACAAATACAGGACGGGCAGGGCAGGGATGATGTATCGTCCGTGCTGGTAGGCGGGCAGGCGCATGAAGTAAATGCCGACATAACCCAGGAACCAGATCAAGCCCGCGACCGCGCCCCAGTTCCTTTCACGGATGATCTTGTAAACCCATAAAAAGAATCCCGGTATCAAAATCACAAACGGACTTGCAATGATCGGGAGAATGTAATCCGTCAATCGTTCGGTCAAAGGCTTTGCAAGCCAGTAGGCTTCGTACTCTGCCTGCTTTGCATAGAACGTATTGGGCATGGGAGTCCCCGATAGCGCCAGATTGAAAATCAGATAAGGCAGGAATAACGCGGCAAAGCCAAAAAAAGTATCCAAAAACGCCCTGCCGCGCGATGCCCACGAATCGTTTTGCAGGAATGCAGTAAACAAAACGGGACCGAGCAAAGTCAAACCGTCAGGGCGCACCCAAACGCTCAAGCCAACAAGCAATCCCAAAGCCACGTAACGACGCGTGTTCATCATCAACGCGGCAAGAACCGCCAGCGCGATCAATCCATGCAGGAGCGTTTCCATACCTGATGTTGCAGCCCAGGTAAGGTGCCACGCAAACACGAAGAACAACCCAACCCAGGGAAGACGCGGCTGATACGATGCAACAAGCCGCCGCGCAACATTTTCGGCGATGACCGCCATTGCAGTCAACACGACCCAGCCGAGGAAATACGTCCATGCGTAGGGCGCGAGGCGGAGTAAATATCCGATGGCAAGCAGAGCCGTCCATAACGGCGCTGTGGAGCCAGCCGAATGCTCGCCGAGCCGGAACGCCCACTCGCCATGTTCCGCGAAATTGCGCGCGTATACCAGATGAATCCACGCATCATCGAGCGGAAAACCGATCCGATACGCGAGCGCGCTGACGAGCAAAAAATATCCAACCGCGATCAACGCGGCAAACGCAAGCGCAAGCACGATCCGCGCGTCAACGCGCCAGTTCGATGCGGTAGAGTTTCGCCTCATTCACCTCTCCCAAATAAACGAACGCGGGATGACTTTGCGGATCGTCAAACAAATCCTGGATCGCCTCGAACGTCCCGCCATCCTCAAGGACAAGAACCTTCGCCCCAAACTTTTCCGCGACCTGCAGGATGGTTTCCTCGTCTCCAAACGGCAATGCAACCGCGGGACGCCACGAACTGATGAAATATCCCGGCGGATTGCGGACGATCACGACGTCCATCGGGCTGATGCCGTTATCGAGAAGTTCTTTCTCCACTGAAGCATAAATGGCGTCATCCCTCGCCCAGCCATCGGCAATGACGCGGATATTGACCAGATACACAGTCATAAATATCGCGAGCAGGACGATGATGCCCTGAAAAACATACGGCGCGTTCCCATCCGTAAACCGACCGCGTTTCCTCAGCCACGAAACGACCGCATCCATTCCCAGCGGAGCCGCGACCCACCAATACGGCTGGAACGCCGCGCCCGCGTGGAAGAAACTGCCGCGCGAACCTGCGAACGGAAAAATGACTGTCATCACCGCAAACAGAATCAACCAGCCAGTGGCAGCAATCCTTGTTCTCAAATTGCGCCGCAATTGCCACAAACCGATCAACATCAATGGAAAAAGGAATATCTCGCCTTGCGCCGCGAAGGTATTGCTAAAATTGGAATTGAACGCGCGAACTCGATTCTGCAAAGCCAAATCCCAGCCTGCCTGTAAAAAACTTTCGCGCGTAAGTTTTTCTGGAGGATGGATGAATGTCTCGTTGTAACTTTGGAGCCAGAGCAATCGTCCGCCGCCTGGGGTCATGAATGAATCGAACAAAGTAACATTGCGATCGTGCCAGAAACCCATTGTAAGGAGGTAGCCGAGTAACGCTAATAAACCTGCTGGGATTACCCTCATCACTTCGACTTTGCTCAGTGCAAGCCTAACCCTCTCCCAAAGGGAGAGGGGACTCGATGTGGACTTCCACATTACGGTCAATCCTGCGAGACCGAGCCAGAGCAGACCGTCACTGCGCGCGAGGGTCATCGAGCCAGCCAGCGCGCCGAGCGCGAGAGGAATCCATTTCTGGTTCCGCGGCGCGAGGAGGAGAAACGCTCCGCCGAGAAGCATGTAGAGCGCGTAGTTGTCGGGCACGGGCATGAAGGGCGCGTAATACATCGAGAAGATCGAAAGCAATCCCGATGTCATCGCGAGCCGCGTTTGGCGGGAAATGTCGAAGGCGAGAGCCGCCGTCAATAACGGGACGCAGGCTGAAAGGAGAATGAACGGGAGGCGTCCCGCCGCGTAGGTTATTTGTCCCGTGATCCACATCCCCAACGCGGACACGATGGAGGCGAGAGGCATCCAATACGTGTGCGAGGGATGAGGTAACGTCTGCGGGTCGCTGAGGTAATTCCAGATGTACGGTTCGGTGAAGCCCTTGCCCTGCGCGAGTTGGATGCCGCCTGCGAAGTAATAATCCGCGTCCATGTAACCGGGCAGGGACTGAAAGCGCGAAACCGCGAACGGAACGAGGAGCCCGATGACGAAGAGGATTGTGTAATGACGCCAGTTCATTTGCGGTCCTCGATCTGGTCGAACCACGTGCGCGGGGAATGAAGCACCCACCAGCGCATCCAGTACAAACCGATGATTGTCGCGATGGGAGGCAGCACGAACAGCAAATCGCGCGTGAGGCGGTCGTATCCCTGCAATGTGCGCGCGTATAAATAATATGGAACAGACAGCGCGGCAAGCAGAATAACGATAGCAAAGAACACGCGTTGACGCTTCCACCTCTCCCAGACCAGCGTAAGGATGAGGACGAAGGCAGGAAGCAAAGCGACGTGATTCGATGGGAAGATGGCAAAACCCATCAACGGAGTCACCGCCAGAGAAAGCGACGCGGTCCACATCACGCGGCGGGAATGCGCTTCGACGGAAGTGATCCATTCGAAGAGCAGGATGACGCCGAGCGCCACTGAAATCCACACGCCAAGAGGAAATCCCGTTTTGGGGAGCCAGAACGACGCGATGTGACCAAACGTCAGGTTCCCGCTTCGATACCAATCGGACAATACCGCGCGGACGTAGGGCAATCCCCAATCCGATTTGACGAGGAAGGAAATCACCAGCAATACGACGAGGGACATGCCAAAACCCGTCAACACCCGCCACCTGCGATTGGCGAACACGAAGATCATGATAAAGAAAAAGAACAAGCCGCCCACTTCCCATTGATAGGCAGTGAGGAGCAGGAGCGCGCCCGCCAGTTCATCGGAAAAGGAACGCAGGGCAAGCAGGATGGCGAGGTAAAGAAAGGTCAGGATGATTGCAGGCGTTCCCGTCCCCAATGCGTATAAACTGAAATAACCAAATACGCCCAATGCAATGAGACAGACGAACAACCAGCGCGGAGGCTCCCATTCAGAGAGATTGAGCGAATACAGAATTATCCCAACCAGCGCGGCTTCGGAGAATAACATCCACAAGCCGCGCGCAATTGCAAAATCTGAAAACAGCGCAAGCGGCGTGTATAGTAAAACGATGTGAAACGGGTCGTTCAACACGTAGGGATATTCGCTCGTGAAGGCGGGACGTCCGTAAACGACCTGCTGGACGCGTTCGGCAATCGTCCTGCTATACGGCTCGATGTTTTCGACGAGGAATGCGCGCGCGCCGCTCCAGCGTTGATAGAATTGCTCGCCTCCTGGCAGGATGCGCGCCAAATATACATTCAACGCGAGCAGAACGCCAAGAACGATGAGCGCGAGGACGATGACTTGAATGTCCTCTGCGCTCAACCATTTTCGTTTTTTGCGAATATCCTGAAATGCCATAATTGATCGAACGTCCCGAAGGTTTCATCACGGATTACCCAACACACCGTTCAAACCTTCGGGACGGTGAACACTTCACCTATTTGATAACATACCTGAATATCGGACGCGTCGGCGAGTTGCGCGCCGCTTCCTTGAAGCCTGCCTGCTTGAACGCGGAGGCGGTCCCTGTGTAAACGAAGGGCGCAGGCATGTCGTTCTCCGTCTCAACTGGATAGCCCTCCACGATCCGCCCGCCCTGACTCTTTACGTGCTTGACCGCGGCTTTCAACAACTCGACCGTGATTCCCTTGCGGCGATGTTTCTTCGCCACGAAGAAACAAGTCACCGACCAGACGGGCTGATCGTCCACGGGTTTGAGCGTGCGCGAGTGCGCCAGTTTGTCGTAGGCGCTGCGCGGCTCGACCGCCACCCATCCCACCACCTCGCCGCGCAGGTAGGCAAGCAGTCCTGTGACAACGCCCGAATCGACGATTGACTTGTGCATCTGCCGCGTTTCGATACCGCGCGCCTCATCGAAAGCCTTGCCGCGCAATTTCCAATACATGCACCAGCATCCGCCGCACGCGCCGCGAGGGCCGAACAATTCCTCGAGGTCGGGCCACAGGTTTCGTCTGATGGGTTGAAACGAGAGTCTGTTCGTCATCAGGGCAATATCATGTTCAATCGTTTCGGGAAGATTTCGTACTCGAAATCCTTGATCCATTCGGGAAACAATTCCCCATCCGTGTGCGCGGGCGAAGGTTTGTCGAGGCGAATGGAAATGCGCGTGGCATGGACCTCGTTCATGCCCTCCATCTCAACGTAACTTCCCTTATCTTCATTGAATGCGCGCGGCAAGGCCGCGAACAATCCCAGCCGCGTGGCGCGATAGCCATAGGCGAGGGTTAATTTCCCGTCAAAGGGATCCGCATGAGGCGTCATAAAGAACCCGCCCGTGCGTCTTCCATTGCCGACAGTAACAAGCGAAAGCGGTCCCTCGTAGGAACCGTCATCCCATTTAATCGTCCCGCGCCATTCGGGCTTGTCCATGATCGCCCACACCGCCGCGACGAGGTAACGCGCCATGCCCTTGATCCAATGGATGCGCTCGTGCTTCGTCGTGGTGTACGGCTCGAGACCCGCCCCCGAATTGTTGACGAAATATTTATCGTTCACCTTGCCGAGATCCATCGCCTTCGTTTTCCCCGCCGCGATGACTTTTGCCGCCTCGTTCAAATCCGTCGGCAGACCAAGCGAATACACCAGATCGTTCGCGGAACCGAGCGGCATGATCCCCAACGGACCCAACACCTCCTCTTTGGACTTTGCGGCTCGCGCCAAGCCGTTGGCGACATCGCCAATCGAGCCGTCCCCGCCTGCAGCGATGATCGGCGAAAACCCGTCACGGACAGCCCCCTCCGCCAACTCGACGAGGTGTCCCTTCCTCTCCGACACAGCCAGTTCGAAATCAACGCCCGCGGCTTTGAGCGCGGCTTCGGCTTGGGGCCAGCGTTTCTGCGCATTCCAACGATTCGAAAACGGATTCAAAATCACTTTGGCGGTCATCTGTCCTCCACGAGGTGGTCTCGGTCAATTGTACCTGAATAACTCACCTTACGCAGAACGTCCCGAAGGTTCTTTTGATTCAACCTCATCTTTCATCGAATCCTTCGGGACGGTGCTTGACATTGGTGTATAACTCTTCAATTGAGAAAGTCCCACCGCGAGGAAAATGATCGCACAGCCCAAGATCTGAATCCCCGTGAGCAGTTCGTTCAGCAACAGCCAGCCCGCGATCACTGCGAACACGGACTCGAGACACAGAATCAACGCCGCGTCGGCGGGAGGCGTGTGCCTCTGCGCCCAGACCTGCAAGGTGTAACAGAGTCCCAGCGACATGACCGCGGTGTAAACCGCCGCGCCTGCCAGCGACCACGTGAAGATAGGTTGTTCGACGAAGATTCCCAAAACCAGATTCAAGATTCCGCAGACGAGCAGCTGTCCCACCGAAAAGGACATCGGCTCGAAACGCGACGCAAACTTGCCAAGCAATGCGACGTGCATCGCCCAGAACAGCGCGCCCGCAAGTTCCAACGCATCGCCCCTCTGGACTTCAAATTCACCTCCCGTTGACAGGAGGTACGCGCCCGCCCCAGCCATCCCCACCGCAACAATGGACAGCCAGTGCGGCTTTTCCTTCCAGCCGAAGAACAACACCACAGGCACCAGCACCACGTACAGACTCGTGATGAATCCCGCGTTGCCCGCGGTTGTATATTGCAGCCCTGCCTGCTGGAACGCCGCCGCGACGAACAACAGGAACCCCGCGGCGAACATCCATTTGTATTGTTCACGCGGAATTTCGCGGGGCGG
>CAYQOF010000036.1:0-17221 GCA_964419035.1 uncultured Anaerolinea sp. | reverse complement strand
ATAATTTACTTGACATCCTCCCCTCCCTGCCTTAGCATAGCCGCATGCGCATTGGAATGATGGCGGACGCCTACAAGCCCTACGTCAGCGGCATCACCAGTTACATTGACCTGAACAAACGCGCTCTCGAAGAGCAGGGACACGAGGTGTACGTATTCACGTTTGGCGATACTGATTATAAGGATGACGAATCCCGCGTCATTCGAAGCCCGGGCGTGCCCATCGCCGACACAGGCTTTTACCTCTCCCTGAGATACAAAACCGCCGCTAAAAAACTGCTCCAGACGATGGACGTGGTTCACGTTCACCATCCCTTCCTGAGCGGACGCATCGCTCTGAGTTATTGCCGCCGCAAACAAATCCCCATCGTCTTTACCAATCACACACGCTACGACCTCTACGCCCAGGCGCGCCTCCCCTTCATGCCGGAAGAGGTGAGCCAAAGCCTCCTGCAGGCGTACATGCCTGATTTTTGCAGCGCAGTGGACCTGGTCATCTCGCCCTCGGAGGGGATGAAGAAAGTCCTGCGGCAATACGGCGTGGAGAGTCACATCGAGGTGGTGCCGAACGGCGCGAACCTGAAACCCTTCCAGACTGCAACGCCGCTCCCGCGCGCGGACTTTGGCTTCGCCGACGACGATATTCTGCTGGTCTACGCCGGACGCATCGCGCCGGAAAAAAATCTCGAATTTCTGCTTCAGGCATTCGCCGGTGTTGCGCGCGCCATCCCAAACGTGCATTTACTCATCATCGGCGGCGGACAAAAGGATCACATGGAGGAACTAAAGCCGCTGCCGGGCGAACTCCACATTGCAGACCGCGTCCGGTTTACAGGGATGGTTCCCTATGTTCAACTTCCTTCTTATCTGGCAATGTGCGATGTATTCGTCACCGCCTCCGTCACGGAAGTTCATCCTTACACCGTGATCGAGGCTATGGCGGCCGGTCTCCCGATCATGGGCATTGATTCACCCGGTGTCGGCGATTCAGTCACTGATGGGGTGTCCGGACTGCTCTCGATGGAGGATATCGCCTCCTTCACCGCCAAACTGACTTATCTCTGCCTGAACAAAGACCTGCAAAAGAGGCTGGGCGCCGAATCCCAAAAAGCCTCCGAGCAGTTTTCCATTGAGCGCACAACGAAGATCATGCTCGGACATTATTCCCGTCTCTCACAAATCATAAAGCCCCTCAAGCAAAGCCTGGATGAACGCCTGATGTCCGTTCTGGAAGAGTTCCTGAAATGAAACACAACCAGCGCATCGGCAAATGGGGCGAGGAGAAAGCCGCTGAATATCTTGCGGAACGCGGCTACGAAATCGCGGCGCGCAACGCGCGCACTCCCTACGGCGAGATTGACATCGTTGCGAGGCAGGGCGATATCACCATCTTTGTCGAAGTGAAAACCCTCACATCGAGCAAAGATCTCCTCCCGGAACACAATATCACTCCGCGCAAGCGCGGGCACATGATCAATGCCGCTCAACACTACGCGGCGGAGAATGCCATTGACCACTGGCAGGTTGATGTGATTTCCGTGGAAGGAAAGCCGGGGTCAACGCCAAAGATCACTCATTTTGAGAATGCGCTCTGAGACCTCACCCCCAGCCCCTCTCCTAACAGGAGAGGGGGAAAAGCCCCCTCTTATACTCATCGTCGGACCCACTGCAGTCGGCAAGACGGAAATTGCCATTCAACTCGCGGAACGATTGAACGGCGAGATTGTATCTGCCGATTCGCGTCTCTTTTATCGCGGCATGGACATCGGCACGGCAAAGCCCACGCCCGAAGAGCAGGCACGCGTCCCTCATCATTTGATTGACATTGCAGAACCAAATGAAATCCTGAGCCTGGCTGTCTTTCAGCAGAAAGCGCGGGAGGCAATTGCCGATGTTCATGCCCGCAACAAACTGCCGTTCCTCGTCGGCGGCGCGGGACAATACATCCGCGCGGTGACGGAGGGATGGCGTCCGCCGGAGGTGAAGCCGGATGAGCGGCTAAGGGAGGAATTGGAAAAGACGAAAGAGGAAAGAGGTATCTACTGGCTGCACGAAAAACTTAAGTGCCTTGATCCACAAGCCGCGGAGAAAATTGACCCGCGTAACTTCCGCAGAACGATACGCGCGCTGGAGGTTATTATGAGGACCGGAAGAAAATTTTCCGAGCAGCGCGGTCAGGTTGAATCGCCATACCATTTGATCGCGATCGGGTTGTCGCGTCCGCGCGCAGAGTTATACGAGCGGGTTGATCAGCGCATCGAGACGATGTTCGCAAATGGATTTGTTGACGAGGCAAGGAGGCTGTTGGCAAAGGGCTGCTCCCCCTCCCTGCCGACGATGTCCGCCATTGGGTACCGGGAATGTGTTCGGGTGGTGAAAGGCGAATTAAACGAGGAGCAGGCAAAGGCTGAGATCCGACGCGCAACACGGGTCTTCGTCCGCAGGCAGACAAACTGGTTCAAGGAGTCCGATCCGAACATTCGCTGGTTCAAGATCGAGGAAGGAGTGTTGGCTGAAATCGAAAAAAACATCCGCCAGTTGGTTGACTTTTGAATCTTCCTTGTATATACTGGTGGTAACATAATAAAAGGAGGAGGCTGACATGACCGACAAACCGTGGCTTGCTCGTTACGACAAGGGGGTTCCTCATACAATTGAATATCCCAATGCGCCGTTGTATCATTTTCTCGAGGAGGCGGCGCGCAAGTATCCTGACCGCGCCTGCACGATCTTCAAGGGCGCGGTCATTACGTATCGCGAGATGAACGCGCTGACCGACCACATGGCAGCGGCACTCGTGGAGATGGGCGTGAAGAAGGGCGACCGGGTGGGGCTCTTTCTGCCGAACACGCCGCAGTTCGTGATCGCCTACTTCGGCATCCTCAAAGCGGGCGGCGTGGTCGTGGCTGTGAACCCGACCTATCCGCCGGACGAGGTGATCATGCCGGTGAACGACGCGAACATCGAGATCATGTTCACGTTGACCCGCTTCTACGACCGGCTCAAGAAGGTGCGCGAAAAGTCCAAACTCAAACGCATCATCGTGACCAACATCAAGGAGACACTGCCGCCGCTCCTGAGATTCCTCTTCACTCTGGCGAAGGAGAAGAAGGAGGGTGACCGCGTCGAATCGCTCGAGGCGGGCGACGTGTGGATGAAGGAACTGCTGGCAAAACATGCCAACTCGCCGCGACCGAACGTCGAGATCACGCCGGAGGACACGGCGTTGTTTCAGTATTCCGGCGGGACGACCGGGGTTCCCAAGGGCGCGGTTGCCATGCACAAAAACGTGGTGGCGAACACACTCCAGATCAAATCCTGGATGACGGGGCTCGAGGAGGGGAAGGAAGTTGTGCTGATGGGCATCCCGCTCTTCCACGTGTACGGCATGGTGGCGGGAATGCACTTCGCCATGGCGGGCGGCGCGGCAATGGTGATGGTGCCCAACGCGCGCGACTTGAAGGATGTGTTACATAACATCAGCAAGTATAAAACGACCATCTTTCCCGGTGTGCCTCTGCTTTACAACGCGATCAATAACCGTCCTGATGTGAAAGCGGGAAAATACGATCTTTCCTCGATCAAAGCCTGCATTTCCGGCTCCGCCCCGTTGATGCGCGAGACCAAGGAGCAATTCGAAAAACTGACCGGCGGCAAAGTGTTCGAGGGATATGGTCTTTCAGAGGCGCCGACCGCAACGCACTGCAACCCATTGCTCGGCGTGAACAAAACCGGTTCCATTGGTTTACCCCTCCCTAATGTGGATGCGAAAATCATCAGTCTCGACGACGGCGAAACCGAAATGCCCATTGGCGAGATCGGTGAGATCGCGGTGAACGGTCCACAAGTGATGAAGGGTTATCACAACATGCCTACGGAAACGGCAAACACACTCCGCCAGATGAAGGACGGCAAAACCTGGCTGTTCACCGGAGACATCGCCCGCATGGACGAAGACGGCTATTTCTACATCGTGGACCGCAAGAAGGAACTCATCAAGCCGGGCGGCTTCCAGGTGTGGCCCCGTGAGGTGGAGGAGGCGATCTCCGCGCACCCGAAGGTGTTGGAGGTCGGCGTGGGCGGAATCCCGGACCCGAACCGCGGCGAGACAGTCAAGGCATGGATCGTCGTCAAACCGGGAGAGACTCTCACAGCCGAGGAACTCAAGGCGTTCTGCAAGGAGCATCTTGCGCCATACAAAGTTCCCACGCACTATGAGTTCAGGACGGAATTGCCAAAGACAACCGTCGGAAAGATTCTGCGGCGCGAGTTGGTAAGACAGCACAAGGAATCGAACCAATAGGGGCGGACAGGTACGAAGGTATACGATCGAAGAGCCTCCCGGATGATTCCGGGAGGCTCTCTGATTCCATACACGAATTATGATTGACACAGCGGCACTACACCGCGAATTCCTGCTCCGCCTGCCTCATCGTCCTGAAGGATTCGATGGCGACCTCCAGCATGGAGGCGTCGGGTTCGCGCGTGGTCAGGGATTGCAGGGCAAGGTTCGGCTTGATGAGGAAGCGCACGAGGAGCGAGTCCAAATGATTGGCTGTCCAGCGGATGTATTCGACGGCGATCCCCGCGATGACCGGGATCAACAGGATGCGGCTGGCGAGTCTCCAAAAAATGGACATGTCACCGAGCAGGCTGTGCACAAGGACGGATAACAAAATAAACGTCAGCATGAAAGCGGTTCCGCAACGCGGATGTTCGAGGGGAAATTTCGCGACGTTTTCCGGCGTAAGTTCCGCGCCCGCCTCATAAGCGTTGATGGTCTTGTGCTCCGCGCCATGATAGCCGAAGAGACGTTTGACATCGGGCATGAAGCCAATCGCCCAGATATAACCAACCAGCAGAGCAAGGCGAACCAATCCTTCGAGCAGGTTGTGCGCGAGGTTTTGCCAGCCCAGGTAATGTTCAGCCAGCCCGCCGACGCCTGCCGGCAAGAGGATGAACAAACCGATGCCGATGGCAAGCGACAACCCAAGTGTAAGATAAAGCGCGGGACCTTCGAGTTTTTCTTCCTCACCGGTCTGCGTATTGGCGGAAAGCGTGAGGGCTTTCATGCCTAGCCCAAGGGCATCCCAAAGCATGATCGTTCCGCGCAAAAAGGGAATCTTCGCGATGCGCGAACGATAGACCGCCGCGAGACCTTCCTTGTGAACGACGATGTTTCCATCCGGGGCGCGCATGGCAACGGCGAAGGCTTTCCGCCCGCGCATCATGACGCCTTCGATGACGGCTTGTCCGCCGTAGGTGATGATTTTGTCTTCCATGAAAATGTACCTTATGCGAAACGTCCCGAAGGTTTTATAGAAAAAAAGGTGCTGTTCCCAAACCTTCGGGACGGTGATCAAGCCAGGTTGTAAAAGAATCGGATGAACGCATCAATGCCCTTGTACCACGTGGGCAGATGCAAATGTTCGTTCGGTGAATGGACGTTGTCACTCGGCAAACCCATACCCACCAGAACGGATTCCACCCCGCAGGTCTGTTGCAGCATCGCCACCGCGCCGATCGAGCCGCCTTCGCGCCTGTACAGGGGACGGACACCCCACGCGGCTTCCATCGCATCGTGCATGGCTTTGACGCCGGGGTTGTTCAGGTCGGCAATCGCATGCGGACTGCCGGTCAATTTTTTGACCTCCCAATGGATGGTCTTCGGCGCGTTCTGCTCCATGAAGCGGATCATCTGTTCCACGACCTCATGATGATCCTGATCCGGGACGAGGCGGCAGGAGATCTTTGCCATCGCCTTCGCAGGCAGAACGGTCTTCGAGCCGGGAGCGGTCCAGCCGGAGAGCAGACCGTTTACCTCGAGCGTGGGACGCGCGCCGGTCCTTTCAGCGGAGATATATCCCTCCTCGCCCCACAACGCAGGGACGCCTGTTTCCGTTAAGTAATGCTGGTCATCGCTGGGGAGCCGCGCGAAGTCGGCGCGCTCCTGTTCGCTGAGAGGGCGCACACTGTCGTAGAAGCCGGGCAGTGCGATGCGTCCCTTGTCATCGTGCATTTTGGCGATCAATTCCGCGAGCGCCTGCGCGGGGTTATGCACCACGCCTCCATACAAGCCGGAGTGCAAGTCGGCTTTGGGTCCCCACACGTGGACTTCCATATAAGCCAGTCCGCGCAAGCCGTAGGTGATGGTCGGCATATCCATGCCGATCATGCCGGCGTCCGGGTTGAGCGATACGTCGGCTCTGAATTTCTCCGCGTGTTTTACGAGGAATGGACCGAGATTCTTCGAGCCGATTTCCTCCTCGCCTTCGATGAGGAATTTCAGGTTGACGGGCATCCCGCCGCTTTTCATCGCGGCTTCGATGGCATGGAAGGCTGCGAGCGCCTGTCCTTTCATGTCGGAGGAGCCGCGCCCATAAAGTTTTTCGCCGCGTACCTCAGGCTCGAACGGACCCGATTCCCATAACTCGAGCGGATCAGCAGGCTGGACATCGTAATGTCCATAAACCAAAACCGTCGGCGCGCCCGGATTTTTCAGGTATTCGCCGTAGACAACCGGATGCCCTCCATTATCGGTGGGCATGACTTCCACATTCTCCATGCCAAGCACTTTGAGGTGGTTTGCCGTCCATTCCGCGGCGCGCAGAGTCTCACTTTTGTATTCCTCGTCGGTGGAGATTGAAGGGATCTTGATGAATTCGATCAGGTCAATGAGGAACTTCTCTTTGTTCTGGTTTGCATATTCGAGTGCAGATTGAAGGTTGGTCATAGGTCCTCTTTATGAGGGTGCGTGGCACTTTCATCGTGGAGAACTTGCCCACCCGATTGATGCGACGCACTCCGGGATTTACGGCGATACAGTCGGTGTCCCGCCCTGATTCAAGGCGCGGCGGGTGAGCAGGTACCAACGCGTGAAGGTCGCGAAACGGTCACTCGATTCGTACAACGCTCCGATCTGCACGCCCTGCACCTGCGCATCCACCCCGTAGGAATAGACCGGGACGTACAACGGAAGCGCGGGTAATTCCCTGGCGAAGATCACCTGGAAGTTGCGGTAGAGCCGCGTGCGCAATGTGTAATCGGCGGTGACGCGCGCCTGTTCGAGATATTCGCTTGCGGCGCGGCTGTCCCAGCCGGAGTAGTTCTGTCCGCCAACGGCTTCGGCTTGATGCCAGAACGGGTACGGGTCGGGGTCGGGGGTGCGCGAAAGGTTCAGGTCAACGAGGGCAGCTTGATAGGCGCGTGAAGCGAGCATGTTCAATACGAGTTGCTCGTAAGGGACGGCTTGCAAATCCACGCGCACGCCGAGCGCCGCCCATTGAGTCTGGATCGCCTGCGCGATCTGTGTGTGCAGCGCATCGTCCGGATGAGACAAAGTAAAGGCAAGCGGAATTTCATCCTTGGCGCGCACCTCGCCTCCGCCCGCAGGGATCACATAGCCTTCGGCTTTCAACAGGTTGAGCGCGGCGTCAGGATCGTATTCCAAGCGCTCGACGCCGTCAAAGTACGCCCACGAACCCGGCAGGATCGGCGAATCGGCAACGATGGCTTGTCCCTGCATGAACGAGTTGATCAGATGCTGGCGGTTCAAACCGAGCATGAGCGCGCGGCGCACCTTTTCGTTTTGCAGGAACGCGGTTTCCGGGTTGGCAAGATTGAACAAGACGAAGCTCATCTGCGGCATGCGGCTGGTATAGACCGAGAGATTCGGCTCCTCCAGCGCCTCGCCCAGCACATCGGGAGCGATCCGACTGACGGAAAACACGTCGCCCTGCTGGTAGGCATCCAGCGCGGCGGCGGAGGTCGGGTAATAACGGAACACAACCTGCTCGATGAAGCCCGCCGCCCCGTAATAATTTCTCGAACGCGACAGGACCACGCCCGTGATCTGACCGGCGTCACCGACCAGTATCCTGTCGAACCGATACGGACCAGATCCAACCGGGTTGATGTTGAATTCCGCATTCGGCATCTGGTCCGGCGGGACCGACTCGAGCAAATGTTTCGGCACGACTCCGAAGGCAAGATAATCAATGAACGGGATATAGGGTTCAGGAATCGTGAATTTGATGTTCTTGTCGTTCAACCTTGTGACTTCGATCCTGCCCCACAGATCCTTGACGTCCTGCGGATACAGCGAACCGGCGCTCTTCATCATTTCGATGGTGAAGATGACGTCGTCACTGGTGACAGGCTCCCCGTCATGCCAGAACGCATTGGGTCGAATCGAGAAATTGTAGACCGTGCCATCCGGCGTCAGCGCCCACGACTCGGCAAGGTCAGCCTGCGGCAAGCCGCGCTCGTCGAAGCGGATCAGCCCGCTGAAGAGCAGTCTGTTCACGTCCCGGTCTGCGGGGTTGTGCCAATCGAGCAGCGGGTTCAAACGTCCCAGCGAACCGACCAGACCCTCGGTGAAAATGCCGCCCTGTTCGGGTTGCTGTTGAATGATGCCGCCCGCCTCCGGCGCCTGCTGGCTGAACAACAGAACAGCCACGATCGCCAGAGTGACAAGCACCACCAGGATTTGCCAGCGTAATTGTTTCATACAGAAAAAGAAAGGCTCGTTCCATCCCTGCGGCGGCGCAAGTCATCGCCGCGCGGAACAAACGGGCCCTTCAATGATCTTTCATCAACCTAGTTCGTCAGAAAGACCTGCCAGATCACCAACGCAAAGAAAAGAACGCTCAGAACGATCGTCAGACGGAACAGCGTACGCTCCACGCCGCGGCGGGCTGTGAACACGCTGCCGGCGTCGGCGCCGCTCAGCACGCCCAAGCCCGCGCCTTTGCTCTGCAAGATCACAAAGACGATGAGCAGCACCGAGATTATAATCAGCCCGTAATTCAGATAAGTTTCCATTTACAAACGTGCCTCCTTTTAAGCGGGGGAATTATACCCGCCGGAGAGCATAATCGTCAACTTGAGGTTATTTTATCCGCTCACATCGCCGCCGGCGACGCGCAGCAAACTTGAGGTCCCATGCACGAAATCGTCGTCAACCTGCACATGCACACACGCTACTCGGATGGGAGCGGAACCCACAAGGATATCGCCCAAGCCGCGATCAGCACGGGGCTGGACGCGGTCATCGTGACGGATCACAACGTGCTCGTCCAGGGCGTGGAGGGATATTACCGCATCGGGCGGACCCGCGTCCTGCTCCTCGTTGGACAGGAGGTCCACGACCAGGACCGCGTCCCGCAAAAGAACCACCTGCTGATCTTCAACACCAACCGGGACCTATCCACGCTGGCGGATGATCCCCAAAGGCTCATCAACGGAGTGGACGAAGCGGGCGGCATCTGCTTCCTCGCGCATCCCAAAGATCCGGAAATGCCGGCCTTCAACGAAACGGACATTTCATGGGAAGACTGGAATGTGCAGGGCTACACGGGCATCGAACTCTGGAACGGGCTTAGCGAACTCAAGACCCTCGTCCCCACGAAGTTACATGGTTTGTTTTATGCCTATTTCCCCCAATTCATCGGTCATTATCCAATTCCTGAAACAGTCAGCCGCTGGGATCAACTACTGTCAAACGGAAAACGCGTCGCTGCCATCGGCGGTT
Source organism: uncultured Anaerolinea sp. (assembly GCA_964419035.1). Lineage (GTDB taxonomy): Bacteria > Chloroflexota > Anaerolineae > Anaerolineales > Villigracilaceae > Defluviilinea. The sequence goes on along the minus strand of CAYQOF010000036.1, from coordinate 7,690 downwards.
CAGATGCGCACGCCATCCTCATGCGCATGGGTCCGCTGCGGCGCGTCATATTTCCGTATGAATTCCACTTCAAAACGATCAATACTCATTGTTTCATCCCCGAACCACTGACCGGCGACGTCCCGACCGACCGGAAGATGATCTATGATGCCCTCGCCAACGGACATTGCTTCATCGGCTACGACCTGCCCGCTTCGACACGCGGTTTCACCTTCAAGGCACGAGGGCTCGAAAAATCCGTCATCATGGGCGATGAACTCCCGGTCAAAGGCGGCGTGACATTGCAGGCGCGCACCTCCCTTCCAGCAGAGATCCGTCTCATCAGGGACGGCGAAGTGATCGGGACATGGAAACATTCACAAATCTGCACCCACATCACCACCGAGCCGGGCGTGTACCGCATCGAAGCGCATCGCAATTACCTCGGTCGCAAACGCGGCTGGATCTACAGCAACCCGATCTATGTGAGATAGTTTTTTCACCGCGAAGGACACAAAGCACACGAAGAAAAATCCATGAGGCGGAAGCCGTCATCTGGCTGGATCATTCGCTGTGGACGGTCTTCCGCCAACTCACACGACGCACCTTGACGAAAGCCTGGAGGAGAGCCTTGCCGATGTGGAACGCATCACACAGCGCGACCAACTGCACGAGACGAAGTGAATCCAAATAACTTTAGCAACCGAAAAAGAAACAGGATATTGGCGTTCGCGACTTTTGGGGTGGTTGTGTCAGTGTCCGTCGTCCAGTTCTATACTGCGAAGAACTATCCGGATCCAAATTATCCGTACTACTCCGGTATTTACGCAGTGGAGGTCACGAAACCGGTGGAATCTCTGACCGTTATTTCATACAATATCTGGTTTGCAGAGGATATTGACCGCGCTCTTTCGGAATTAAAAGAGATCAATTCGCAAAAAGGACTGGATATCGTTCTTCTTCAAGAAATGGACGAAACGGGCGTTGAACAAATTGCGCGGGAACTCCGGTTGAATTACGTTTACTTCCCGGCGGCGATCGAGCCGACCTACGGCAAAAACTTTGGGAATGCAGTCCTCACCCGATGGCAGATCGTTGATTCGCAGAAACTTATTCTGCCGCACAAAAGTCTATCCAACCGCATGAATCGCGTTGCTGCAAGAGCGACAATCAGAATTCACGAAGCCGAGATTCTCGTTTACAGCCTCCACACGGAATCCGTGTTTACCCTGCCGCGATTCCGGAAGGATCAGTATACAACCGTCCTGAACGATATTGGTCCAGAAGCCAGGTTCGTCATTATTGGCGGTGACTTCAACTCTTTCACAGAGGCGGATGTCAAAGCGGTCGAGGATGATTTCAGGCAGGCGGGTTTTACGAGGGTATCAGAGGGCAGCGGATATACGGTTATCAAGTTTGGAGTTGAAATGACCACGGATCATGTTTTCGCAAAAGGTTTTGTTGTCGAAGAAGCGGGTAAATTGACGGGTGCAACAGCAAGCGACCACCTGCCGATCTGGGTGACATTGAGGCTGAAATAGCCAGCGGGAATATTGTGTGCAGCCTGCGCGGAAAACCTTCAGGCTAATACCTCCTCAACCTCATCACCAGACGCGTCAACCCCAGCGCGGCGAGCAACACCAATCCCACCGCCACCTCGAACGCCAATCTTCTAACCTGAATCACCGTACTCAAATACGCGAGTCCCAGCCCCAGCGCGGCGACCACGCCCACGCGCGCCAAATGACTGCGCTCCATGCTTAGGATGTCGTCCGTCGGCGCGGCATATCGCAGGCGCATCGCAAAATCGGACAGGTCCCAGCCGAGCAAACCGCCGAGCGCGCCGAGCAACATCCATGCCGCGCGGAAATCGTTCCAGACGCCGTACCCCGCGCCGAAGACTGAGATGAACAATCCCAATGCGGAAAACCAATACCATCTCCGGTAGTGCGCCGCGAGCCAGAGAAGCCCCAGTAACACGAACCAGCGCGCGGGATCAACCAGCCCGGCTTGATAATATCCGATTGCAAGAGAACCGGTTCCCACGAGAATGCTCAAAACCAACGCAATGATCGTCAACTCAACCTCATCAATTGCCAACTACGAATTACGCAATACCACGCTTTTCTCAAACACAATCGAGTGGAAGTACGCCGCTCCTACCTCCCCACCGCGCGCAACCACGCCGGCGGACGGCTCAGATTCCGCTTCACCACAAGATCGAACGGCTCGGACGCATCCCAATCGAGAACCTGGATGTCCGCGCGGCGCAACTTTTGCAGGAACAAGGCGCGCTCCATGTGGATCACGCGCCCCGCCAATCCCACATTCTGCGTCTTTGGCAAATACGAAAGTTCGAACTTGACCGGGTTCGGACTGATAACCAAAACCTGATAACCTGAAGCGCGCAATTGGACCAGCGGCATCAGGTCATCCTCATGCAACGGGGAAACCAGAATGATCTGCGATTCAGGCGGGAACAAACGCGTGGGAAAATGTTCCAGATCGGCGAATACGTCGCTTCCGCCCGGTCTTGCATGCGCCAGCGAATGTAATATCCGTTCGCGCTGCACCTTCCCATAACCGGGAACCGTCCAGCGCAGGAATGAGGCATACACGAGCAGACCCACGCGGTTGCCCTGCATCAGCAGCGCGTCCGCCAGCGCGGCGGAGGCTTGCACCGAATACTCGAACAGCGAATGACCGCGCGCAAACTCATTCGTGCGCGGGCGTCCGTCCAACACGATGCCCACATCCGCCACGCGCTCCTGTTGGAACTGATTCGAAAACAGGGTTTCCTCGTGATGCGCGCTGGCGCGCCAGTTGATCGAACGCAGCGGATCGCCCTCGTGATATTCACGCACATCGAAGAACTCCGTGCCAGCGCCGCCGGCGCGCGCGGGGATCGTACCGGCATAGACGCGCGTACGGCGCGGACGGATCGCAACGTGGCGCAGACGCATGACCGGCGGGAAGACGAACAACTGTCCCTTCGCTTCGATCCGGACCTCGCGGCTGGTCACCGCCAAATGATCCCTGACCTTCGCCCGGACCGATTCGAATCCATACCCGCCGCGCGGACCGAAAACGGTATAGTTGAAAGTGAAGGAAGAGTCCTTCGGGAGCCTCACCAGGCGCCGGCTGTGACCGATGCGGATCGTCAAATCCGCAGGCAGGATGTCCTCGATCAGGACTTCCTCCAGATGCGAACCGCGGTTGAAGATCGTCACAGCCACGATCACATCCGCGTTCGGCGAGGCGCGTTCCACGCTCAAATGCCGCTCGGCTTCGAGTTTGACCTCCTCCGGCGCGAACAAAAAACCTGCAAGCAGATATACCGCGAAGGGGAGCGCAAGCGCAATGAACTCGCCGCGCACCGACGCGATTCCCGCGAGGAGCAGGATGTAAATGAGGAAAGTAATCAACAGGGAGCGAGACATGGAATCTCCCTCTCTCATGTGGGAGAGGGCTGGGGTGAGGGTTATTTGATCACCGGCACTGGCGTCTTCTCGACCGAATCTCGGATCACGTCATCTGTAACCGCGCGCGCCATCCAATACTCGGGCTGGAGGATGACGCGATGCACAAGCACGGGCGTGGCGTACCGCTTGATGTCGTCAGGCGTGATGAAATCGCGCCCATCGAGGGCGGCGTTGGCGCGCGCCATTTTGAGGAATGCCAGCGAGGCGCGCGGGCTTGCGCCGACCGCCACGCGCCGATCCACGCGTGTGGCATGGACGAGCGAGGCGATGTAATTCTCGAGGTCGGCATCCACGTGGATCGTTTCCACCGCCTCGCGCAATTCCAGCAGTTGCTTCGCCGTTGTGATCTCGCTTAACAAGACTTCATCCTGTCTGCGCTCGCGGCGGCGGCGCAGGATCGTCTTCTCCTCGTCAATGGTTGGATATCCCACCGCAAGTTTCAACATGAAGCGATCCAGTTGCGCCTCGGGCAGGGGAAACGTGCCTTCATACTCGATGGGGTTCTGCGTGGCGAGCACGAGGAACGGTTCGGGCAGGGACAGGGTTTCGCCTTCGATGGTCACCTGCCCTTCCTGCATGGCTTCGAGCAGCGCGGATTGAGTCTTGGGTGAGGCGCGGTTGATCTCATCGGCGAGGATGATGTTCGCGAACAGCGGTCCCTTGCGCAGTTCGAACTCGTTCTTGACGCGGTTGAAGATGTAGCCGCCGGTGATGTCGCCGGGCAGCAGGTCCGGCGTGAACTGGATGCGTTTGAAGTCCAGCCCGAGCGCCTTTGCAAAACTGCGCGCGATCAACGTCTTGCCGAGGCCGGGATAATCTTCGAGCAGGATATGCCCGCCCGCCAGCATGGAAGCCATCATCATTTCGAGCAGGGCGCGCTTGCCGACCACGGCGCGCTCCACCTCGGCGATCACCTGTTTGCTTACCGTCGAAACCTTTGAATTATCGCTCACATTGCGCTCCGTTGATCCATCTGCGATTCGAGGAATTCCACGACGGATGCAGCGTCGTGATCGAGGGGCGTTTTCGCAGGCGGCAGGAAGGGGAGGCTGGCATTTGGAAAATCAGCAAACGAGCCGTGCAGCCCAATTTCAAGATATTCCTGCACATCCTTATGGGGCTGCCAGCCATCCCCCGCAAGCGGCGCAATGACCGGGCGCGGCTTGCCGTTCGCGCGCTGGAGCAGGATCTGATACGCCAGTCTGCCCAAACGGTTCGCGACCAGCCATTTGAAATACGTTCCCTTTTTCGATTTGCTCATCGCGAGCGCCAATTCCTCCACCCGTCCGCGTTCGCGGGCGGATTCGACCGCCTGCTTTTTAGCCGGTTTGATTTCGGGCAGGAGGCTGTATGCCAGCATAAATACAACCAGGAGGATCACGGCGATCCACCACACCAATTGTGGAAGCGAGAGATATAACAACTTCAACGCCCAGAACAGATATGCCAGCGGTATGAGAATAAACTGGTTGACCGCCCCGCGTAAAAGATAACCGAGGGCAACGGCGCTCAGGATCACTCCGGTCACAAGGAGCGCGCGCCGCGTCATGCCGCCTCGCCGCAATGATGCAGGATCGTCGTGAGACAGGCAACCGCTTCGTTCACTTCAGCCATATCCGCCCTGCGCTTTCCATAACGCACATTCTCGAAAAGACGCGTCAATCTGCCCACAGCCTCCCCCGGCAAACCGGCGTGTTCCAGTTTGACGGCAAACTCCGCCGGCGTCATGGCTGAATCGCGTTCGAGTTTGCGTTTCTCCGCCACCACGTCGCTCATACGGTAGTAGCAATTCATGATCGCATCCGTCGTGTCCCTGCCAGCGGAAATATCGTGGAGCGAAGCGCGCGCGATCTTCGCGATCTTCTCCAATGGCGGCAGGGCGCGCTCCGACCGATGCTTCTGCCAAAACACGAACAAACGCCACGCGATCACGACCAGCAATAACGCGACGATAAAACTGGCAAGATAAACAAAGGAGGAGGACGCTGACGGAGGCGCAAATGCAGGGAGAAGTTCGCCGTTCGCGTCGGATAACGAATCCCCGCCTGTCAGGTTGAGATCCAACGCAATCTGTGCCAGCCTTTCACGAAACCGCGTGATGAAGATGTAGAACCCCCAATAGATCACCGCCACACGGATGAGGTTCTTGATCAACCTCCAGCGCATCTCCGGCGAGACCAGTGCGGCGATCAATACGACCATCAGGATGAACAGTCCCCACATACCCAGGTGCATCCACGCCGGCATCTCGACAAATGCAGCCGCTGCCTGCACGGGGATGGATGCAACGCCCCTCGCCTCCTCGCGGCCGAAAGGCTGGGCATCGCGGAAAGGGACATTTCCCAGCCCGACAGCGAGCGCCACCAAAGCCCCCATTGCAAGCAGGGAAAGCAAAAGCACCAGGCGTTTGTCTTCCAACAAAGAACGTATCATGGATGAAGGGATTCTACCATTGCGGCTATAATATCCGACACCCTCGTCATGACTGATTCTTCCGATAATCCATGCAACGCCCCGCTCCACCCGCAAGCCGCAGAGGGACTGCGCCTGTTCAACGCGGGCGAATATTTCGAGGCGCACGAGGCATTCGAGGACGCATGGAACGAGGAAAAAGGGGAGATACGCAATCTGTATCGGGGGATCTTGCAGATCGCAGTGATGTACCTGCACATCACACGCGGGAACTACAACGGCGCGGTCAAGGTGCATGCCCGCAGTCAAAAGTGGCTAAATGGCTGGGCGGATGTCTGCCGGGGAATTTACGTGGAGGAATTACGCCGCGGCGCGGAATCTGTGATGCAGGAATTGACGAGGCTTGGCGCGGAGAGAATTGGAGAATTCGACAGGGCTTTGCTGAAACCGGTCAGGTGGGAGGAGGGCTTGGGGAATCGGAATCAGGCTCGCCCTGAGTCGGATCGAGGGGTTTACATCTGCGACCGATGCGGGAGCGGGATGGTCGAGCGCAACTGCAAGGTCACCTGTCCCAACTGCGGCAACCGCTTCGACTGTTCGGATCTGAATATTTACTTCGATTGAGCAGGGCGAGGAGACCTCGCCCCTACATGAATTTCACCTCACAATTCGAAACGTTTTTGCGCTGGCTTCGAAGGTGGGCAGCATCTCAAAAAATTCGGTGATCTCCGCCGTGTATTGCAGATACCAGACTGTGGTGCCATCCAAAACGACGTAGGTCAGTTCGTTGATGTCAATGTTGCCGCCTTTGCGCCCGCTGAACATCAAACGAATGGCGGGGACTGTATTGATATTCGTTTTGGTCCTTTCCCCCAGGCTGAGATAAGGTCCCAGTTCCGATAACCGCTGCGCTGCGAGGTCATCTAGGCTGTCAGCGGTCAACGGTTCATAGGAAACCATCACGTAAATCTTGTGAGGCGATCTGGACGAATACGCGCCGCGCAGGGACAGATCAACAACCGGAGACCCTCCCAAACCGGTGATCAGCACATCCGCGCTGGCAGGCGTGTATCCGGGCGGCATCCAGATCTCATACAGGGACGTAAGGTATTGCACCCAGCCGCCGGGGATCAATTGCTCGTAGGGGATGGGCGTCGCCGTCGGCGGGGGAGTTTGCGTGGGAGGTAAAACCAATGTCGGCGTTGACCGCGGCACGGGGGTTTCCGTTGGCTGGCGGGAGAATGAAAACCCTGTGAAATTTCCAAAGACGAGCATGCTCGTCACACAAAACAACAGGATGGCGGCCGCCGCCAGACCAGCAAGGATTCCGACTTGTGTGCGGGTCATGCCAAAGTATTTTCGATTCTCGTCCATGCGTCCTCCGCTTTGCTACAATCTGTTTTGTTGGAAGAATCTTACCCTTTTCTGTCACAGCATGATCGTTATAACATCATGACTAAAATCATTTGATGGGACAGAAGTACCCAATCAATCCACAGGATTCCAACCGCTGAGAGAAAAATATTCCCGCAGGAATTGGGCGCGTTCGAAGTCGGTCATCAGGCGCGGACGAGCGAAATCTTCGAGCAGGGCTGTGATCAATTCGACGCCGACCAGCCGTCCATCGTAGACGACGAAGCGGTCGAGGAATTCGCGTCGGATTCCCTCGGGCATCCAATCCTGATTTCCCATCTGGTCGAAGAACAGGTTGCCGAGCCCGTAATGGATGAACGACCCGCGATGGAACTCCATCGTCTTCGGGAAATGCGCCTGGCTGCCGCTGACGATGTCCGCGCCCGCGTCGGCGATGCGGCGGA
>CAYQOF010000035.1:11767-17283 GCA_964419035.1 uncultured Anaerolinea sp. | reverse complement strand
GGTGGGCGCGGGGGGTGTATCGGTTGGGATGACGGGATCAAGCCCACCCTGAGTCTGATCGAAGGGCGTTGGCTGGGAAAGAAGCGAAAAGGTCGGCGTCCAGGGAATCGGCTGAAAGGGAGTCGGCGTTGGTGAAGCGTTCGGCGGAATCGTCACGAGCGCGAAGGGCAGGGAGGACTGCGAGGCGGCGGGCGCGGCAGTTCCACATCCGGCGATCAGGATGGCGATGATGAACCAGTAAATGGATCTCATGGCGGGGGCACCGGTGTTGTCGGAGTTGGCGTGATCGTCGCAGTTGATATGAATGTGGCGGTTGGCTCGGTGGCCATGGAAATAAAGGTCGAGGTTGCGGAGGGAATTTGCGTGGAGGTCGGCGTGGTTGTGGAGGTCGCGGTGATCGTAATCCCCGGCGTGCGCGTGGGTACGTTCGGCGTCCAAAGCCGTTGACCAGCGTAGATGATGGTGGAGGTTCCCATGCAATTGGCGCGCTGTAGTTGCTGAACTGTCGTGCCATAAGAAAGGGCGATACGGAAGAGATTATCGCCCGGCTGGACGATGTGCGTTCTCACCCACCCGGCAGGCGGACCGCATGGAACGACTGTCACAGTTGGAATGGGCGGTACATACACGAGTGAGCCTACTGATGGCTCGAATGTGGTCAGGCAGTTGGCGGCGCTCAATGTCTCCGGCGTTGTTTTGTGTTTTTCAGCGAGCGTGTAAAGCGTATCGTTCACGCCGACGATGATTTGCATCCACCCAACGGGGGGCGGGCAGAACGTTGGTACCGGCGGCATGGTTGCGCTTGGAGAAGAAATCACTGCGATTGTTGGCAATTCGATGGTGTTGGTTGCGATTGGTGTTGGGACGAAGAGTTGAGACGGCTGGGTTGGCGAGGGCAGAGGCGATGGCGTCGGCGGCACTGATAGTGAGCTTTCAGCCAGCGCCAGCGAAATCCCCCCGATGACCAGCAGGAGCGAGATGAAAGCGATGACCACTCCGCCACCCAATTGACGCAACGCCTGCATGGTCACTTCTCCGCGATGGGAGCGCTTCGGGCGAGCGGCAGAAGCACGCTGAACGTGGAGCCGACACCGGGCTCCGTCTCGACCCAGATGCGTCCCTTTTGCGCTTCGGTGAGGGTCTTTGCGATGGATAACCCGACACCTGTATCGCCTACACCCTGGATGAGAACATTGTCCGCCCGGTACAAACGCGTGAACACGCGCGGCAGATCATCGGCGGGGATGCCTCCGCCCGTATCGCTGACCTGGATGAGGACGTATTCCCTGTTCTCCTCTATTCTCGTCTGGACTCTCAAACGCACGGTCCCCTCCACAGGGGAGGCTGATCCCGCGTTCTGGAGGAGGTGGATCAAAATCTGTTGCAATGCCTCCCGGTCGGCGTAGATGGGCGATACGTTCTTCGGCAGTTCGAGGTGCAGCGAGATGTTCTTTTCGCGCACCTGACTGCTCGTGTAGGACATGGCATTATCAATGACGGCGTTCAGGTCCACGGCTTCAGGTTTGAGTTCGCTGAGGCCCGTATCGAACGTGGTGACCTGGATCAGATCGTCAATCAGGCTGCCGATGCGTTCGGTGGCTGCCTTGATGCGTTCAACGAATTTTCGCTGCAACGCGCCGAGGATGCCGACGGATTCGCCCATCAACAGGTCGGTGTATCCCACAATGGAGGACATCGGCTGTCGTAATTCCTGCGCGATGGAGGCGACCACTTCGGCTTGTTCGGTTGAGCGCGCCGCGGCGGTCCCCTTTTCGGCTTCGGCGACGCGCATGTTGGCTTCAGCCAGTTGGTTTTGCAGGCGGGCGATCTCCTCGAGCGTCATACGCAATTCGCCTTCGAGTTGAGCCGCGCTTGCGCTTACCTTTTTGACGCCCTTCGAGGCGCGTAATTCCTCGTTCTCCTGCATGAGCCGCGCGATGATCTTTTGCGATTCCTCCTGCATCTTTGTGAGCGCCGCGAGATTCTCGGCTTGGGCGAGTCCCTCCTGCGCGTCGGTTCTCACGGCCTGCATTTGTTTGAGCAGGTCTTCCTTCTGGCGTTCAAGGTCTGCGATGCGTTCCTCGGCAAGTTCCAGCGCGTGTTTTGCCTGCTCGCCCTTTAATTCGAGGGAGTTCATCTTCTGCCCGCGCTGGATGATCGGGACGAGCGAGATGGCGATGTTGGCGAGGAATGCCTGGTCTTCCGCGCTCCACAGGCGGTTGGAGTAGGGCGACAATACCAGCACGCCGCCGATCGGGTCTTTTTCAAGCGTGATGATGGGCACGCTCATCAAGTGACCCGGGCTGGCGAGACCGAGCAGATCGCTCAATCCTTTGATGTCGGCGGAAGTGCTGCTCGATGGCAGCCGCAACGGCCGTCCGCGTTGGAGGGCGTTGGTAAGCATTGGGATCAGACTCTTGGTCAGGCTCCCGCCCTCGAGGTTCTCTTCACGGATCAGATCGTATCCGCTTGCGATCTGCATCTGATTCTTGTTGTCGGTCAGGTAAATGAGGAAACACAGGTCTGCCAGGAGCGTCTGCGCGATGGCGCGCGTGATCGCCTGGCTCACTTTTTCGGCTGTTGACTCCGCGGCGAGCGCCAGAAGCGCGTGGAAGGTCTTGGGATCTGTGCTGTAGCGTCTGCGTTCCTCGACCGGCGCATGTTGTTTTATGGAGGTGGGTCCGCTGGCAGGCGCGGGGAAGCGCTGCGGCAGGGTCATCAAAATGGGATACGCCGCCATGTAAGCCAGGCGTACCGCGCCAGAGAAGTTCCCCTCGACGCCTCCGATGAGCAGGTGTAAAAGATGCCCGGCGAAGGCAAGCAGAAACACTGCCATGCCGTTTCCCCATCCGTTTGGGCGGCGGATCAACAGGAGGAACAGACCGATGATGGCAATTGCAATGCTCCCCGTCTGCCAGAGCGCATCGAAAGGCGTCTGGTTGAAGGAGGCGGGTTGGTATTGCGCATACCCCGCAAGCGTCAAGGCGAACGCGGCGGCAACCAGCAGACTGATCAATACAGCCGCCGCGTCCGAGGCGCGGCTGGGTTCGGGAAATCCCCACAACCAGATCAGCCAGACCAGCGAAAAGAGGGTCACAGCGCGGTCCAGCGGCGGGAGAATGAGCGGGAGATTGACCAGTCCCTGGCTTCCCAGACCGGTCAAAATGAACAGAACGATCTGCGCGAAGAGCAGGAAAACAAGCCCGAAGATCGTGCGGCGCGCTTGCGGGAATCCGCTTGAGCGCCAGTGCGTGACCGCAAAGAAGAGCGTGATGGAAACGGTAAACGACAGCCAGAGATGATGGATCAGGCTGCCGGAGGGTTCTGTCAACAGAGTGAAGACTTGATCGAGGAAGTAGACCATGCTGCCTCAGTGATTATACTTCCACTTGTTGAAAAAGGTCTTTTTTCAACGCGAAGCCAATGTCAAGACTGAAAATTCCCCGGAACGTTACTCCACACCTTATAATACCGGGCATGTACCGCGATGCGCTTCGTGCGGCGCTTATCCTTTCGATCCTGGCTTTGGCGGTTCTGACGCCGGTCGTCGCATCCGGCTATTCCGAACTGAGGCAGGCAGCAACTTCGACTTCGTTTGAGGCTGCCGCGCGGCATTACGAGTCCGCCGCGCGGCGGATTCCGTGGAGACCCGACCTCTACGAACTCGCGGGTCATGTTTACTATCATGCGAAGGAATATCCGCCTGCTAATGCCGCGTATCGAAAAGCGCACGAACGCGGCGCGCTTTCGGCGGAAGGCTGGGCGGCGTGGGGCGATGTCAATTATTTGAACGGCGATCCGCAGCGCGCGGCCGAAATCTGGGAACAGGGTCTCGAACAGCCGAATCCCTCCGAAAATCTTTATTCGCGCCTCGCGCAGATATATAAAGAACAAAAGGATTACGCCAAAGCCGCGCAATTTTTGCAAAGATATGTGTCGAATCAAGCGGATGACGCCTCCGCGCATTACCGATTGGGACTCCTGTTGACACTTTCCAACCCGGACGCGGCATTGGCGGAGTTGATCATCGCCTCCCAACTCGACCCTCAATTTGATCCCGCTGTGCAGGCGCTGCGCACCGCCCTCAACCTGGCTTCGTTAAATGACGCGCCCCCCGCGCGGCTCGTGGTCATCGGGCGCGGACTCGGGCTGGTGCAGGAATGGGAACTGGCGCGCGCCGCGTTCGAATCCGCCGTCGAAACGGACGAGGAAAACGCCAAGGCGTGGGCATGGCTTGGGGAGGCGAAGCAGCAAATGGGGGAGGATGGAAGCGAAGAACTCGATCACGCGTTGAGTCTGGATCCGAATTCGCCCGTCGTGCGCGGCTTGCGCGGACTGTATTTCCAGCGCGTCGGGAATAACCGCGAAGCGCTGAAGGAATTTCAATACGCGGCGAACCTCGATCCGAAGAATCCTGCGTGGCTGGTTTCGATCGGAGAGTCGTATTCCAAACTGGGCGACCTGCAACTTGCGCTGGAGGCGTATCAATACGCGACCGTGATCGTGCCGGAGGATGCGGAGTATCATCGTTTGCTGGCGGGTTTTTGCGCGCAAAACAACATCAACATCAGCGATGTGGGTGTCCCCGCCGCGCAAAAGGCAGTGCAGCTGGCGCCGAATGACCCGCGCGCGCTCGACACGCTGGGATGGCTGTATGTGCTGGCGGGGCGGCTCGATGAAGCGGAGCGAATGTTGTCGCTGGCATTGGAGCATGACTCGCAGTTTGCATCGGCGTACTATCATTTGGGCTTGTTGTATCTTCAAAGGGATGACCGCGCCGCATCCTTCGATTATTTTGTCCGGGCGCGCGATTTGGGGAGCGGTGAAGCCGCACTGGTGTTGAGCCGGTATTTTCCATGACAGCGCATGATAAAATCCACCCATGAAATCCTCCCATCTTTCCTCTTTATTTCTTTCGACTGTCTTCTGCCTTTTGCTCTCCGCCTGTTCCACAATACTGGCTCCTGCCATTCCCTCCGGCAATCCTGGCGACATCCTCTTCCAGGACGATTTCGCGGATTACACCTCCGGCTGGGACCGCGTGATCAACGACGGCGGCATCATGGATTATGACATCGGCGGCTACCGCATCCTCGTGCGCCAGCCCAGCCTCAATTACTGGTCCACGCCCGGCAGGAATTTCCGCGACGTGCGCGTCGAAGCGGATGTGACCAAACTCAACGGTCCCGGTGAAAACCGCGCAGGACTGATCTGCCGTTATCAACGCGGCGATTATTATTTCTTCATCATTTCCAACGACGGGTATTACGCCATCGGCAAATTCATCGGAGGGCAGACGTTACTGCTCGGGCAGACCGAGATGCAATTCACGGAATCCATTCGACCGGGTTCGGTCAATCACCTGCGCGCGGATTGCATCGGCGATACGCTGGCATTTTACGTAAACGATACCCTGATCGCGGGCGCGCGGGATTCCGATTTTTCGACCGGTGACGTCGGCGTGCTGGCGGGCGCGTTCAACGAGCCCGGCGTGGATGTGTTGTTCGAGCATTTTG
>CAYQOF010000035.1:0-11667 GCA_964419035.1 uncultured Anaerolinea sp. | reverse complement strand
ATGAGATCGTCGCCTCTGCGGACGCCGCGGACATGGCGGTTGTCAACACCTGCGCGGTGACGAGCGAAGCGGCGGCGGATTCGCGCAGCGCCATCCGACGCATTGCGCGCGCGGGCGTCGAGGAAATCGTCGCGACGGGCTGCTGGGCGACGTTGTATCCAAAACAGGCGGGTGATCTGCCGAATGTTTTGCGTGTTGTGACGAACGACCGCAAGGATCATCTCGTTTCGGAAACGCTCGACCTTCGACCTGCGACGTTTGACATTGAACCGATAGTTCGCGTTCCCCTCCCCGGTCTGCATCGCCGCACGCGCGCCTTCATCAAGGTGCAGGACGGCTGCGACAATCACTGCACGTTCTGCATCACGACCATTGCGCGCGGTGAGAGTCGCAGTCGTCCCGTTGCCGATGTCATCCTTGACGTTCGGTCCGCGCTGGCTGGCGGCGCGAAAGAGATCGTATTGACAGGTGTTCACCTCGGCGCGTGGGGATATGACTTCAATTCGCACTTGAAAGAACTCATCAACGCAATTCTGCGGGAAACCGACGTTCCGCGTTTGAGACTATCCTCCCTCGAACCCTGGGATTTGGACTTGGACTTTTTCTCGCTTTGGACTGATTCCCGCCTCCTGCCTCACTTACACCTGCCTCTGCAGTCGGGATGCGAATCCACGCTGAGAAGGATGGCGCGCAAGACCACGCCCCAATCGTTCCGCGAACTCGTGTCTGCTGCCCGTACTACGATACCGGAAGTTGCCATCACCACAGATATCATCGCGGGTTTCCCCGGCGAAACGGAGGAGGAGTTTGCCGCCACGCTTGATTTTGTCCGCGAGTTGAACTTCGCAAGCGGGCATGTCTTCACGTATTCGCCGCGTCCCGGCACGGGGGCGGCGAGGATGAAGGGGCAGATCAAGCCTGAAGTGAGGAAGAAGCGGAATCGCATCCTGCGCGAGGCGCTCGAAGAGTCCGCGAAATCCTATCGCCGGAAATTTGTCGGGCGCACACTGTCCGTATTGTGGGAATCCACTGCTGAGATGGGCGAATGGGGCTGGAAGATGGAAGGGTTGACGGGAAACTATCTGCGCGTGAACGCGTTTGCCCCTTCGCCGCGCTGGAACGAAATTGATGGCGTGAAACTCAATGAAGGCGATGGAGACAGGATGAAGGGCGTAATCCTGAATACGGGATAAGTGTCACTGTGTGAAAAGAGGGCGGGGTTGTACAATTTGAGAAACTGAGGGTGCGTCGCACCCGGCAGGCAGAGTCTGCCTGATTGGGAGGATAATATCCGGCGGTGGAAGATTCGGCTAATCCTGGTGCAGCGCGCTCATGCTTGATCCAAAAAAGGAGAATCCATGACTGCCCAACTCATTGACGGAAAGTTGATCGCTCAACAGGTGCGCGACGAAGTCGCCGCGAAAGTGGCGCAACGACTTGCGGCTGGCAAACCCAAACCGACGCTGGCAACCGTGCTGGTCGGCGACCGTGTGGACTCAGCCACGTATGTGAGCGCCAAGCAAAAGGCTTGCGCCGAATTGGGGATGGGGTCCATCAGCCATCATCTGCCTGCCGATATTTCACAGGAAGAACTCGAGAAACTGATCAAGAAACTGAACAGGAGCAAAAAGGTCAACGGCATTCTGGTGCAGTTGCCCCTGCCTTCGCATCTGAACGAGGAGCGCGTCCTGCAACTCATCAGCATCGAAAAGGATGTGGACGGTTTTTCGCCCATCAACATCGGACGACTGGCGCAGAAGGGACGCGAGCCGTTGTTCGTGCCCTGCACGCCGTACGGATGCATTTACCTGCTCGAAAAGGCGGGTGTGCAGATCGAGGGCGCGAACGCGGTGGTGCTGGGCCGCTCGAACATCGTCGGGATGCCGGCCGCGTTGCTGCTGATCGGGAAGAACGCCACGGTCACCGTTTGCCATTCGCGCACAAAAGACCTGCCTGGCGTCGTGCGTCAGGCGGATATTTTGATTGCCGCCATCGGCAAAATGGAAATGGTGCGCGGCGACTGGGTCAAGCCCGGCGCGGCGGTCATTGATGTGGGCATCAACTCGAAGCCGGACCCATCGAAGAAGAGCGGATACCGCCTCGTGGGCGACGTAAACTTCGATGAAGCGAAGGAGGTCGCGGGGTTCATCACGCCCGTTCCCGGCGGGGTCGGTCCCATGACGATTGCCATGCTGATGAACAATACCTACCGAGCGGCTGAGATCCAGGATCCATAATCGAGCCTGGGATCGTCTTCCTGGAATGACCGTTCGGGTTCTGGAAAGGAGGTGCCCAGGGGAGAGCTAACGTATTTCAACTTTCGGTCACGATTAGTTATATACCTTCTAAGGAGGAGGAACCCATGAAACGACTCTACATTCTGGTGCTGGCGGTAATGCTGTTGGGGATCTTCCTGACAGCCTGCCAGCCCGCTGGTCCCACCACGATCAAGATTGGCTTGAATGCCGAATTGACGGGCGGCATCCCTGTGGTGGGCGAATCGTGCAAGAACGCCGCCGAACTTGCTGTGAAGGAAGTCAACGACGCGGGCGGTCTGGAAGTGGGCGGACAGAAATACATGATCGAATTGCTGGTCGAGGACAATGAAGATAAGGCGGAATCAGCCGCCGCGGCAACACAGAAACTGGTGACGGCAAACGTCCTGGCAATGATCGGTCCCAATGCCAGCCGTAACGCGATCCCATCCTCGGTGGTCTCGGAAAGCAGCAAGATGGTCATGATCAGTCCCTGGTCCACCAACCCCAAGACCACCATCGTCGAAGCGACGGGCGCGCCCAAGCAATTCGTCTTCCGCGCCGCGTTCATTGACGACTTCCAGGGCGTTGTGGCGGCAAAGTTCGCCATGGATCAGTTGAACACCACCAAGCCCGCCGTCCTCTATGACGTGGCTTCGGAATACAACAAGGGCATTGCCGAGGTCTACAAGAAGACCCTCGAGGGCAGCGGCATCACGGTCGTATCCTTCGAGACCTATACTACCGGCGACAAGGACTTCTCAGCACAACTGACCAAGATCAAGGATGCCGGCGCAGACAGTCTCTTCCTGCCCAACTACTACAGTGAGGTCCCATTGCAGGTGCAACAGGCGCGCAAGGTCGGTTTCACCGGAGGCATTCTGGGCAGCGACTCCTGGGGCAACCTCGAGTTGATCTCCCTGTGCGGCGCGGATTGCGAAGGTCTGTTCTTCACCACGCACTACGCGGCTGATATTGCCACCCCCAAGGCGCAAGCCTTCATCAAAGCCTATGAAGGCGCGTATGGCAAGACCCCGGACGATGTCGCGGCACTGACCTACGACTCCTTCGGGATGTTATTCCAGGCGATCCAGGCGGCTGGAAGCGTTGACCGCCAGGCGGTGCGCGACGCGGTTGCCAGCATCACCCTGTATGAAGGAGTGACCGGCAACATGCAGTTCAAGGGTACGGGCGACCCGGTCAAGAGCGCGGTGATCCTGCAGATCAAGGGCGGGAAGTTCACTTACTTCGCTACAGCAAACCCATAGCAGGAAAGGCTATTCCATCAAGAGGGCGGCTGTCGTCAGGCACAGCCGCCCTCTGTCAAACCGATGAGGTTTCAATGGAATTTTATATTCAACAGACTCTCAACGCGCTGCAGGTGGGCAGCGTCTATGCCCTGATCGCCCTGGGTTATACGATGGTCTATGGGATCCTGACCATGATCAACTTCGCCCACGGCGATATTTTCATGGTCAGCACCTACATCGCATTTTTCTTTTCCACAATGATCCTGGGCGTGGTCGCGGGGTTGAATCCCATCCTGGTCTTCGTCGCCACCCTGCTGGTTGCCATGTTTGGGACCGCTCTCCTGGCTGTCGTCATCGAGAGGCTGGCATACAAACCGCTGCGGACCGCGCCGCGCATTTCGGCGGTCATCACCGCTCTCGGCGTGGGATTGTTCCTCGAAAACTTCATGGTGGCGTTCAAGCCGGTCGGACCCGCGCCCCGCTTCCTGCCCGCGCTCATTCCGGCGGTCAATTACAACATCGGCGGCGTGACCGTGTCCACGATCCAGATCGTGATCATCGTCGTCTCGGCCCTGGTGATGATCCTGCTGGATACCATCGTCCGCCGGACGATGGTGGGCATGGCGATGCGCGCCATCTCGTGGGATAAATTCATCGTCCCCCTCATGGGAGTGCCGGTGGACCGCATCATCTCCATGACCTTTGCGCTGGGCGCTTCCATCGCGGCTGTGGGCGGCACGCTCTACGGCATGGCATACACCATTGATCCCTACATGGGCATCCGCATCGGTTGGTGGGCGTTCATCTCGGCGGTGGTCGGCGGCATCGGCAACATCCGCGGCGCGATGATCGGGGGTTTCATTTTGGGATTTGTCGAGATCTTCACGCCCGTGTTCCTGCCTTCCACTTACAGGGATTTCGTAGCCTTCTCCCTGCTGCTGGTATTGTTGATCTTTCGCCCAACGGGTATTCTGGGACGCCCGATGGCACAGAAGGTATAAGAGAGGATGTCCCCCATGAATCGAGCCTTCTGGAGCCGATGGGGTCTCATCCTCACCCTCCTTCTCATCTTTCCTCTCACCATCCTGCTGCCCAGGTACGGGATCATCAATCCCTACATTGACCTGGTGCTGAAATACATCGGCATCAACATCATCCTGACCATCAGTTTGAATCTGGTCAACGGCTACATGGGCGAGTTCTCCGTGGGTCACGCCGGGTTCATGGCAATTGGGGCGTACGTCGCTTCGCTGCTCACCGTCTGGCTGTTTCCACGCGCGGCGGGTCCGTTTCTCTTTCCGGCTGCCCTGCTTGCCGGTGGGATCGCGGCGGGAATTGCGGGGTTGGGAATCGCTTTTCCGTCCTTCCGCACGCGCGGCGATTACCTGGCAATCGTGACCCTGGCGTTCAACATGATCATCAAAAGCGTGCTGGAAAACCTGGAAGTCATCGGCGGACCGCGCGGTTTTATGGGCATGGAAAAACTGACCACTCTGTGGTGGGTTTATATCTGGGTCATCGTGGCGGTCTTTTTGGCGCGAAATTACGTCTTCTCGAACTTCGGGCGCGGCGTGCTTTCCCTTCGCGAAGACGAGACCGCTTCGGGATTGGTGAGTGTCAATACCCGCCAGGTCAAAGTGCTTACGTTTGTCTTCTCCGCTTTTCTGGCTGGGATCGCCGGCGGTTTGTTTGCCCACGAACTTCAATTTATCAACCCGCGCTCGTTCACCATCCTGAAATCCACCGATATGCTTGTGATGGTGTACCTCGGCGGGATCGGCAGCCTCGGCGGTTCCATTTTGGGCGCCACGGTATTCACCGTCGTCATGGAAGGGCTGCGGACGGTGCTTCAGCAGATCGGGATTTCGCAGGAATGGCGTCTGGTCGTCGCTCCGCTCATGCTCATCCTGCTGATGATCTTCCGACCTTATGGGATCATGGGATTGAAAGAGTTTCGCTTTCTGATCCCGCGCAAGGAACGTCCTGAGGCGCTTGCGGAGTATCGAAAGGAGATACAGGCTTCGAAGCGCGGGAGCGAGGTGCCGTCATGACACTTCTTCACATCGAACACCTCACTCACAATTTCGGCGGTCTGCGTGCCGTGCAGGATTTCAACCTCGAACTGCAGCCCGGCGAACTGGTCGCCATCATCGGACCCAACGGCGCGGGGAAGACCACCGTCTTTAATCTGATCACCGGCGTGTATGTTCCCACTGAGGGGAGGATCAGGCTGAATGGCGGGGATTTGATCGGTCATAAAACGCACGAGATCATCAACAGGGGCATTGCCCGAACATTCCAGACCATACGGCTCTTCAAGGAACTCTCGGTGCTGGATAACGTCCGCATCGCTCACTACTCCCGGGCGGGTTACTCGCAATGGGACGCTTTGCTGCGCCTGCCGCGTTTCACCCAACACGAGGATCGAGTCCGACGGGAATCGCTCGAGTTGTTGAACATCTTCGGGCTGGACGGCCTGGCGGAAACCACATCGAAGAACCTGCCCTACGGTCAACAGAGGCGGCTTGAGATCGCGCGCGCGCTGGCAACGCGCCCGAACCTGTTGCTGCTGGATGAGCCCGCCGCCGGCATGAACCCGGCGGAGGTGGAACAACTCATGGAAACCATTCTCTGGATCCGCCGCGAATTCCAATTGACGATCCTCCTGATCGAACATCAGATGCGCGTGGTGATGGGCATCGCCGAACGTATCAAAGTGCTGGATTTCGGGCAGACCATCGCCGAAGGCACCCCGACCGAGATCCAGAATAATCCACAAGTGATCGAGGCATATTTGGGCGAGGAGACGGTATGACATCGAATGGAGCGCTTCTCTCGATACAGGACTTGCACGTCGCCTACGGCAACATCCTTGCCTTGCAGGGCGTTTCGCTGGAGGTCCGTGAAGGGGAGATCGTCACTTTGATCGGAGCCAACGGGGCGGGAAAATCCACGCTCCTGCGCGCCATCTCCGGGATCGTTCCGATTCGCAGCGGCAGGATCACGTTCGACGGTGCGAATCTGGGCGCCGTTCCTGCGCATCGTGTTGTAGAAATGGGAGTGGCTCACGTCCCTGAAGGACGCGGCATCTTTGCCAACCTGACTGTAATGGAAAACCTGAAACTTTCCACCTGGAGCCGCAAAGACCGGAAGGAAATGGGACGGGATTTTCAACGCGTCTTCGATATCTTTCCGCGCCTGGCGGAACGACAGAACCAACTGGCGGGGACGCTTTCTGGCGGCGAACAGCAGATGCTTGCGGTTGCGCGCGCCCTGATGACGCGCGGACGGCTCATGCTGCTGGACGAACCTTCGATGGGATTGGCGCCCGTGCTGGTGCGTGAGATCTTCCAGACCGTGCGCGAGATCAACGCCGCCGGCACGACCATCCTGCTGGTCGAGCAGAATGCCCGTCAGGCGCTCAAACTGGCGCACCGCGGTTACGTGCTGGAGACCGGGCGGCTCACGGTTGCAGGATCAGCAAAGGAATTGATGGATAACCCAGCCGTCAAGGACGCGTATTTGGGCGCCTGAAGTGCAGCCTCCGTTATTTCGAAACAGGATCAGGCCCGAAGGCTTGCACTGAGCCGTTGCGCCGAGCCGGTCGAAGCAGAAGCCGAAACGTCCCGCGGGAAGCGGGACGTTTTTATCATCATTCTGCATTTATCCGTGCTTGCGCGGCGCCTGTGGGGTGGTTATACTTGGGCAAAATGTTTTCGAGGAAAATCGGCAGGTACCAGATCAAGGAAGAGATCGGACGGGGGGGCATGGCAACCGTCTATCGCGCATTCGACCCGAATTTCAATCGTGAAGTCGCCGTCAAGGTCTTGCCGCGCGAGATGATGCACAATCTGAAGTTCCGCGCCCAGTTCAAGCGCGAACTCAAGACGATCGCATCGTTGGAACATCCCGCCATCGTGCCTGTGTACGATGTGGGCGAGGATGACGGGCAGTCTTTTTTTGTCATGCGGTTTATGGCAGGCGGGTCGCTCACCTCGCTGATCGAAAACGGGAAATTCTCGCTCCAGGATACCGCCCGTATCATCGAACGTGTGGCGCTGGCGCTCGATCATGCCCATGGGAACGGCATCGTCCATCGCGACATCAAACCCGATAACATACTGTTCGACGCCAACAACAATCCCTACATCTCCGATTTCGGGGTCGCCAAGATTACCGAAGCCGCCTATTCCGGAACGCAGGATGGACGCGTCGTCGGTACGCCCGGTTATATGAGCCCGGAACAGGCTTACAGCCAGCCGGTGGATGGCCGCAGTGATATTTACGGTCTGGGCGTCATCATCTATCAGATGTTGAGCGGGGCGCAGCCGTATAAGTTTGAGTCCAATGCGCCCATCGCCTCCATTATCAAGCAGGTCAATGAACCTATCCCTGAAATCCTCAAGGAGAATCCTGACCTGCCGCCCGCTGTGGACGAGATCATCAGGAAATCCATGGCAAAGAACAGGGAGGAGCGTTATGCCGCTGCAATTGACCTTGCCCGCGCGCTCAACCTCGCGGCTTTCGGGGAAGACCGCATCCTGCAGCCCGCCTCGACGATCATGGACAGAACCACCGCCCCTTACGCGCGTCCATCGCGCAGGAACTGGTGGTTCGTTGGCGGGACAGTATTGATCGTTCTCTTTGGATGGTTTGCTCTGCGCAGTCAAATCCCTTTTCTATTACCCGCCTCAACCCCGACCCCCAGCCTGGCTCCGTCTTCGACGAACAGTCCTCCCACCGAAACCCTCGCCCCCGCGCCGACGTTTACTTCCACTGCCGAAGCATCGCCCACACCGGCGCCGCCCACAGCCATACCGGTCCCCGGCGGGGCGGATCAGATCGCGTTCCTGTCCGGGAGCCAGATCCATCTCATGAACGTGGACGGAAGCGATTTGATCCAGGTCCGCACGGACAACGCCCCAAAGCGGAATCTGCAATGGATCCCCGGCAACCGGTTGATTTACATCTCCCGTAATTGCGCCTATCTGCTGGATGCGAATACAAGGGAAATCAACCCGATTGTCTGTTTCACACTCAACGAACAACTGGAGGGTTTTCGCGTCTCGCCGGATGGCGAACTCGTGGCGATCAGCGTTCAGCGCACCTTGAACATCCTGCCATTCGATATTGAAGAACTAAAGAGGGTGACCACGCGCTTCAACCTGCTCGCCCTCGAAGGGAATTGTTTCTACAATCAGTTTGCGTTCAGGGATGTGATCTGGTCGGAGGATTCCACCCGCCTTGCGGCACTTGTCGTGGATACCCAACTATCATCCACGGATCAGGTCTTTCTGCTGGATGTAGACATACCGAACTGCCGGACGATCGGTCCCGTTCTGTTGGATAAACTTCCCGGCGACCATATCGGGATTGGGAGCGCGCGCATCCCGAGTTTCGACTGGGACGGCGGCAATCGCTTCCTTCTGAACGATTACGTCCGCAATGAAGGGTTTGGAGATCTGTATTTTTACGACAGCGTCACGCAGCAGGGAGTGAAGCTCAATCCGATTGACGGCAATTGCTGTTATCGCGACGCGCGTTTCAGTCCGGATGGGAAATACATCCTGTTCATGTACCAGAACCGTTTTGGCAACGCGATCGAAACGTATTATGTTCCGTTCGGCGACCTGGAAAACGGACAGCCTCTCATGCCCATCCAGTTGCAGGGGCTTTTGCTGAGATATCCCCGCGAAAAACCGCAGCCTGCCTTGCGGCCCGCTCCGTAATCTTGGAAAGCAGCAGCATCTGCACGAGCGCCATCGCCACCTGACCTGAGATCGTGCCGAGCAGGAAGGTCGCTTTGCGTGAGGGGGTGGTGAGCAGGCGGCGCAATGTTCCCTGCTGGCGTTCGTAGGCGAACAATGCGGAAATACCAAACAGCGGAATGAACACCCACGTGATCAATTGTCCCGCGGATGAATTGGCGCGTGGATCATATTCAACTGTGTCGGGCGTCGTCCCTTCGATGACCGTCACGCGTTCGGGCGCACCCTCCTGAATGGACTGCGCCAAATCCAGTGAACTCTCGAAATAGGTTTGCTTTTCGGCGTCCGATGCAAAGGGTTGTTTTGATTCGCGCTGCATCACCGCGTTCTGCGCGGCGGAGATGGAACTACTCACCCGGCGGATGGCGGTCAACACGGCGCGCTCGGCAATCGTCACGTTGAGGTTATTCGGCTGTTGGAGCAGTTCCACTTCCGCAGAGCCGCTTTGCAATAACTCAATATTGATTCCAGCAGGGATGATGAACACCGCCGAAGCGCGCCGCCCATGAAAAATATGCCCAGCACCTTGCCGCCCAATACCTGCGCAGTTTGCGTGGGCGAGATCATCAGGCGGGGCAATGTCCCTTGCGCGCGTTCGGCAAGGGTTGAACATTGTCCCTTGCGCGGGGATGACGCTGTCGGTGAATCCTTTTGGGATGATGACCGCGGCTGAGGCTTGGTCGCTGTCTATTAATTGGCGAGCCGCCTGGGGGTCGGATGAAGCGGCGGGTTCCATCAAATCCGCCATGTCCTCCGAGAAGAAGAATTTTCAATCTGCACCGGCTCAATCTCCTCCGCCAGATCGAATTGGAAGATCCTTGAGTAGAAATACAGTTCGCCTTCGAGCGCGCGTTTGATGGATTCGGCTTTGCGGAAGCCGTGCTGCTCGCCCTGGAACAAAACGTAGGCGGTGGGGATTTCCCTGGCGCGCACCGCCTCGAACATCTTTTGCGATTGATTCGGCGGAACGACCTTGTCTTCATCGCCCTGGAAGAGAATGAGCGGACAATTGATATTGTGGGCAAAGTTGATCGGCGAGCGCGCGTCGTATAAATCCTTGCGTTCGGGGTATGGACCGATCATCGAGTCCAAGTATCTTGATTCGAACTTGTGTGTCTCTGTAGCCATTGCTTCAAGATCGCTGATTCCGAAATGGCTCGCGCCTGCCTTGAACACATCGCGAAACGCGAGGCAGGCAAGCGTTGTGTAACCGCCCGCGCTCCCGCCGCGAATGGCAAGACGGTTCGGATCCGCCAGACCCTCCCTCACGAGATATAAAGCGGCGTTGCAGCAGTCGTCCACATCCACAATGCCCCAGTTGCCGTTGAGCCGCTGACGATATTCGCGCCCGTAGCCTGTCGAGCCGCCGTAGTTGACATCCACCACCGCGAAGCCGCGGCTGGTCCAATATTGGAGTCCGTATCGGAGCGTTGTGCCGGTCGCGGAGGTGGGTCCGCCGTGACTGATGACCATGAGAGGCGGCTTTTCGTTTTTGGGCGCGGCGTGATCCTTGTTTTGAGGAGGGTAGTAAATCGCGTATGCGGTTTTGCCGTCTGTGGTGGGGAAGGAGATCGGTCTGGCTCGCGAAAGATATTCCTCCTCCACGGTCACTTCAAACGCCTGCTTGATGATCTCCATTTTCAGGTTTTCCGCGTCCATGCGGACGATTGCAAAAGGCCGCGTGGGCGATCCGGCCGTGAAGATTACAAATCCTTTTCCCGCGCGGATATCGAAGATGTCGGTGTATTGTGTTTCAATGGGGGAAAGGGTTTTGGTCCTTGTATCCAGCGAAGCCAGATGCCAGAGTCCGTTCTGGCTGTACCGGCAGGTGACTTTGTCGGCGGAGGCAAAATCGTATGTGGAGGTGCAAAATACCCATTGCGGTTCGCCGAACTCGGCTTCCATGGGATGCAACGCTTCGACTTTGCCGTCCACACAGCGATGGAGATTCCACCAGCCGGTATATTCAGCAACGAAATACAGGATTCCATCGGGGGACCATTCGGGCTGGAAAATGGATTCGGTAACGGAACCAGTTACAAGGTCCGCGTTTCGAAGCGTGCCATCCTCCATCACATCCGCGATCCATAGTTCGGTCCCGTCCCAGGGCATGTTGGGATGATTCCACGTCAGCCAGGCGAGTTTGCTCCCATCGGGGCTGAGACGCGCGTTGGAATAGAAGTTGTTCCCCGAGACCAGAACCGTTCCGTTATCGTTCCCGTTGAGATTGATGCTCACGATGGTGTTGACCGCCTCGCCCTCACCGATGTGGTCCTCGCGGATGCAGATGAGGCGGTGGCGTTTTTCATCCAAGACCAAATCGGCATAGCGATAGCCATCCCCTGGCGTGAGCAGTTCGGGCGCGCCGTTCTTTGATTGACGATATAAATGCTG
>CAYQOF010000034.1:0-17449 GCA_964419035.1 uncultured Anaerolinea sp. | reverse complement strand
GCCCATACCTGTGCAATCAGACCGGAAGGCGGCGTAAAGTGCTGGGGCAACAATGATTTCGGCCAGCTCGGCGACGGAACCAATAAAAGCAGTAATGTTCCGGTGGATGTGGTCGGACTGGCGGGCAGTACCACCATCGTTGCCGGCGGCAACCACACCTGCGTTCTGAGCGGAGGCAATGTCTGGTGCTGGGGTCAGAACTCACAGGGACAGATCGGCGATGGAACAAAGACAAACCGGAATACGCCGGTCAGGGTGCTAAGCGGCGTAATGGATATCACAGCAGGCTTGGATTACACCTGCGCGGTCATGATCTATGGGAGGGTGATGTGCTGGGGCAACAACGACCAGGGACAATTGGCTGACGGCACACGAACGAACCGGTCAACGCCCACTCTGGCTGTGCTGATCAGCGGCATTTCGAACGTGGATGCGGGCAGGAATGCTTCCTGTGGTTTGATGGGGACCAACCTGCTCAGGTGCTTAAGCCAGGGTTCTGTCCAGGATATCGGCGGCTTTAGCGACGCCATCGTGGATGTGACCGCCAACCGCTTCATCTCGCTGGTCATGGTCCTGGGGCAAAATGGCATCCCCAGTCTGTTCCAGTCTGGGCGGATCAAGACAATCAATGACGTTACAGATGCCGCGTACGTGGATGGCGGACTGGGTCATGCCTGCGCCTTGTTGAAAAATGGCACAGTAAAGTGCTGGGGTTCCAATGGCTACGGACAGCTGGGCAATAATTCCAGAATCCGCAGTCCTGAACCTCAACTTGTTCAGAATCTCTCGAGTGCCTGGCAGTTGGCTGTCGGAAAAGACCATGCCTGCGTGCTGATCAATTCGAGCGCTCCCGGCGCGAACGACATCCAGTGCTGGGGTTTGAACAAGGACGGACAACTGGGCGACGGCACCAATAACAACAGCCTGGTACCCGTGTTCGTGAAGTAACCGACCGCCGCTGGCTGTCTGGAGAAGCCAAAGGCTCGATTTCTTAGCCCGACGTGAAAAATCGTCGGGCTAAGTTTTTTTACGGGAAAACCATTTTTCACCACAAAGGCTTGCATTGAGCCGCTGTGCTGAGCCTGTCGAAGCAGATGCCGAAATGATGCGAAGGTCACGAAGGGAAAATACCCGTAACATCAGCCAAAAGAACGGGGAATTCAACCACTCATTGTCATACAACATCTCGGATATCTAAGATTTTTATTAGACCTGCCCCCATTGTGTTGACTTTCAAGTTTCAAATATGTACAATGAAATCAGAAAACAGGGAGTAGCGCCTGCCCGGGTCGTACCCGTTCGCAGGGCAGATGATCGTCAGGACGGAGTCTCGTTCGAACGCCCGAACGCTCCCGGTCATCCACGCACTCAATGCGTTCGCGAGACTGCCAGCGCGGTGGTTTCGCGTTTTTATTCCTTTCGGAGGAGGCGCAAGATGAAACTTCACCTGTTCTTTGTATTGATAGACCTGCTGATCCTGCTGGCATACCCGATTATTTTCGTCACGGCAAAAGCGCGCCAGTTTCTGGGTTTTAAGAGATAATGACGGCATTATGAAGTCATTTCGAGGCGTACAATTCTTCGCTCAATTGGGAGATTGCTTCGTCGCAGCAAACGCTCCTCGCAATGACGGAATCCATGGAGGTTCAACATGCCGTCAATGAACGATGTACTGGGCGTCATCATGGGAGGAGGGCGGGGGTCGCGCCTGCACCCGCTGACGCAGTTGCGCTCGAAGCCCGCCGTGCCGATCGCGGGAAAATACCGGCTGATAGACATCCCCATCAGCAACTGCATCAATTCGAGGATCTATCGCATTGCGGTTCTGACCCAGTTCAATTCTGTTTCGCTCCACCGGCACATTTCCCAAGCCTATAACTTCGACGTGTTCCACACCGGCTGGGTGCAGATCTGGGCGGCGGAGCAGACGCCCCAGAGCGCGGACTGGTATCAAGGCACGGCGGACGCGGTGCGGAAACAATTATTCGAAATCCAGGCGACGGGCGCGGAGTACGTGCTGATCCTCGCGGGCGATCATCTCTACCGCATGGATTATCGCGAGATGGCGGAGCATCACTGGGAGACGAATGCCGATATAACGGTGGCAGTCCAACCCGTCGCGCGAAGCGAGGCGTCCCGTTTCGGTTTGTTGAAGGTCGAGGCGGATGGTCAGATCTCATCGTTCATCGAAAAGCCGAAGGACGCCGAAGTCCAGAAAAAATTCATCAGCCGCGACGACCCGGAGCGACCGTTCCTGGGCTCGATGGGAATTTACATGTTCAAGACAAAGGTGCTGCACGACCTGCTCAATTATCATTTGCGGCACGACGATTTCGGCGGCGAGATCATCCCCGAAGCCATTCAATCGCATCAGGTATATGGTTTCGACTTCGAGGGATATTGGGAGGATATCGGGACGATCCGTTCGTTCTACGAGACCAATTTGAAATTGACAAACCCAGACCCGCCCTTCAACTTTTACGATGCCAAAGCGCCGATCTATACCCACGCGCGCTTCCTGCCTGGCTCGATCGTCGAGGACAGCGAGTTGAAGGATGTGCTGGTCGCGGAGGGATGCCGCATCCGCAAGGCGAAGATCACGCATTCCATTGTCGGCGTCCGCAGCCAGATCGCGGAGGGGACGGTGATCAAGGACAGCATCGTGATGGGATCGGATTACTACGATATGGAGAAGCCGCGCGGCAACCTGCCCATCGGCATTGGCAGGAACTGTCACATCGAATCCGCCATCCTCGATAAAAACGCCCGCATCGGCGACGGCGTGATCATCCTGCCGTTTCCGCGCGATCACAACGATGTGGACGGCAGCCTCTATTACGTGCGCGACGGGATCGTGGTGATTGCAAAGGATACGGAGATTCCCGCGGGCACGAGGATCGCGCCTGCCTAAGACACTTGCCGGGATTTTTGGCTTGACATTCCCCCGACGGAGGAATACACTTATTATTGATTGGGGAGTAGCCATGGCGCTTCATGCGCCAACGAGCTGTCGTCAGGACATGGCGCGCTTTGCGAGCCATCGGCAGCCCGAAACGCACCGAAAGCGTTTGGCGAGACCATCACGAAGGCGTGGTGGTCTCGCTTTAATTGGCAGACTATCGCCGACGCCGTATCGCTTTGCAGGAGAACACTGCATGATATACGAAGAAGAGAAGATACAGCAAAAGGATTGGCATACGCTCGAAGTAGAAGACGCGTTCAGAAAACTTTCGGCGAACAGGGATGGATTATCTTCAAAGGAGGCGGCTGACCGCCTTGCCAAACATGGACCGAACGAACTGCAAGCGGCACGCCGCATTTCCCCCTGGGAGATCCTGCTCGAACAATTCAAGAACGTTTTGATCATCATCCTGCTTGCCGCCACCGCGCTTTCGGCGTTCCTCGGCGAGGGCGTGGACGCGATCGCCATCGCTGTGATCGTCCTGTTCGCGGTCGGGCTGGGATTTGTGCAGGAGTACCGTGCCGAACGCGCCATCGAAGCCTTGCGCCAGATGGCGGCGCCGATGGCGTCCGTGTTGCGGGATGGCGAGGAAGAGGAAATCCCCGCGCGCGAGGTGGTGCCGGGGGATGTGATCCTCCTGCGGGCAGGCGACAAGATCCCGGCGGATGCGCGCGTGATCGAATCGGTCAACCTGCAGGTGGAGGAAGCCGCGCTGACCGGCGAATCCGTGCCGGTCGAAAAGCAGGTTCAGCCGAACGGCACCGGCAGTCTGGCAATCGGCGACCGCCGGAACATGGTCTACGGCGGAACGGCGGCGACGTATGGACGCGGACGCGCGCTGGTCACAGCCACAGGCATGAACACGGAATTCGGCAAGATCGCCCAGTTATTGCAGACCGTCGAAAGCGGCAGGACGCCGCTCCAGGAAAACCTGGACAAGGTCGGGACCGCATTGGCGCGCGCCGCCTTCGTGGTCGTGGCGGTCATCGCCGGTTTCGGCATCTTCCGCGGGGAACCTCTGATCGAAATGATCATCTTCGGCATCGCGCTGGCGGTGGCGGTGGTCCCCGAGGCGCTGCCTGCGGTGGTCACGATCTCGCTTGCCATCGGCGTGCAGCGCATGGTCAAGCGTCACGCGCTGGTGCGCCGCCTGCCCGCCGTCGAAACGCTGGGAAGCACATCGGTCATCTGCACCGACAAGACCGGCACGTTGACCAGGGATGAAATGACGGTGCGGAAGATCTTCGCCGCCGGGCATTTGCTAAATGTATCGGGCGCCGGGTACGAACCGCGCGGGCAATTCTCCATCAACGGTTCGCAGATGGAACCTCCCGCCTCCGCGAAGGAACTTTTGCGGGACGCAGTTCTGGCATCCGATGCGCGCATCGTCTTCAATGAAGCGGATAAACGCTGGCGCGTCAAGGGCGATCCCACCGAGGGCGCGCTGGTGGTTGCCGCCGCCAAGGCAGGCTTGAAGAAAGCCGAACTGGACAAGCAATATCCGCGCATTGATGAAATCCCCTTTACTTCCGAGACCAAGCGCATGACCACCCTGCACAAGATGAACGGCAAGGTGGTTGCCTATTCAAAGGGCGCGCCGGAGATCATCCTTGAATCATGCACGCGGCAGTTGACCGCGGATGGAGAAGCCGCGCTCGACGCGGCTGGCAGAGAGCGCATCGTCGCCGCCGCGCGCGAGATGGCAAACGACGCCTTGCGCGTCCTGGCAGTTGCATCTCATTCCAATGCGACCATCGAGAATGCCGAAAAGGAGATGATCTTCCTGGGGTTGCTGGGCATGATTGACCCGCCGCGCCCCGAGGCGAAGGAGTCCATCCGCACGTGCGAGGAGGCGGGCATCAAGGTGGTGATGATCACAGGCGATCATCCGCTCACGGCACAGGCGGTGGCGCGCGAACTCGGCCTGCTCAAGACCGGGCGCGTGATCACCGGCGCGCAACTCGAGGCGATGAGCGACGAGACGTTCGATGAACAGGTGGAGGAAATCGAGGTCTATGCGCGCGTATCCCCGGCGCACAAACTGCGGGTTGTGACCGCCCTGCAAAAGAAAGGTCACATCGTTGCCATGACCGGCGACGGCGTGAACGACGCGCCCGCCCTAAAGAAAGCCGACATTGGCATTGCGATGGGCGTCACCGGCACCGACGTAACCAAGGAAGCCGCCGCCATGATGCTCACCGACGACAACTTTGCTTCCATCGTCGCGGCGGTGGAGGAGGGACGCGGCATCTTCGGCAACATCAAGAAATACCTGATGTACCTTCTCGCCTCGAACATCGGCGAGATCGGTTTGATGGCTGGCGCGACGTTGCTTGGCTTGCCTTTGCCTCTTCTCGCGGTGCAGATCCTGTACGTCAACCTCGCCACGGACGGCTTGCCCGCGCTCGCGCTCGCCGTGGATCCGCCGGAAGACGACTTGATGCGCCGCGCGCCGCGCAACCCGCGCACGGGCATTTTCACCCGCCCCGTCGTTTCGCTCATGGTCATCGGCGGCGCGTGGTCGGCACTCGTGAATCTCGGTCTGTTCATCTGGGCAATGAATTCGGGACGAAGCACCGAGGAGGCGATGACCATGACCTTCGTCTCGCTGGTGCTCATCCAGTTCTTCAAGGCATACAACTTCCGTTCCGACCGCAATTCGGTGTTTCATAAACCGTTTTCCAATAAATGGCTCAATATTGCCATCGTGTGGGAACTGATCCTGCTGGGATTGATCATTTATCTGCCCATCCTGCATGAACCGTTTGGAACATTCAGCCTGCCGCTGGTGGACTGGCTCATTGTCTTGGCGCTTGCCGTTACTGTATCGCCAGTGCTGGAGATCGCAAAGTGGATGGAACGGCGCGGCTGGTTTGGGAAAATGACGAGTTGATTTACAGGCATCGGAATGGAGCGTTACACAATACGCAGTACGCAACACGTACTGTGTATTTATTTGACGTGAAATGTTTTCCGATGGATTTCGGATGCCCCCAACCGCTTCAACGCGGACCGATGTGTTTGCGTGCCGTACCCCTTGTTTTTTCCCAGCCCGTAGCCGGGGTGACGCGCATCGAGTTCGCGCATCAGCGCGTCGCGTTCGGTCTTCGCCAGCACCGAGGCGCAGGCGATGCTCAAACAGCGCGCGTCGCCTTTGACGAGGGAGGTCTGTGGGATGTCCAGTTGCGGGAGTTCGAGCCGGAAATCGGTGAGCAAATATTGAGGAGAAAGCGGCAATTGATGCAGGGCGCGGATCGCGGCGAGACGCGTGGCGCGCACGATACCCTGCATGTCTATTTCCCCGGCATCGGCGAATCCAACGCTCCACGCGAGGGCGGACGCGCGGATGTGCGGCGCAAGCGAGTCGCGTTTGAGGGGAGTCAACTGCTTGGAATCGCGCACCCCAGCCAAAGTCCCGGAAAGAAGCGTTTTGTCTTTTGGCAGGATCACGATCCCGACCGCGACGGGTCCGGCTAGGGCGCCGCGTCCGGCTTCGTCCAATCCCGCAATGTAAAGCATGCCCTCGTCCCACAGTTTCGATTCATGAGAAAGGTCCGGGTCAACTCGTTTCATGGTCGTAGACTCCACGTCGCGCGTTGGCGTGGATGCGGAAGATATCACGGATCATCTGCACGGCATCGCGCAGCGCGCTGACCTTGCTGTCGCTGAAGTGATGCCAGTGAATGGGGATTTCCGTGATGCGATAGCCGCGACGGCGCGCCAGGTAAAGCAGTTCGATGTCGAACGACCAGCCATGCAGTGTCTGGCGGCGGAAGACATCCGCGGCAACGTCCGCGCGAAAGCATTTGAAACCGCATTGCGTGTCGTTCAGGCCGGGCAGGATGAGCGCCTGGATGATGTAGTTGATGCCGCGCCCGCCGAGGTGGCGGTATGCCGGTTCGTTATAACGCACCGCGCCCTTCGCTTCGCGCGAGGCGATGGCAATATGGAAATCCTCGAGCGCGGGGGGGATGAATTTCGCGATCCCCTCGACGGGCATGGAGAGATCGGCGTCGCACATGAAGCGATATTCCCCCTGCGCTTCGAGCATGCCGCGTTTGACCGCGGCGCCCTTGCCGCGTTCGCTCTGGATGACGCGGAGGTTGTCATGCAGTTTTGCAAATTCCTGCGCGGTGGCAAGCGTGCCGTCGGAACTGCCGTTCTCGACCACGATCACCTCGGATGTGAAGGTTTGTTTCTCGAGAAAATGAAGCACTCTCTCCAGGGTGTCGGGCAGGCGGTTCTCCTCGTTATGCGCGGGAATGATAACGGATAGAAATGCAGACAATCTGGCTCTCAGGAGAAAAAGAAAATCACGTAGACGAAAGCCGCCGCGAGGAGGATGAGACACAATCCCAACACGAGGATGACGGCAAGTTGAGGGATCGTCATGCCGAGGATGCGTTTGCCCTTCGGCGGCGGCAGGGGCTCTGCCGGACTCGTCTCACGCGGGACGAACGGTATGTCTTGTTCGACGCCTTCGTCGGTCATCGCGAAGTCGAAGTCTGCGGGATCGAACGGCTTCGCATCCTCGGCGGCATCAAAGATCGCGCGCGCACGCGAGACCCTGGGCTGGGTCGGTTCCCGCTCCCCAGCAATACCCGGCGGGGCGGCAGGTTCCTTCTTTGGCGGTCGAGGGTTCAGGATGCGTTCCGTCACTTCGTGTACGGTTTCGACGTTTAGCGCAGGGCGTCCTGTTCCCAGCCCCGAGACAAACGATTTGATGCCGTCAATCATCATGACCCTGATCACCGGCCGTTCCGATTCGATGTGCATACCGGGGTCGCCTGCGATCAACACCGACTCTATGTTGACAGGTACGTTATACCCCTGCCATTCAAGATACGCACGCAAGGCGCGCGACAGGCGGCGCGTTTGTTGAACCAGGTTGATGGGCGCGGGTTTGTAGCCGTTCCCTGAATCCACATTCCACGATTCGCCGCTGGCTTGATACCTGCCCCGCCCATCCGCAATGTTGATCGCGAAAATTCCCGGCGGTCCGAGCAGGATGATCGGGACGATGATCCCGCTTTCGCCCAATGGCATGTTGCGGATGAGAGTGTATCCCTTTTCCAGTTGACGGTCGAGGAACGAGATAATCGCCTTTTGCACAGCCAGTTGATCGGGCCAGTTGAAACCGAACCTGAGCATGCCCTGCACACGCTGGAGGATGCCAAGTTCGCCTTTTTCGTCGAGCAGGGGGGTTTTGTCAATGATCTTCATGATGGATTCTTAAAAGACCAGCGCGCCTTCCAGTTCGTTCCGTCCCTCCTGCTCCTGCGTCGAGAGGAATTCCTTCCCATCGCGGCTGACGACCTGCACGGGTTTGCCCTCCTCGAACGTGCCGGCGAGGAATTGTTTCCGCTCGCCGATGACGAACCGCTTTCCGCTTCTGAGCCGTTCGAGGAGTTCCCTGCGGTCCAACATCAGGCGGTCCGAGAACGCCGCGCCGCGCCGTTCGTAGACGCGGGCGGCAACGACCTGTCCGTTTTTATAACGCACTGCTTCGATGACGCCATCCACTTTTTTTGCCATAGGTCAACTCCATGTGTATTGTAGCATTAAACAAAACCATCGTCATTGCGAGGAGCGTTCGTCGCGACGAAGCAATCTCCAATCCCATGACGGGGATTGCTTCGCCACTACGTGGCTCGCAATGACGATATGATTTTCTGTCGGGGCGCCGGGATTCGAACCCGGGACCTCTTGCTCCCAAAGCAAGCGCGCTAGCCGGACTGCGCTACGCCCCGATGGGCGGTTGGGACGCCGCAACCCGGATCTTGGCGCTGAATACGCCACGCGCTAACCGGACTGCGCTACCCCGTCGTTGCGGGGCGAAACGGCGCCCCGATCAAAGCGGTGTGAGTATAATGCTTGGAATGAACACCCGTCAAGCAACAAAACGGATCATACTGCTGCTTACGCTTCTCGCGGGACTTTATGCCTGCTCCCCCTCCATTCAACCGACCCCAACCCTGAAACCGGCCGCCATCTCCACATCCACCTCCACGCCTGAACCATCATTAACACCTTCTCCGGCACAAACAGCGACTCTCACACCTCTGACCTGCCTCTCGGAACCCGGCCGCGTGGACGAAGGGATTCTCGAATCCACCAAACCTCCGCAGGCATTTTTTATTTATCTGCCCCCGTGCTATGACGAAAAGACCGATGCGCGTTATCGCGTGCTTTACCTCTTGCACGGACAGACCTACACTGCCGACCAGTGGATCCGCCTCGGCGCGGTGGATGTCGTCAACGAACTGATCCTCTCGGGCGAAGCAAGACCGTTCATTATCATCTTCCCCGATGACCGTTATTGGAATCTCGAGGCAGGCTCAGGCTTCGGTCAACGACTCGTTGACTCCCTCGTCCCATACATTGACGAAACGTATCGAACTCTTCCCGATAGACGTCATCGCGCCATCGGAGGCATGTCACGCGGCGCGGGCTGGGCGTTGCGGCTAGGTCTCACCCGCTGGGACCTGTTCGGCGTAATCGGCTTGCACTCCCTTGCCGTGCTTCGAAACGACAAGAATTCCATTGACAGATGGATGCAGAACATTCCAGTATCCTCGCGCCCGGCCATCTTCATGGACATCGGCGATAACGACCCGGAACTCTCAATGGCGCTTCTCGTGGAATCGCAGTTCACGCAACACGGTATCGTCCACGAATGGCATCTCTACAGCGGCGCGCATACGGAGGAATATTGGTCCGCGCACGTGGAGGAATACATCCGCTGGTATGCAGAGCAGTGGAATAATCAATAGACAATCAGCCCCCCATCATCTACCGCATCTACTTGATGATTTTTTCCGCCCAGAAAACCACACCTGCCGCAAGTTTCAACGCATCACGATATTCATCCCTGGCGATCTCCTCCTCAACGCCCGGATAACGCGATTGAACCGCATATTGCGTAAGAATATCGGCATCCCGAACGTTCCCTGGAATTTCCACCCCACCAGCCTCCAGAATATCCATCAATTGCACCAGTGAATGAATCTTGGGAAAGTCCGTACCTTGTGCCAGGCAAACCGCCTTGAGCGCTTTTTCGGCGGCTTGTTGCGCATTGAAACACAAGTCTTCGAGCAGAACCCCTTTCATCCTTCCCCCTTTCTCCGCCAACGTCAAATTTCCTTTTGCGCGTAACAGCCATGCGCGTGGATCGGTCGGGTCCTTATGCTTCATAAAGCACGCGCCCCTCTTGCAGGGCGGTTTTCAAAATTGTCCCTGCGCGCTTCCCATATTTTTTCAGGTCGCTCTCGGTCGCGACGACGATATCCACTGCAACGCCGCTTCCATGCAGGTTGCGGTAGATCTTCTGTGCTGTCCGGCGGCGATGAGCGCGTTCAGATACCACAACCAGCATGTCAAAATCGCTGTTCCTGGTAATTTGCCCCCGCGCGGCAGACCCAAACAAAAGCACGCGCCGCGGCTTCACACTCGCCACGATACGACGCGTGACTTCCTGCAGAAGTTCTTTGCTCGGAATGGAATCGAAGGATTCGGTCATCACAGCCTTTTGCGATTATACATCCGTTTTGCGGCTTTCGATCATGTTTCCATTGCCATCCCCTGCACAGAGAACAGATTGCCTCGCATGTTTTGCGCCCACGCAATACGCAGCATGCGAAGCATCTTGCGGGACGCAGTACGTTATAATCCTTCCCATTCAGGAGCCCTCATGAACATTCTCGTCACAGGCGGCGCGGGCTACATCGGCTCGGCAACAGCGGAAGCACTCCTCAAGGCGGGACATTCCGTCACGGTCTACGATTCGCTCGTCACCGGTCACCGCGCGGCGATCCCTGAAGGCGCGAGGTTCATTCAGGCGGATCTCTCGGATAGTCACACACTGGTCGAGGCATTGACCCGCTCGAAGTTCGACGCGGTCATGCACTTTGCCGCGTTCATCGAAGCGGGCGAAAGCATGAAGGAACCGGGTCGCTTTTACCAGAACAATTTCACGAACTCGCTCGATTTAATGGAAACAGCCGTCCGTGCGGGCGTGAAGCGGTTTGTCCTGTCGTCCACCGCCGCGGTCTACCAGTCCAGCGACGAGCCGCTCACCGAGGAGTCGCCCCTTGGTCCGACGAATGTCTACGGTCACACCAAACTCATGGTCGAGCAGGCGCTCGATTGGTATCGCCAGATCCACGGGCTGCATTTTGCCGCGCTCCGTTATTTCAACGCCGCCGGCGCGCTGCCGGGGCGCGGTGAGGCGCATCAGCCCGAGTCGCATCTCATCCCGCGCGTCCTGCAAATCCCGTTGGGACGCGCCGAGGCGGCTTCGATCTACGGCGCGGATTACCCCACCCCCGACGGCACCTGCATCCGCGACTACATCCACATCGCGGACCTGGTCACCGCGCACCTGCTCGCGCTGGATGGACTCTCCGAACGCGACCGGCTGACCTATAACCTCGGGAGCGGGAACGGCTATTCGGTGCGCGAAGTGATCGAGACTGCGCGTCAGGTCACGGGACATCTGATTCCGGTACAGGAACTGCCGCGCCGCCCCGGCGACTCCGCGCGTCTCGTTGCCTCCTCCGAAAAGATCAAACGCGAACTCGGCTGGAAGCCCGAACACGACGACCTGCGCGCCATCATCGCCAGCGCCTGGGACTGGCACAAATCCAATCCAAATGGGTATGAAAAGTAAGGGGTTATAATTACCAACATGAGAAAACTTCGACCAAGAAAACGCGCGCTTAAACTGGCTGCCAAGGTCCGCGAGCGCATCTCCGAGGAATTGGGACAACCCGTCAAGGTCATCATGTACGGTTCGCAGGCACGCGGCGATGCGACAAAATATTCCGATATTGATCTGTTTGTTATTCTGCCATTGCTTGATAACAAAACGCATAAGTTGGTCTCGAACATTGCCTGGGAAGTGGGGTTCGACGCGGGTAAATTAATCTCGATTGTCCCGGCAGAAGAAGGGGAATTGAAATTGCTTTCAGTTTCGCCGTTCTATCGTTCTGTCCAAAGAGAGGGGGTGGTTGTATGAACGAGGCATCCTCCTATAAACAGGCTTTAATTCGATATCGTCTGGAGCAGGCAAAAGAAGCGCTGGGCGACGCCCGAATGCTATACGACCAGGGCGGATCTCCACAAAGTGTTGTTAATCGCTCATACTATGAAATGTTTTACGCAGTTCTTGCCTTGCTCGTAACAATTGACAGGGGAACGTCAAAACACAAGGGTGTAATTGCATTATTTGACCAGGAATTCATAAAACAAGATGTCTTTCCAAGGGAGATGAGCGCGATGCTTCATCGTGCGTTCGATATGCGCCTGACAGGCGATTATCGTGAAATGTTAAGAATAAGCAGGGAACAATCCACTGAGATCCTGAATTCGGCAATCGAGTTTGTAAATTCCATCGAGAAAAAACTTTCAGAGCAATTATGACCTTCACCATCGTCTTCTTCGGCTGGATCTTTTCGCTCTGCCTGCACGAATTCGCGCACGCCTTGGTTGCCTATTACGGCGGCGATACCACCGTGCGCGAAAAAGGCTACCTCACGTTCAATCCTCTCAGATACACCCATCCCCTGCTTTCGATCATCCTGCCGATGCTCTTCCTCCTCATGGGCGGAATCGGTCTGCCGGGCGGCGCGGTCTACATCGAAACGTGGCGCATCCGCAGCCGCAATTGGTTGAGCGGCATGGCGCTGGCGGGTCCTGCTGCCAACGGATTGGTTGCCCTCGTTCTCGGCATCCTCTTGCGCTTCACGTCCATTGGCGAAACGGCAATCGGACCCGGTCTCTCGTTCCTGCTGGTCTTGCAGGTATGGGCGATCCTCTTCAATCTCATTCCGGTCCCGCCGCTGGATGGGTACAACATCCTCGCTCCCTTTCTCAATCCCGTCATCCGGGAACAGATGGAGCGCATCCGCGCCTACGCCATCTGGATCATCATCCTGGCGATCTGGTACATTCCATTCGTCGGCGATTTTTTATGGACGGCTGTTTACATCTTCTCGTCCATCCTCGGCGCGGACTGGGACCTGGCAATACGCGGACTGCAACTCTTCCGCTTTTGGAATCTGTGACCGCTCCAAGATCAAGATAAGCCGGTCACAGATACCGTAAAAAGGCAACAGGTCACTCTGTTGCCTTTTTGTTCGGGAATATTTTGATAATTCAGACCGTCTAAGTGTAAAATAAAAGTGCAGGATTTCACAAATGGAAGGCAGGCAGACATGATCGCCCAAAAACTCCCCCACATCGTTATCGTCGGCGCCGGGTTCGGCGGGTTGACCCTCGCACAGAAACTTCGCAACGCGCCTGTCAACATCACGCTCATCGACCGGCAGAACTACCACCTCTTCCAGCCTTTGCTGTATCAGGTTGCCATCGCCGGGCTTCTCCCCGCGCAGATCGCCTATCCCCTGCGGACCATCTTCCGCAGGCAGAAAAACCTCACCTTCCAGATGGGCGAGGTGACCTCCATTGATTTCGAGGCGCGCTACGTCAAAATGGACGGTTCGATCATTG
Source organism: uncultured Anaerolinea sp. (assembly GCA_964419035.1). Lineage (GTDB taxonomy): Bacteria > Chloroflexota > Anaerolineae > Anaerolineales > Villigracilaceae > Defluviilinea. Next base: position 3,978 of record CAYQOF010000034.1, on the reverse strand, counting down.
CCTACGATTATCTCGTCCTTGCCATTGGCGGGCAGACAAATTTCTTCGGGATGAACTCCGTCGAACAAAACGGCTTCCAGATCAAGGACATCCACAGCGCGGTCAGCGCGCGCAACCACCTGCTCAAGATGTTCGAGCGAGCGAGCCGAGAAGCAGATCCTGACAAGCGCAGGGCATTATTGACCTTTGTCGTGGTTGGCGGCGGACCCACAGGCGTGGAAACGGCGGGCGCGCTGGCAGAGTTGATTACACACGTGCTGGCAAAGGATTACCCGCAAATGGACCTGAAGGATGTGCGCGTGCCCCTGCTCGAAGCGGGGAGCAGCGTCATGCCCGCTTACCCCAATGAACTACGCAAAGCCACATTCGATCTGTTGAGGAGCAAAAACGTCGAGATCATGCTCGACACAAAATTGACCGATTACGACGGTCAACGCGTCACGCTTGCAGACGGGAGGCAGATCCCCACCCAAACCGTGATCTGGACAGCGGGCGTGCGCGCGGCTGATTTGGCGGATCGGCTCGGGGTTCAGCAGGCAGGTTCGGGACGGGTGCGAGTCGAGTCCACCCTGCAGTTGCCCGGTCGTCCCGAAGTCTTTATCCTCGGCGACGCGGCATACCTCGAAAATGGGAACGGTCAGCCATTGCCGATGTTGTCCACAGTCGCCATCCAGCAGGGAAAGGTCACCGCGCGGAACATCCTGCGCGTCATCGAGGGCAGAAGCCCCGAGCCGTTCCATTACAAGGACCCGGGTCTGCTCGCGACCATCGGGCGTAACGCGGCAGTGGCACGCATCTGGGGACTCTCGTTCAGCGGGTTCATCGCCTGGGTGATCTGGGTGTTCCTGCACATCTATCGCCTGATCGGGTTCCGAAATCGGTTATTGGTGTTGATCAACTGGGCTTGGGAGTATTTCTTCTATGAGAATCAAGTGCGCCTGATCACGAAGGAATGAGTTCCGGGTATTGCATCAACGCGTATGCCGAACACAGCCCAAAAGCGTTGACGAGAAAATGCAAAATAATGCCGGGCCAGACAGAATTCGACTTGTGATAAACGCAGGCAAGCACGCCGCCCAGGATAAAAGTTGGGATGAGCGAAGCCAGATCGAGATGCGCGAATGCAAAGATGGCTGAACTCAACAGCATGGATCTCACCCAGCCGTATTGCTGGCGGAATCCCTGAAAGAGGAAACCTCTGAAAAATATTTCCTCGACGATGGGCGCAAACACCGCTCCGACGATGAAGAACCATACAGGCGACTCGAGTTCGGCAAGGGCTTTCAGGATCGTCTCGCCCTGTGTGTCAACGCCCATCGCCACCAGGATCAGGTTGTGCAGGAGGATGGTTATGTATGCCGCGATCAACAGACCGCATCCCAGCCCAAGCGCGTTCCAATCGAATCTCCCGAAACCGAGATGCTTCGGGTGAACGCGCCTCCACGCAAAGATCAGCACAACAGGAATCAGATAAGCCAATTCGAGAAGAATGATTCCCGCGCTTTGCGCGAGTTGCGCGCCGATCCCCTGGAATACAAGCACGACGAGAAAGGTGTTGATCAGCGCCAGCAATGCGACCGCGATCCAATTGTCCCCGAATTTCCATGGGACGGAGTAGGTTTGCGGTTCAGGCATGGGCGCGGATTGCGGATTTTCCGTATACATTATTCTGCTCCCATCTCGCGATAGAGGAACCATTGACCCTTGCGGGCGTCCACGTTCTTCATCGCTCTGTCATAGTAAATATCGAAGATCTGACCTGAATCCACCTTCACCCTGAAATAGAACCTGCCCACGTTCAACGAACCGCGGCTAGAAGCCGCCGCCGCGTGCGCGGGTCGCATGTTGCGCGCCATTTTACCGCGGCGCGTGAAATCGCTCCACGAGGAGAGCATCTCAACGACGCGATAGGTTTTGCCGTTCCAGATGAATCCATCAGGCGATTTGTCCGGGGTCTTCTCACGCGGGGGAGGAATATCGAAGATGGGTTCGATGGAGTGGTCGAAGAAGTGGAGCGCTGTAAGTTCCATAATGTTCCCATCATTGCGAGCGAGTGATTGCAGGGAAACACTCCCTGTTTTTGAGGAGATTGCTTCCCAAAGGTCGCAATGACATTACTGATTATATTTCCAATCCCAAAACCAGAAAGCGAGTCCCTTGAATTCGCCCCATTTTTCGAATCGTTTTTCCACTTCCTTTGCGGTGATGGGCTCCCCGCGATACCATTCGTGCGAGACCATTTTCAGCGCGTACGAATCGATGGGGATGAAATCGTGCCTTCCCAGGATCATGAGCAGGTTTGCCGCGGCGTACGGACCGACTCCGTTGATGCTCAACAATTCCTTGCGTAACTCAAGGGTTGGGAGATTGCTCGTCTTGAGGGACTCCAGATCGAGTTGACCCGAAGCCACGCGGACGGCAAGTTGATGGATGGCGGGCGCACGATAACCGACCCTCACCGCCTCCTTCAGGACCTCAGGCCTGCCCGCCGCTATGGAGGCGGGATCCGGGAACGCGTGTTTCTCCGTTCTCCCATCCAGCGACATGCCGAATTGGTCCACCAGTTTGCGGGTCATGTTTTTGGTCGCACCCCAGAGCGTGTTTGTCGTCAGAATGGTTTTGATCACGTCCTCGAAGAGGGTTGGCGAACGAAGGACTCGGCCGAGAGCCTGCTTTTTGGCGCGCGCCAGTTTCGGTTCCCCGCGTGAAGCGGCGTAAAAGAGCGAGAAATCCATGTCGAGTCCGAACATCCACGTGACCGCCTCCGCCACCTCCTTTCGTTCGGTTTTGTTGAGTTTTTCGGTCTCGACGTCCACGCCGTCCTTTGCGTCGCGCATCTTCAATTCGACGACGCGCCCGTTCGAGAGACGCAGCACGTATGACAGCGTATTCGAAGTCTCGTCATACGAAAACGGCGCGAGTTGACGCCACCCATGCGAGTTGACGACCGATGAAAAATTGAAGGGTTTGCGGGCGGGAAGATGAATGATCATGTGTCTCCACGATAACGATCTGGGGGAACGCTTTCGAGCATCACGGTATAATCATAACGCAGAAAGGCGCGAGATGATCAAACTTTATCGTGAAGAAGTCAGCGCGCAAGCCGACGCCATCGAAGCCGAATTCCGCGAGATGGTGCTGGGCTACGACCGCGTGGCGATCAACAAAGGGGATGCCGCGCGGTTGTTCGGCGCGGATGTGATATTACCCGTGGTTACGAATAATGAGAAAATCGTCAGCGGCGGCGGCATCCCTGCCTACATCAGGGAATTGAAAAAGTTGATGCACGACTGGCAAAGATTCCAGGGCGATTATTGTTACGTGGACGACGACGGGGAAGTTTGTTGAAAACACCCTACTTCCCCTCGTACACGCCCCACGCCAGTTCCTCGCCGTCTGAATTTACGCGGTATTCCGCATCACCAACAATCCACCCAGCCTCTTCGAGCAATACCCTGCCTCGTCCCGGGTCGAAGGGATAATGGACGAAGCCCGCATCATTCCCGGCATACGCCCAATGTCCGCGCGGGACGAAGGAATCGGCGATAAAAGGCGCCGGGTCCGCGAGCCAGGGATACACCGAACGAATGAGCGCGGCGCGATCTGTGCAGTAGGCAATTGCCTGCCGCACGCGCACTTCGCCCAGAATGGGATGAGGCTCGCGAAATAATTCGCTCCCAGTAGCAACCGGCGCAGACGCTGTGGGCGTGTTTTCTGGAATGGGGGTGGACGCGGCCTCAGTTACAGTTAACAGAGGAGCACATGCAACTCCCAAGGTTATCAGCAGACTGAGACCGATCATCACCCCCGTATGGCTGAAGATTTTCCGACGCATATCAGCCTCCGTTTTTGAACCTGTCGTATGTTTGAACAACAGGGTTTGTTGGCACTCTTTTGGATTGGAAAGTTACAAAACCTTTGGAGTACGTGTTTACCGTCCTGTGACAAGCGAGGCGGACACAGGATGATTAGAAATGG
>CAYQOF010000033.1:0-17753 GCA_964419035.1 uncultured Anaerolinea sp. | reverse complement strand
GCGGATGTCGCCGTACGAGAAGAACGCTCCCCGCTTCTGGATGACCTCGAACTTGGTCGCCAGATCGAGGACATCGCCCGCCTTCGAGATTCCCTCGTTGAACATGATGTCGAACTCGGCAGTGCGGAAGGGAGGCGCAACCTTGTTCTTGACCACCTTGACGCGGGTGCGGTTGCCGATGACTTCCTCGCCCATTTTGATCGCCTGGATGCGGCGCACGTCGAGGCGCACGGAGGCGTAGAACTTGAGCGCCTGTCCGCCGGTGGTGGTCTCGGGGTTGCCGAACATCACGCCGATCTTCTGGCGCAATTGATTCGTAAAAATGACAGCCGTCTTGGTCTGGTTGATCGCGCCGGAAAGTTTGCGGAGCGCCTGCGACATGAGCCGCGCCTGCACGCCCATGGACGGGTCGCCCATGTCGCCTTCGATCTCTGCGCGCGGGACGAGCGCGGCGACCGAGTCGATGACGATGATATCCACGCCGCCCGAACGGACGAGGGTTTCGGCGATCTCCAGCGCCTGTTCGCCTGTGTCGGGTTGCGAGACGAGCAGGTTGTCAATGTCCACGCCGATGCGCGCCGCGAATACCGGGTCGAGGGCGTGTTCCATATCTATGAAGGCGGCTGTGCCTCCCAACTTCTGTGCTTCGGCAACGGTGTGGAGGCAGAGCGTGGTTTTGCCGGAACCTTCGGGACCGTAGACCTCAGAGACGCGTCCCCGCGGCAGACCGCCGACGCCGAGCGCGATGTCGAGCGACAACGAGCCGGTGGGGAAGACTTCCGTCTGCATGAACTGGGCTTCGCCCAGGCGCACGATGGAACCGTCTCCGTAGCGTTTGAGGATGTCGCCGACGGCTTTATCGAGCACGGCTCTTTTTGCGCCGTCCACGTTCTGGCTGATCGCCTGTTCTTCGACTGCGGCGGCTTTTGATCTTCGAGGGGACATGGTCTTTTCTCCAAATACAGGTGTAAGGGTCGGAATTGTGTGCAGCCGAGAGTATAGCACAGATGTTCTGTACGTCAAGGCTCGGTGCTTGTTCGTGGAGCGGTCATGGCTCCCAGAAGAATTGCATCATCGCGTAGATGTAAGGCTTCCCGCCCTCGTATTCGATGCCGAGCGCCCACGTATGCCAATCGAGAAATCCGTTTTGCTCTGTACCGGGGAAGTATATGGAATAGAAATCTCCCGGATGAAGCCATTCGGGTTCGTAGGTCGCGCCGCCGTGTTTGAGTTCGCTGCAATGGAGCGTGTAAGGCTGGTTGAGCAGCCTTGCCAGATCGGGGATGATCACATCATGGAACGCGCCGACTTTATCCAGTCCGCTGCCGGGCGCCGCGCCCCAGTTGACCTCGAAGGTGGTCTCGTAGAGGAATTTTGCCTGCTCAGGAGTGTATGTCACAGCGGTGCCGTAACGCACCCAGCGAACCTCCATGCCGCGCGTCGGGCTGATGAGCGAACTTAGTGTCCCGCCGTTCGACGTGAGCACGGAAGACTTCAGTGCATCAATTAAGGCGATCACCTGCGGATCGCCGCAGGTGTTTCCTGAAACGACCGGCGTGGGCGTTGAAGGAGACTCGGTGTGGATGAACAATGTGGGTGTGGCGGTGGCAGGCTGGGGTGTGGGTGACGAAGCGGGTTGCGCGCAAGCCGTCAGCAGGGTGAATCCGGTCAGAATCACGATCAGATATCGTTGACTGAACATCACAGCAAACTCCGAGGTCGTGATCAACCTTCAGCGAACGCAACCACCACGATGTGCTGGTTCAGCAGTTGAGGCGGTGATGCCGCGTCCCGACCGGGCGCGATCTGCCCGAGCGTGTACCCTCCGGCGATTGGAATGCCGCTGCCGAGAACCTCCCTGACCGCGGCGATCTCAGTTCCCGGATGGGATTTGAGCAGCATCTCCCATGCCAGGTCCACAAGCATGAGGGCGAAGGCGGGCTTGCTCCCCTCCAGTTGCTGTAACGCCTGCTGCGCGGCTTGCTGGGCGGCTTGCTCGCAGGAAACGCGGCTGCCGACGAGCAGGTAGGCATCCGCCCCATCGCGAACGGGCGCGTTCATGCGGAAACTGCCATCGGCTTCGACGCGGATGGGCGCGCGCACGACCATCTGATCTCCCTGCTCCACGCCGAGCGGATACAGGCGCGCGAGATGGCTCAGGGGAGGGAAAGCCCATTCACGCGCGGGATACCCAAAGAGTTGCGCATACGTTTCGGAAGCGGGGCGTCCGTTCAGGGTGCGAAGCCAGAAGCCGCGCGAACGCGTTACGCGGAACTGACTGCCGACCGGGTTCCATCCATGCGCCGAGCCGATTCCCACACTCAGGCGTCCGCGCAGGAAGGCTCCAGCCAGCGCGCCGCTCCCAGCCTGCAGACCAGCCAACTGGTAGGAATGACCCGTGTGCAGATCCCCGGAGGAAAGTCCGCCGGCAATGGGTATGGATCCATTCGAAAGCGCCGAGCATAACTGGTCGGCATCCCCGTTGAAACCATCTGCGAAGAAGAGCAGGGCACGCGTAGTATCCCTGTCTGCAAGTTGTTTTGCGAGGTTCGAGCCTGTTTCACGCGCGCTTTGTGCATAAGTGGGCATCCATTGTGTTTCCGCCTGGAAATCCCCAGCCAGCAGCGCAACGACAACCGAGTTTGGTCTCAAGCCCTGGTCCGTCAATGCTGTGGGACTGCTGAAACCGATCAGCGGCGTCTCACCCAGCAGGCTGGATACCCCGCTGACAACGTCGCGCGCCTGATATTGATGCGAGGCAATAACCAGGCCGAAGGCTGGCGCGGCAGCCCCAAACCTGTTCAAAGCGTGATGCGTCGCCTGAAGACCGGCATCGCGTCCGTTCAGAGCCTGCGCATGACCCACGGAAACATTCAAAGGCATCTCATTATCCTTCCGCAACCGGGATGGTGAAGTGGAAGGTGGTGCCGCGCCTGAACTCGCTGTCGAACCAGATGCGCCCGCCCTGCATTTCCACAAGGCTCTTGGTAATGTTCAAACCCAAGCCCGTGCCGGGGACTTCACGCGCCCGGGTATCGTCCGAACGGAAGAATTTCTGGAAGATCCTTGCCTGGTCTTCGAGACCGATGCCAATGCCGTTATCCCTGACCCAAAAATGCACCACCTGTTTGGCTCCCTCCGGATCCCACTGGTTGACGGAGGCTTCCGCGCCGATGAGTATTTTCCCCCCTTCGGGCGTGTATTTGTGGGCGTTGTTCAGGAGGTTGGTGAGAACCTGACCCACACGGAGATGATCAGCCCAAACCGGCGGCAATTGGGAGGGGAGTTGGATATCCACGATCTGTTTCTTGTCCTCCACCTGCCGTTTCGTGGAACGGATGACTTCATCCACGACTTCCGGTACATGGACGGGCTTGTAGTCGAGCCGCAGGCGTCCGGCTTCGATCTTGGCATTGTCATTGAGATCGGAAACCAGCGCGGACATGCGCTCGACGTTGGCGCGGATCGTGCCCAGGAAGTTGGCTTGCATCTCGTTGACGGAGCCAACCGATCCCGCGGCGAGCAGTTCAGTATATCCCTTGATCGAGGTCATGGGGTTCTTCAATTCGTGCGCCACAAAAGAGACGAATTCGCTCTTGGCAAGGTTGGCGCGCTGGATTTCATCGTACAGTTGGGCATTGGCAATGGCGATGGCGGCATTGTCGCTCAGCAGGTTCAGGAACCCGATGTCTTCCTGTGAGTCGCTTGTGCTTTCGAGCAGGAGCAAGCCGATCACCTGCGCCTCTCGCCGAATGGGAATGATGATCTGCGTGTGCGCGGTGGGAAGCACGCCGCGTTCCCCGGCGGTGATCAGCGAGACCTGGGTGGGTTGTCCGCTTTCGACGGCGGCACGTATCGTCGGTAGTTCGAGCGGCAGATGTCCGTTGGATGGGTCGGTGAACACATCTTCGTACCCCTGGTGCGCCATCAATTGGATGCGATCCTCCTCCATCATGCCGATCAAACCTGCTTCGGCTTTGGAGCGGCGCATCGCCCACTCGAGCGTGATGCGCATGGCGCGGTCCACTTCGAGGCTGGCGTTCAGTTCGCGGACGATCCGCCCCATGACCTGAAGTTCCTCCACCTTTTCAGCAAGTTCCTGGTCGGTGAGGGCAAGCAGGCGGGCGTTCTCGATGGCAACAGCCGCCTGACCGGCAAAGGCGGTGAGAATGTTTTGGTCGTCCTCCACAAATGGGAGCCCATCGCGTCGGTTGATGACTTCGATGACGCCGAGCACGCGGTTCTTGATCTGCATCGGCACGGCGAGCAGGGAACGCGAGATAAAGCCTGTCTGCTTGTCGGTGTCGTCGAAGCGGGAGGTGGAGCGTTGCGCATCGTTCTCGATGACGGGTCCGCGGGTTTGCACAGCGCGTCCGACGATGCCTGTCCCGGGTAGGAGACGCTGCCCGAGCAGGTTGCTGGCTACAGGTCCGTAGGTGACGCGGAAGACCAGTTCGTCGGTTTGTTCATCCACGAGGAACAGGGTCCCGGCTTCGCAGTTCAGGATGTTGACCGCATTATCCAGGATGTTCTGCAGGAGCGGTTCCTGCTCCAGAGTGGAGGTGAGTTGGCGCGTGATCTCATTCAGCGTGGCGAGTTGATGGGCGCGTTGTACGGTCTCCTGCAGGAGGCGGGCTTTTACGATGGCGCCCACGGTCTGGTCGGCGATGGCTTGCAAAAGATCGAGTTGGGCGCTTGTATAGGTCACGGTTGCATCGCGGCTGCCGACGCTCAACGCGCCGATGGTCTCTGCGCCGGAGTTGAGCGGAACGCCCATCCATGCGTAGATGTTCGGAGCGGCGGGCGTGATGCTTCGCGCCCGGCATTCGCGCGTGTATTCCTTTGTGATGATCGGGCGTCCTCTGCGGATGATCTCCTGACCCAAGCCAAAATTGGGAGGCAGCGGCCGGTTTTCCAGCGGGGACATGCGTTCGTTTTCGTCCACGCGAAAGCCGAAATAGAAGTAATTTGCGGCTTTGTTGTACAAGGTGATGTGGAAAAAGGAGGAGGGGATGATCTGCGAGGTCTGGGCGAAGATCAGTTCGAGAACATCGTCGAAGGCGAGCGTGACGTTGACGCCCTGCGAAACGCGGGCAAGGGCGTTCATCTCGAGGACGCGGCGTTCGAGATTGGCGACGGTCTGCACGCGGGCGATCGCAACGGAAGCCTGATCTGCGAGACTATCGAGAAAATCAAGATCCCCGGGCGTATACGCATTGCCTGATAAGGGAGAGCCCAGCGCAAGCCAGCCGATGGGTTTGTCCTCACCGCGCAAGACAACGAAGAGGCGCGCGCCCAGCAGGGAAAGACGCGCTTCATCGTCTTTCAAAATGGCGGGCGGATTGATGGTGTCGAGGTAGAGCGGGATCTGTTCCGCCTGGAAATATTGAACGAGGGGACTGTCCGATGCAAAACGGATGTCGCTGGTGGGGCGGCCGTCATAATCGGGGAGGGCGGCATATTGATCGTTCAGCGAGTCATGGATGTAGATGTGGATATGATCCGGCACGAGACTGCTGGCGATCTGCTGGCGCAGGATACGGCCGATCGTGTTCAGGTCGAGCGCGCCGGTCAGTTCGTGGCTGAAGGTTCGCAGCCGTTCTTCGTAGGCGCGTTGTCCGCGAAAGAACGTCCCATCCACCAATACCTGCAACCGGGTACGGATCGGGTCGAGGAAGATCGCGATCAAAAAGACCAGTCCGCCGATCAGGTAGGGATTGTTCGAGGGTATGGGAACAGACAGGATCAACGCGATCCCACTCACGAGCAAGCCGTACGCCGCGACGATGAGAACCGTCAGCAGGGCATAGACCATTCCCTGGCGGACCCAGTAATCGGTGCGAAGGAGGCGGAAGCGGAGTACCACATACCCATTGACGATCGGGAAGAGGATCGTGAACAGGAGCAGGTATGGATTGAAGGCGCTCAATTCCGCCAGCGGATCAACCAGCAAGCGGTGAAGGAACGCGTACAGCAGCCAGCCCGCCACAGGTCCAAAGGCGGCCAGCGATCCCAGCAGAATGGTGCGCGCCTGATTTTTGGCAACCGGCGAACGGGAACCGACCGCGTGGAAGGCGAGCGTTCCGAGATAGAACAACGCGGCGAAACCTGTGAAGCCGTAGATTGCCTGCCAGTTCGCAATATACAGGATTGGGTTCTCGAAGTTGAACAATGCACCAAAGGCATTGAACGCCAGGATCAAAGCCATCAGATAACCCACCCAGCGTAAATACGGACGCCCGATGACAACGCGCGCCTCCTGTGGAAAGCCAAGCGCCAGGTCAATGAATGCGCCGCCTGTGATGGCGACAGCCATCGTCCAGATGTACGTAAAGTAATGGGAGGTATAGAGGTCGAAGAGCGCGCCGATCCCGATTGCCAGCGACGAGGTCAAAATGGAGAATGCGCGTCCGGCAGGCTCGGTGCGGCGCAACCCGAAGATCCACAGGCTGACAACGAGGAAGACCAGGCTCAGGATCGCCGGCATGACGAAGTACGCGATCTGGTCGGATCTTGAGAAGGGTTGTAAAGTGACGCTTGCCTCCACTTCCCCCTCTGGAGTGCGCATGACCACTGGAACAGCCTGGTTCACAGGCAGGGAACCGAGGATGTTTTTCAGTTCGTCTGAATTCGAGACCGCCCGCCCATTGACGGAGACCAGTTGATCGCCCAGTTTGAATCCCAGTTCGTATAAAGCCCAGTCCCTGCCCCTTTCGCTCGTGTTCGAACCGTTCAACACCATTGTATGCTCGAAGAACCCGCCGATGAAGGGGTTCTTCAACCAGTCATGTGCCAGGAATAAAGCCGCAATGAATACCACGATCGCGACAGCCTGATACACCAGCACAATGGACTGGAGCACTTTACTTAAAACCGCTTGAAACCGTTGAGATGGATTCATGGTGGACAAGGCAGGAAGTCGCCTGAAACGACGCTTCATGAAATTTTACTCCATCCCCCTAGTGATTTTCTATGGTACTTTCATGACAAAGCGGTAAGGCGGAATCTTGAGTGCGTCACATCTGATCCATGCATTCGCCGGGGTGCGACGTACTCGCCTCCGTCAACTAAATATCCAGATTTCGGACTGCCTTTGCGTGAGTCTGGATGAACTTGCGGCGGGGGTCCACCGCATCGCCCATCAGCATGTCGAACGTACGGTCGGACTCAGCCGCGTCCTCGATCGTGACGAGGAGCAGCGTACGGTTCTCGGGGTTCATCGTCGTCTCCCACAACTGGGCGGGATTCATCTCGCCCAGACCCTTGTACCTTTGGATGCCTGCCTTCTCGCCGACCTCCTTGACGATCTTGTCCTTCTCCTTTTCCGTGTATGCGTACTTGACTTGATTTTTGTAAGCGACCCGGTACAACGGGGGCTGCGCGATAAAGAGATGACCCTCCTCGATCAATTTCGGCATATAGCGGAAGAAGAACGTCAGCAGCAGCGTGCGGATGTGACTGCCGTCCACATCGGCGTCGGTCATGATGATCACGCGTCCATAGCGCAGGCCCTCGATGTCGAAATTGTCGCCGATGCCCGTTCCCAGCGCGGAGATCAACGCCTTGATCTCGTTGCTCGAAAGGATCTTGTCCAGGCGGGCGCGCTCGGTGTTCATGATCTTGCCGCGCAGCGGAAGGATTGCCTGGAAGTGACGGTCGCGTCCCTGTTTGGCGGAGCCGCCTGCCGAGTCGCCTTCCACGATGTAAAGTTCGGTCTTCGCCGGGTCGCGTTCGGAGCAATCCGCCAGTTTGCCCGGCAGGGTGAGCGACTCGAGCGCGGACTTGCGGATGACGAGATCGCGCGCCTTGCGCGCCGCGTCACGCGCCCGGGCGGACGTGAGACACTTGGCAACGATCGCCTTCGCGGCTTGCGGGTTTTCATCCAGAAACGTGCTGAACGCCTCGCCGACCACCTGCGTCACGTACGTCTGCACCTCGGGGTTCATCAGTTTGACCTTGGTCTGCGACTCGAATTGCGGTTCGGGGTGTTTGATCGAGACGATGGCGGTCAAGCCTTCGCGCGTATCGTCACCGGAGAAGTTCGGGTCCGCATCCTTGAGCAGTCCGTTCTTGCGCGCGTAATCGTTGATCACACGCGTCAGGGAGGAACGCAGACCGGTAAGATGCGTCCCGCCGTCAACTGTGTTGATCGTGTTCGCGAACGAATACACGGATTCGGTGTATGCATCGGTGTATTGAATGGCGGCTTCGATGCCGATGTTTTCGATATCCTTCTCCACATGGACAACCGAATGCAGGTTCTCGCGGTTGCGGTTGAGGTAACGCACAAAGGAGGTCAGACCGCCCTCGAAATAGAAGGTCATCTGGCGTTCAGTCCGTTCGTCGAGGAAGTGAATCGTCACCCCGCGCGTGACGAACGCCATCTCACGGAAACGCTGGAGCAGGGCGTCGAAACGATAATCTATCCCATCCTCCTTGAAGATCTGCGGATCGAACTTGAACGTGACCTTGGTCCCGGTATCGTTCGGCTTGGTCTTGCCGATCTGCTTTACCGGCGCCTTGGGATACCCGCGTTCATAACGCTGGAAATAGATGCCGCCCTCGCGGCGCACCTCCACCTCGCACCATTCCGAAAGCGCGTTGACCGCGCTCACTCCCACGCCATGCAAACCGCCGGAGACCTTATACCCGCCGCCGCCAAACTTGCCGCCCGCGTGCAGGGTGGTCATCACCACCTCCAGCGCGGACTTTTTCATCTGCGGATGAGGACCGACCGGGATACCGCGTCCGTTATCCACCACCGAGACGATGGAATCCTCGTGGATGGTGATATCAATTCGCGTACATGCGCCAGCCAAAGCCTCATCCACCGCGTTATCCACAACTTCATAGACAAGATGATGCAAAGCCTTGACATCTGTGCCGCCCACGTACATGCCGGGGCGTTTGCGTACAGCCTCGAGACCCTCCAATACCTGAATACTGCCGGCATCATAATTCGAATTGTTATTTCCTTTTGCCACAAAAGCCTCCAAAGATTGCCCTCCTCCGTCCATGCGAATAAGCGGAAAGGGTCGGGGGAAAAATGTCGCCTGTTTTATTGTGATTGATTGGTCCGTTGAAAACGTTCATGAACGGTTTTCAGCCAGTTGTTCATATCGCGGTAATACACAAAACTTGCGGCTAACAATGCCGTCGTAATGAACGCGTGTCCAGCAATGCCGACCAGCATCAGCCATGAGTCGCTTGTCGGGACGCTCCACAGATAGTTCAAACCTCTCGAAAGAATGAACACGCTCAACACGAACATCCCGCTCATCGGCAGGCTGAAGCGCACCATCCGCAAACTCGAGATCGCCGAGAAAAATGCATTCTGCCCGTGAATGAATATGCCGTGCGGCGTAAAGAATAATGGCACGATCAGCCAGAAGGACACGAACAGGATCACCAGGATTGCCGCGTTCATGAGCAGCGGGCTGATCAACGCGAGGATGAACAGGAACACCACCAATGGCACGAACGCGGTCACCAAGCCGATCCACCACAAAATGGAAAGGATGAACGTCTCGGCGACTGCGCGGGCGGAGGTGATCCCCGCTTCCTTCCCACCCGGAATGGCTCCCGATACCAGCCGGAAATACAAGCCTCCGCCAACCCAACTGAGCAGGATCAGGAAGAAGGCAAGACCCAGCAATTGAGGCGCAGTGGAAACCTCCACAACCTCCGGCAACCCAAACGGGGTCTGATGCGGCAGGATCTGGGCTGAAAGGCTGGAAATACCGATGGGAAATAGCATCAACTTGGCAAGCAGTCCCAGCAGGTTCATATCCTGCAAACGATCCAGGATGAACGTCTGGTTCCTGACGAACAATTCCATATCGGAGGCGCTCACACCCCTGCGCGCCTGCTCGAACATGTACGCAATGAACGGGCGAAGCAACCCGTCCACGCTCAAACGCGGACCCAGCCACAAAAGCACATCCAACGCCAGAGGCGCGAGGATCAACGCCACACGGTTGGAGACAACATCCAGCCCTGTCCTGAGCGAGCCAAAAATGCCGGGCGGCGGAGGCAGCGTCCCGAGTTTCTGCATGTCCATAACCATTTGATTCTACCATACCGATCATGTCTTGGCATTCGACCAGAGGGCAGTGTACAATGCCCTCATGCTCGAACAGAAACGATACCTGCCGGATCCAAACCGCATCGGGCTGGTCACCTCCACGATCCTGCTGGCGCTTGCGCTGACGCGCATCATCCCCTCGCCGGAGTTCAGCATCGAAGTTCAACTGCCGGGCTTTTTCCTCGACCTGCCGCTGACCATTTCCACCGCCATGAATCTTCTTACCGCCGGGCTTGCCGCCACCGGCATGGACTGGCTCCTGCGCGGACATCCGTCGCTCAAGGGCAGGGGAACATTTCAATGGTGGCTTCTCCCCACGCTCACCACCTTCGTGATCAGCGCGCCGCTTTCCATCCTCCCGGATGGCAGGGCATGGTGGATCGGTTTTGCCGTCAGCGGCGCGTTCCTATTCTCTGTCTTCCTTGCGGAATACATTGTGGTGGACGCGGATGCGCCCTATTACGCGGCATCCATGGCGGGGTTGACAGCCATCTCTTATACGCTGTTCTTTATTCTGGCTGTCGCCCTGCATTCCGGCGGCGCGCGGCTCTACCTGCTGGTCCCCGGCCTGTTTATCGCCGCCTCGCTTGCCAGCCTGCGCATCCTGCATCTGCGCTTCAGCGGACGCTGGGAATATCTCTGGGCATTTGGCATCGGTCTGGTTTGCATTCAACTGGCTTCGGGCTTGCATTACTGGCCCCTCTCTCCCATCCAGTTCGGGCTGATGCTCACGGGTCCGCTTTACGGGCTGGTCAACTTCGCCGGCAGCCTCGGCGAAAATATGCCGCCGCGCCGCGCTGCGCTCGAGCCTGCCATCGTCACCGCGCTGTGCTGGGTCCTGGCGCTCTTCATGCGATGAGATGATTCCTCAATTGACATTGACCCGAAGACATTTACAGGAAATGATCCATCACGTCAGCGCCCACGCGCCATTGGAAGCGTGCGGACTGCTTGCAGGAAGAGAGTCCCGGGTGGAGAAGGTGATCGGGGTGCGGAATCAGGCGCAAAGTCCCGCGCGATTCGTGATGGATCCGTATGAGCAACTCAAGGCATTCGAGTGGATCGACTCCAACGGACTCGACCTGCTCGGGATCTTCCACTCGCATCCTGCAGGACCTGAAACTGCCTCCGTTACCGACATCGCGGAGGCGGCTTACGAGGTTGTCCACGTTATCCTTTCACGAACGGGGGAACACTGGAAAGCGCGCGGCTTCTGGATCGAGAACGGCGAAGCGCGTGAGGTTGAATTGAAGATCAGCAAGTAGAGAAACCTTGTCGCTTCTGTTGTGTTTCAAGGTTTATACTTAACATTACAGCGCAAGGTAGGTGGACGTTAGAGAACGTCCGCCTACGCTCGCAGCGTAAGAGACGCTCTCCAGCGTCGGACTTTGCGCTGTAATATTAATCCCGGAGGATGTAATGCAGATATTGGTAGAGATCGGCGCGGTAATTCTTGGATATGTTCTGGGTTCGATCCCCTTTGGTTTGTTGATCGTAAAGGTGAAAACGGGGAGGGATATTCGAGAAATCGAAAGCGGGCGCACGGGCGGGACGAACGTTGTGCGCGCGGCGGGCTTTTGGGCTGGTTTTCTCACAGCCATCCTGGATATTCTCAAAGGCGCGGTTGCGGTGTGGATCGCGCAGGCGGTCAGCCCGCAGAATCATCTCGTGTACATCCTTGCCCCCATCGGGGCGATCCTCGGACACAATTACTCGGTCTTTTTGATCAGGCGTGATGAGGACGGCAGACTGCGTTTTCATGGCGGGGCGGGCGGCGCGCCCGCGTTGGGCGGCGCGGCGGGGTTGTGGCTGCCCATGTTTCCCGTTGCCGTCGCGATCGGCGCGTTGATCTGGTTCACGCTCGGCATTGCCTCCGTCACCACACTGGCGATCGGCTTGGCGGTGATCATCACCTTCGCGGTACGCGTCTCGCAGGGATTGCAGGATCCTGTGGATATCTGGTACGGCGTCCTTGCCGAGATTCTCCTTATCTGGGCATTGAGACCCAACATCAGGAAATTGCTGGCAGGCAATGAACGCGTGGTCAAACTCAGTTTGAACGGCTGGTTGAGGGCAAGGAGAGAAGCGCAGGAAAAAAAGCAATGAAACGGAACAACGTCCCCGCTTCGACGGGGACGTTGCATTTTTCGGGAAACCAACCTATTGTGTCATCTTATGAAGCAATGCGCGCAGGTTGCTTTGGTGCAATGCCTCCGCCAGTCCTCCAAGATACACCTTGCTCTTGCCGCACTCTTCGATCCTGATCTCCTCCAAAAGTTCGAGGGCATTCCTGCGCCGCGCGGCGGACTTCACAGCCTTTTTGACCGCATTCAGGTAATTCAGGTTTTCCTTCACCGCCGCATCAATCTCGCCGCGCAGGATGATGTCGCCGTGTCCCTGCACGATGTTCTCGAGACCCATCTTCGCAATGTGTTTGATGGAGGCGATATTCTCGTCCACGTCGCCATCCACGATGTGGGGAATAGGCATGAAGGAATCGCCCGCGAACAGGATGCGGTCCTCCTCGACCAGCACAGCGATGCCGTCCTCGCTGTGACCGAACGCGGTGGAAAGGATCAGGTTCTTTTTGCCCACGCGCAGGGTCAGGTCGCCGTCCACGAACGTCATCTGTGGAAGAACGATCTTGACCTGGCGCAGCGCGGGGTTCTGTCTCTTTGCCGTTTCGAGCGAGGGTATGCCGCGTTCCTCGAGCAGTTCCCGGCAACGCGTATGCGCGATCACCGTCGCGCCGGGGAAGAAACAATTGCCCCACGCATGATCGGCGTGATAATGCGTATTGATCACGTAGCGCACAGGCACGTTCAATTCATGTTCGATGAATTCGCGTATGGTGAGCGTTTCATCCGGCAGAGCCAGCGTATCAATCACAACCGCCCATTGCGGACCCGCCACCACCCCTGCCGTCACTTGTGCATAGACTTCGCTTTGGAACCAGAATACATTTTCAGAGACACGTTCGCGGTGCATGCAAATCCTCGTTCAGTTTTTTTCCATTGATAGCACAAATGGCAATGAAAATCAAGTTGTATGGATGGATTTTCTGGCATTTTCGTAAGCATTCCAAAAGCATCGTGCTTGCCTGTGCGCTTCCAACGTGATAAACTGTAAAGGACAGTCCGCCCCGTTCAGGGAAGTTCGAACATGCCAGACGATAACCTCTTCTCTTTTCCCAAACCGAACCGCGCAGGAAACGCGTCCCCTGCGATTCGAACGAACGATGACGATGAATTGCCCTGGCTGCAGGATGTAACCAGGGCGGCGCAGCATCTCACCCGCCTGACCCTCGAATCATCGGCGCAGGCGGCATTGATCACGCGCAGGGACAGCCTGTGGGCATATGCTGGCCAGCTCTCGCAGAACGCCGCGAAGGAACTGGCTGTGACCGTCACGCGTCACTGGGACGGGCAAAAGGGAAGCGATCTCCTGCGCTTCGTCCGCCTGGAAGCCACAAAAGCGGAGCATATGCTTTACGCCACGCGTCTTGCGGATGATGTCGTCCTGGCTCTGGTCTTCGACGCGGAGACGCCCTTCAGCACGATCCGCATGCAGGCGGGACAACTGGTCAACCGGCTCTCGAAGCCGGGCATGACCGAACCGATGGAACCGCTTGTCGAGGAACGGGAACAACATCCGGCTTCGTATGATGCGGACGCCGGCTTTATTGATGATGAGGAGAGCCACGATCTCGACGTTCCAAAGATCACGGATATTTTGACGGATGTCCCGCCTCCCACGCCGATACCGGGCATGATCCCGCTCGAACACGAGCAGGTGGAGGATGTGCAGGCAGGCACGCGTCCCTCCCAATCCTATTCGGATCATTACAGCCGTGAGAGTTCGCCCGCTGTGCGCCTGGATGACCTGCTGATCTCCAGGCAAAACATGGAAGAGACTGTCGAGCATGTGGTGGAGGATTTCAACGCCACCCTGCCTTCCAAATCGCGCAGGCGTCCCGAAACGCCGGTCCGCAGACCGATGCCCGGTGAACTGGATGAAACCCGCCCACATTCGATCACCGAGGTGGCGGGGCGCGTGATGATGGAACCGATCTCGCCCGGCTTATATAACCTGACGTACGCGTGTCTGCTTGTGCCGCGCTTCAGTTCGCATTACCTGACCGGCGATATATCGGAGCGGCTTTCCGAATGGGTGCCGCAGATCTGCATCGCCTTCGGCTGGCGATTGGAATATCTGGCTGTCCGGCCCGAGTACGTGCAGTGGGTGGTGAACGTCCCGCCTTCGAGTTCGCCGGGGTATCTCATGCGCATCATGCGCCAGCAGACCTCGGAAAAGATCTTTACGGAATTCCCGCGCATGAAGAAGGAGAATCCCTCCGGTGATTTTTGGGCTCCGGGTTATCTCATCATGGGCGGAACACAGCCTCATCCGCCGCAACTGGTGAAGGATTACATCAAACAGACCCGCACGCGTCAGGGATATTCGCAGCCGAGGAGATAACCATCCTCACTGCCGCTCTGTGAGCGGAGTGAAGAATCAGGAAGCGCTCTCCCGCCACGATCGAGGAGATTGCTTCGTCGCTTGCAATGACATGCGCAACGCAGAGTATAATCACTCTGCGTTTTCTTTTTTATCCAACCATCAATCTCCAGTCTCCAATCTCTAATCGTCAACCAACGCCTGGGTGGGGAGATCCCGCCCCTATCGGAATCCACCATGCCTCCCACTCTCTACCTCATTGATGGACACGCGCTCGCCTATCGCATGTACTTCGCCCTCACCGCCGGCGGAGGCAGTCAACGCTGGCAGACATCGAAGGGCGAACCAACCGCGGGAACCTACGGCTTTGCGCGCGAACTGCTCCGCATCCTCGAACAGGAAAAACCTGAATATATCTCGGTCGCTTTCGATGTGGGGAAAACCTTTCGCGATGATCTCTTCCCGGAATATAAAGCCACGCGCGAAAAAATGCCCGATGACCTGCGTCCGCAGATCGAGCGCATCCGCCGGATGGTGGACGCGTTCAACATCCCGCGTCTCGAGATGGAGGGATATGAGGCGGATGACGTGCTGGGTTCTGTTGCGCGCATTGCCGCGCAGCAGGGGCTTGGCGTCAAGATCATCACCGGCGACCGCGACCTGCTGCAACTCGTCAATCCACGTACGGCGGTCTATCTCGCAGGCGATGACCAGAACTATATCTCGGACGGGGACGTCGTCAAAAAACTCGGCGTGCGCCCCGATCAGGTTGCGGATTACAAAGCGCTCGTCGGTGACAAGTCCGATAACATTCCCGGCGTGGCGGGCGTCGGCGAGAAGACCGCCGTCGCGCTCATCGAAAAATATGGAACGCTCGATGACATTTACGCGCATCTGGATGAGATCGAAAACCGCTGGAGGACGAAACTCGATGCGAACAGGGAGCACGCCTACCTGAGCCGCGAACTGGCGCGCATCAAAACCGACCTCGACATCAAACTGGATCTGGAACATGCAAAGGCACAGGAACTGGATGTTCCCGCCATCGAAGCCCTTTTCAAGGAGTTGGAATTTCGTACGCTTCTCAAGACCCTCGAGCGGTTGACCGGTCAATCAACCTCTTCCTCCGTCTCAGCTGTTTCCGCGCCAAAAGCGGCGGGACAGTTATCCCTGTTCGCGAATGAGCCGCAGGTGGTCGTCGCTCCGAAGGTGGAAGCGGGCGTCTCCGTCAACATCATTGACACAGACGAAAAACTGGCAGATCTTGCAAAGACGCTGAACAAAGCGAAGATCATTTCGTTCGACACCGAGACCACCTCCACCGAGGAGATGAAAGCGGAAATCGTCGGCATTTCGCTCGCAGTCAAGGAAGGTGAAGGCTATTACATTCCGGTAGGGCATCACGCGGGGAACAATCTTCCGCTCGAGAAAGTTCTCTCCGCCCTGCGCGAACCGCTGACTAATCTAAAAATCGGCAAGATCGCGCACAATGCCAAATACGATTACATTGTCCTGGCGAAATATGGTCTGGTTGTCACACCGCTCATCTTCGATACCATGCTGGCGGAATTCATCGTTGATCCCTCCTCGAGGAATCTGGGATTGAAGAATCTTGCCTTTGCGAAACTCGGCGAGGAGATGACCCACATCGAAGACCTGATCGGCAAGGGCAAAAAGCAGATCAGCATGGCGGAGGTGGCGGTCGAGTCCGTCGCGCCGTACGCAGTGGCGGACGCCGAAGTGACCCTGCGCCTCATGCCCATCCTGCAGGCGGAAGTCAAACGCGTGAACGGCGAAAATCTGCTCGAGGAGATTGACCTGCCTCTCACCCCTGTTCTTGCGGATATGGAGATGACCGGCGTTCTGCTTGACCTGCCCTTCCTGGAAGCGATGTCAAAGGAAATGGCAAAGAGACTGGCGGAGATCGAAAAGCAGGTCTTCGATTCGGTAGGCAAGACCTTCAACGTAAACTCCACACAGCAACTCTCGGATGTTCTCTTCAATCGCCTGGGGCTCGAACCGCCGGACCGAGGCAACAAAACCGCCAGCGGACATTATTCCACGGCGGCGGGCGTGCTGGAATTATTGAGCGGCAAACATCCGGTTGTGGACTGGGTGCTGGAGCACCGCGAACTCTCGAAGTTGAAGTCAACCTACCTCGATGCGCTTCCCCTCGCCGTGGACGAAAAGACCGGGCGCGTGCACACCTCCTACAGCCAGATCGGCGCGGTGACCGGACGTCTCTCCTCGAACAATCCCAATTTGCAGAACATTCCCATCCGCACCGAAACGGGACGACGCGTGCGCAATGGGTTCATCGCGGGCAAGGGCAATGTTCTGCTTTCTGTGGATTACTCACAGATCGAATTACGCATCGTCGCGCACATGGCGCAGGACGATGGCATGCTGGCGGCATTCCGCGCCGGGGAGGACATCCATGCCACAACGGCGGGAGCAATCTACGGCGTAAGTCCCGAAGCGGTGACGAAGGAGATGCGCCGCCATGCCAAGGCGATCAACTTCGGTCTCATCTACGGCATGTCCGCCTTCGGTCTCACCCGTTCCACGGACCTGACTCTCGCGGAAGCGGAGAACTTCGTCAAGACCTATTTCGAGAAATTCCCCGGCGTCAAAAAATATCTGGATGGTATCCGCAAACAAGCCGCCAGCCGGGGCTATGTCGAGACACTAATTGGCCGCAGGAGATATTTCCCTGCATTGCAAAGCAAGTCCAATCCGCAGATGAAGAACCGCGAAGAACGCGAAGCCATCAACGCCCCCATCCAGGGCACCGCGGCGGATGTCATGAAGATTGCCATGATCAAGATTCCACCCGCGCTGGAAAAGAAAAAGTTGAAGGCAAAGATGCTGTTGCAGGTGCATGACGAACTCGTGCTGGAATGTCCAAAAAGTGAACTGGAGGAGACCGCCAAAGTCGTCAAGGAGACGATGGCGAACGCGTACAAACTGGATATTCCTCTTTCCACCGAAGCGCGTTACGGCGCGAATTGGGGCGAGATGAAGGTCATTGAAAATTGAATGGATGTGGATTTACCGGGGGCAAATTGAGACCACAAGAATAAAGCCTTTCGATCTATTTGCTTGATTCCAGGGGCATTGTAGTCAAACGTACTAACTTTGCACTTTAAGAATTACATAGAGCCAATTGAGAGGTGATCTGCTCGATGGAGGCATTTGCCTGGAACTGATC
>CAYQOF010000032.1:4337-17929 GCA_964419035.1 uncultured Anaerolinea sp. | reverse complement strand
GACATTTCCACTTGATTTTTCCCTCAAAATGGTTATAATGTGGGAAAAAGTGGTAGAAAGTGGTAAGAACGCCGGTCGCCCCGGCGTTCACCAGTTAAAAGGAATTGTAGCACAAATGTTCTTAGGTCAGTTCCGGCACAATCTCGATGACAAAGGGCGCCTGATGATCCCGGCGCGTTATCGCGATTTGCTTGCGGCTGGCGCCTTCATCACACAGGGATTTGATAGGTGCCTGATGGTAATGACCGAGTCGCACTTCGATGAAGTATATGCCATTCTCAATGGATTGAACACGGCAGATCAGTCGGCTCGTATGCTGCGCCGCCTGATCCTCTCGACGGCATATCAGGTTGAGGTGGACAAAGTGGGGCGCATTCTGATTCCACAGAACCTGCGTGAATTCCTCGGCTTTGCAAACGGTGAACTCGTCGTTGCCGGCTTGGGCGAATATTTCGAAGTGTGGACGCCCGCCGAATGGAAAGCGCAGATGGACAACCTGCACGACGTGGAAGCCAACGCCCAACGCTTTGCCGCGCTCAATCTTTCAAGGAACAATTCGTAAGAGCGGGGTTTTCCCGCCCATGCATGGGGCGAGATGACCTCGCCCCTACATTATGAACAACTCGCCGCACCAACCCGTACTTTACAAAGAGATTATACACGCGTTGCAACCCAGGCGAGGCGGGCGCTATGTTGACGGAACATTGGGCGCGGGCGGACATGCCCGCGGAATCCTGGAGGCGTGTGCGCCAGATGGGCAACTGCTCGGTCTCGATGTGGACCCGCAGGCGTTGGCGATCGCTCGTAAGACCTTGGCTCCTTACGAGGGACGCATCCATCTGGCGCAAGCCTCCTATACGACTCTATCCGCCCAACTTGCGAAACTCGATTGGGATTTCGTGGACGGAATCATCCTCGATCTCGGCGCATCGTCCATGCAGTTCGATACGCCCGAACGAGGCTTCTCCTTCCTGCACGACGCCCCGCTCGACATGCGCTTCGACCCCTCCGCCCCGCAGACCGCCGCTGATATCGTAAATGGTTATTCGGAACGGGAACTGGCTGATTTGATTTACGAATACGGCGAAGAACGGGATTCGCGAAAGATCGCGCGTGCCATCGTCAACGCGAGACCGCTTCACACCACCCGCGCACTGGTCGCCGTCATCGAAGCCGTTTCTCCCCCCAGAGGAGAACGCGTTCACCCCGCGACGAGGACATTCCAGTCGCTTCGCATCGCGGTCAACGACGAGTTGGCATCGGTGAAGGCGGCGCTTCCGCAGGCGGCGGCAAGCCTGATGCGCCCTCCTGAGCGCGGCGAAGGATCCGCAGGCAGACTCGCTGTGATCTCCTTCCACTCGCTGGAAGATCGAATCGTCAAGGATTTTTTTCGCGAGCAGAGCAAGGACCTCGTCAATCCGCCCTACGAAAAGATTTACGAAGTGGAGCGCAAGGCAACGCTGAAAGAGGTAAACCGGAAACCCATTACGCCCTCGGATGAAGAGATAAAAAACAATCCGAGAGCGCGCAGTGCGAAACTTCGCATTGCAGAGAAATTGTAGCGCCGAATTCCTTCGGCGTTACGCGACCCATCGCCCAAATAAAAAAGGTCGTTATGCAGGCAACACAGATCATCCATGCTCATAGACAGGCTCCCTGGCGCGTTCAACGCCAGTGGATCGGCGCGTTCCTGCTTGCCGTGATCGGTCTGGCAATGATCGCCGCGCTGTATCTCGATGTGACGGCACGCGCCGCCATGGCAGGGCGCGAGATCCAGCAGTTACGCTTCGAGATCGCCGCCGCGCAGCGATCCAACGCCGACCTGGAAACCGAACTCGCCGCGCTGACCTCCACCTCCGTGATGCAGCGACGCGCGCTCGAACTGGGCTATCGTCCCGTCAAACCCGGTGAACTGGATTACATGGCAGTCCCCGGTTTTTATGATCCCAAGCCTGCCATCCTGCAGGCGGCGGAGGATCCCGCCCCGCCCGTGTACGCCCTCCCCAGGGAATACACCCAATCCCTGCTCGAATGGTTCGACGAGCGCATCAAATTTGGAGGCTCACAATGAGGCAGCAATATGCCGTCCGTTCGTTGATCCTGGCGGCGGGTCTCGCGTTGATGGGGCTGGCTGTCATGGTGCAGATGTTTCGCATCCAGAACAGTGAGCAGGCAAGGATATTCCTCTCCCAGGGCGACCGGTACGCCGGCGAATACCAAATGTACTACCCCGAACGCGGCGAGATCTACGACCGGAACGGTCACCTGCTGGCCGGCAATCGGACCGTTTACGAAGTGGGAGTGAACCTTAAGGCTGTAGACCCTGATCAGGGCGACGTGGAAAAATTATCCTCCGTGCTGGGCACGTATCTTGGCTTGACCTATGAAAGCGTGTACAACAAACTGACCAATTCCCCGGACAATTGGGAATATGTCGTTGTGCAGGATTACGTCGGCGCGGACACCGTCACATCCCTGCAACAACTCATGCAACAGATGAAAGACCTCGGCGACTTGAGCCTGAAAGGTCTGGGATTCAAACCGCGCTTCCAGCGCAGTTACCCTGAAAAGGAACTGGCATCGAACGTGCTGGGTTTTGTCGCCCGCGATGGGCGCGGTTATTTTGGCATCGAGGAGAAATACAACGACCTGCTGGCGGGCAATCCTGTGCTGGTCTGGGTGCCGCGCGACCCGAACAAGGCAACCGAGATTCCACGCGTGCCAAAGGGCACCTCGCTCGTGCTGACGATCAACCGAGACCTGCAAGCCAAGGTGGAGTCCCTTCTCGACCAGTCATTGCTGGATTACGGCGCGGAGAGCGGCACGGTCATTGTGATGGACCCGCGCAACGGCGAGGTCCTTGCCATGGCAGCCACCCCGCGCATGGACCTCAACAATTACACCAATTATTTCCAATTGTACGATGATGGAAGCCAATACAATCGCTCGATCGGCATGGCGTATGAACCCGGCTCGGTGTTGAAAGTGTTGACCATGGCCGCCGCGCTGGATACCGGCACGGTGACCCCCCAGACCGCCTTCATTGATACCGGTTCCATCCAGGTGGGAGGCATCACCATTCAGAACTGGAACCGCCAGCCGTGGGGGCAGCAGGATATGCTCGGCTGCATGAGATATTCCCTGAACGTCTGCCTGGCGTGGATCTCCTCCCAAATGGGCACGCAGACGTTCTACGGATACATGGAGCGCTTCGGGCTGGGTCATCCAACCGGGATAGACCTTGCCGACGAAGCAATGGGCAGGCTCAAGGTCCCGGGTGATTCGGACTGGTATCCCGTTGATCTTGGCACGAACGCGTTCGGTCAGGGCGTCTCGGTCACACCGATACAAATGCTCATGGCGGTCTCCGCAATTGCCAACGAGGGACGCATGGCTACGCCTCACATCCTGCATTCCATGATCCGCGACGAGCATCGATACAATGCCCCTGCGCAATATGTAGGTTCCCCAATCTCCGAACAGACCGCCCGCACGCTGACCGAGATGCTGGCGATCTCCCTTGAGGGCGAATCCTCCCAGGCGCTTTTGCCCGGCTACCGAATTGCAGGCAAGACCGGCACCGCGCAAATCCCGACCGAATACGGCTACAACGTGTCCCAGACCAATGTATCGTTCATCGGCTGGGGACCTGTGGACGATCCCCGGTTCATGATCTACGTCTGGCTTCATAAACCCACCTCCTCCATCTGGGCGAATGACACCGCCGGCCCGCTCTTTGCAGAGGTTGCCGAACAGACCGTCGTGCTCCTCAACATTCCGCCCGATGTGGTGCGCAATCAATTCGGATCCAGATGAATATGCTTACCCTTGCCGACGCGCTCGAAGCCCTGACGAATTTTCGTCCGCCAGCCGGGACGGTCATCACCGAAGCGGTGATCGATTCGCGTCAGATCATACCGGGCTCGGTGTTCGTTGCCATCCCCGGCGAGAAAGCGGATGGGCACGATTTCATTGGAGAGGCATTCAAGCGGGGGGCGTCTTTTGCTTTAATCCAGCGGGAAGTGGACGCCTCTTTTCGGACCCTCGACCTGCGTTCCGTTTCATCCGTCGAATCCCTGCTGGGACATGACCTCACGCCCCCGCTCTGCCTGCGCGTCGAGAACACGGTCACCGCCTTGCAGCAGATCGCACGCTACTGGCGCCGCAAACTGAACCTGCGCGTGATCGGCATCACCGGCAGCGTCGGGAAATCCACCACCAAGGAAATGATCGCCGAGGTGCTCGGCACCCGTTTCCGCACGCTCAAGACCCCGGGCAACCTGAACAACGAGATTGGCCTGCCCCTGACCATAACCCGCCTCAGTCCGGGTCACCAGTACGCCGTGATGGAGATGGGTTTCTTTGTGATCGGCGAGATCGCATTCCTATGCGACATCGCCCAACCGCAGATAGGCGTGGTGTCGAACATCGGCACCGTCCATGCAGAGCGGGCGGGTTCGCAGGAAAACATCGCCCGCGGAAAATCGGAATTGGTCCAGGCATTGCCCCCGGCGCCCGAGGGCGTAGCCATCCTGAACTTCGATGATCCGTGGGTTCGCAAGATGGAGGAGAAGACCAGGGCGCGTGTCTTCTTCTACGGCATGTCCCCCGAATCGCACCTCTGGGCAGACCAAGTGGAAGGCTTGGGACTGGAAGGCATCCGTTTCCGCATGCATTACCAGGGCGAGACCCTGCACGTGCGCGTTCCATTGATCGGACGTCATTCCGTTCAGACCGCCCTGCGCGCTACCGCTGTTGGGCTTGTAGAGGGGATGAACTGGCAGGAAATTATCGAGGGCCTGAAACAGGGACACACCCAGTTGCGCCTCGCTGCAGTGCGCAGTGAGAGCGGCGCCCTGTTGCTGGACGACACGTACAATGCCTCTCCGGAATCCGTGCTTGCCGCGCTCACCCTGCTCGATGAGATCGAGGGACGCAAGGTGGCCGTGTTGGGCGATATGCTCGAACTTGGACCCTATGAACGCAGCGGTCATGAGATGGTTGGTCTGCGCGCCGGGCAGATCGCGGATGTGCTTGTCACGTTCGGCGAGCGCGCCCGCATCATCGCGGAAGCCGCCCGCCGTGCGGGGATGAAAAAGACCTCGATTTTCGAGTTCGATGAACTCGAGCCTCTTGTGCAGTGGCTGAAAGCCAACCTCAGCAGGGAGGATGTCGTACTGCTCAAAGGCTCGCACGGACTGCGCATGGATCGCATCACCAGCCGTCTGGAGGTGCGTTCATGAGTCATACCGCTCTCGTCCTGGGTCTGGCGATGTTCTCGTTCGTGATGACGGTGATCTGGGGCACGCCCCTCCTGCGCGTGCTCCGGCGCTTCAAGGTCGGCAAGATCATCCGCGTGGAGGAGCCGGACCGGCATCGCGTGAAGATGGGCACGCCCACCATGGGCGGGGTGATGTTCATCCTGCCGGTGCTTCTGCTCACCATCCTGCTCAATGCCGCAACGTTGATCGGCTTCAGCGTCACCGGGCGTTCGGTTCTGGTGCCTTTGATCGTCCTTGTCGGTTTTGCCGTCCTCGGCGCGCTGGACGACTGGGAGGGCATTCGCGGCAAACGGCGCGGCGAAGGGATGCGCGCCCGCACAAAGTTTGCGGCTCAGGTCATCCTGGCAGTCGGCACGGCGATCGTTTTGAAATATGGACTCGAAGTCCCCGAAATGCGCATCCCCGGCGTGCAGGGCGACATCGAACTCGGCTTGTGGTATGTCCCCATCGCGGCATTCATCATCGTAAGCGAATCGAATGCGATCAACTTCACGGATGGACTCGATGGGCTGGCAGGTTTGATTTCAGCCACTGCATTTGCGGCGTTTGGCGGCATTGCCCTCATGCAGGGACAAACGTATCTGGCGCAGTTTTGCCTCATCATCGTCGGCGCGTTGTTCGGCTTCCTGTGGTTCAACGTCCATCCCGCCGAGTTGATCATGGGCGATACGGGATCCATGGCGCTTGGTTCCACGCTGGCGGTCGTCGCGTTGATGACGGGTCACTGGCTTCTGCTGCTCGTCATCGCTGTCATTCCTCTGGGCGAGGCGTTGAGCGTTGTGATTCAGGTCGTTTATTTCAGGCTCACCAATGGGAAGCGTTTTTTCAAGATGGCTCCCATCCATCTGCATTTCGAACTGCTTGGATGGAGCGAAACCCAGGTTGTGCAGCGCTTCTGGCTGATCGGTCTGCTCGCCGCGATGATCGGCGTCGGGCTGACGTTGGTGTAGTTGCCGGTTACGAGTTACTTTGAACACGATGAAGACAGACTGGAAGAACAAACATGTATTGATCCTGGGCGCCGCGCGGCAGGGCTTGGCGCTGGCGCGCTGGCTCGCGCTTCACGGCGCGCGCATTACGTTGAGCGATGCGCGTAGTGAGCAAGAGATGCGCGCGGCGCGCGCATCTCTTGCCGAACTCCAGATCGAATGGACGCTTGGCGGACACCCGCTCGAGTTGCTGGATTCGACCGACGTGCTTTGTCTCTCCGGCGGAGTCCCGCTCACGCTCCCGATTGTGACTGAAGCCGTCAAAAGAGGAATTCCGCTCTCGAACGATACCCAGATCTTCATGGAAGTGGTTCCGTGCAGAACGATCGGCATCACCGGCTCGGCGGGAAAGACAACAACCACTGCGCTTGTAGGCAGTATGGCGAAACGGGCATTTGGAAAGGATGAAGGCGGAATGATGAAGGATGAAAATTTGCCCGTCCGACAAAACAGTCTGCCTGAGACGCGCATTCATCCTTCCGTGTTCGTTGGCGGAAACATCGGCGATCCGTTGATAAATTATGTTGACACCATGAAACCTGAGGATATTGCCATCCTCGAAATTTCCTCCTTCCAACTCGATCAGATGACGATCTCGCCGGACATCGCCGCGATCCTGAATATCACGCCGAATCACCTCGACCGTCACGGCACGATGGAAGCGTACACCGCCGCGAAAGCGCGCATCCTGGAATTTCAATCGAAGGATGCTGTTGCCATTTTGGGACGCGACGACCCGGGCGCGTGGAATTTGCGGAACAAGGTGAAGGGACGATTGTTCACGTTCAGCCTGCACGAACTCGAGGAAGGTTTGGACGGCGCATATCTGCACGACGGTCTGTTGAACCTGCGCGATGGGAACGCGTACCTGCCATTGATCTTGCGCGAGAAGATCCCGTTGCGCGGCGATCACAATGTATCGAATGTGCTTGCGGCATTTGCCATCGGTCACGCGGCGGGCTTTCCGCTGGATGCCATGCTCGAAGCGGCGGAGGATTTTCACGGCGTGCCGCATCGTTTGGAACTCGTCCGTGAATTGCGCGGCGTACGCTGGTACAACGATTCGATCGCCACCGCGCCCGAACGGAGCATCGCCGCCATCCGCGCCTTCGATGAGCCGATCGTGCTGCTGCTCGGCGGGCGCGACAAGGACCTGCCGTGGGATGATCTGATGCGGCTTGTCGGCGAACGCGTGGATCACCTGGTGTTGTTTGGCGAGGCGGCGGAAAAGATCGAAGGAACAATGAACCGCCTCGGTCTGCGCGGGATGCGTTTTACCGTCACGCGCGCGGACGGTCTGCGCGAGGCGGTCATCCAGGCCGCGCAGGCTGCCGAGCCGGGCGATGTCGTGTTGCTTTCGCCGGGCGGCACAAGTTTCGATGAATTCAAGGATTTTGCCGAACGAGGAGAAAGGTTTTCAGCATGGGTTCGAGAACTTTCGTAAATGGTCGTTTGTCCTTTTCGCCTGCAAGGAACCTGGCGCGCGGCGTTGACGTTCCGCTGGTGTTGACGGTGGTCGCGCTGGTCGTGTTCGGGTTGATCATGCTGTATTCGGCATCGTTCGATTTTTCCTTCAACACTTACGACTCCCCGACGTATATGTTTGCGCGTCAGGTCAGGTGGCTTGGGCTTGGCATTCTGCTGGCTTTCCTCCTTTCGCTTTTCGATTATCATCTCTGGCGCAAAATTGTCGTGTTCGCGATGCTTGCAACGATCGGCTTGCTGATTACCGTGTTGTTCATCAACGAGATTCGCCTGGGCGCTTCGCGTACTTTATATGAAGGATCGTACCAGCCGTCGGAACTTGCCAAACTGGTGGCGGTGATCTATCTTGCCGTGTGGTTGTATGCGAAGAGGCAATTCCTGCATGATGTCACCCTGGGTTTGATCCCTCTGGGCGTCATCCTTGGAATCATCGGCGGCTTGATCTATCTCCAGCCCGATCTGAGCGCGGTGGGGACGGTACTGATCCTGGGCGGCGTGCTGTTCTTCCTGGCAGGCGCGGATATGAAGCAGATCGTGTTCCTGCTGATCCTGGCAGTCTTCATGTCATGGGTCGTTGTGCAGTTCAGCGAAACGGGACAGAGCCGCGTCATTTCCTTCGTTGCGGGCTGGCAGGATCCCACGAACGCCTCCTATCACGTCCAGCGTTCGTTCGAGGCGATCATCAAGGGCGGCATTTTCGGTGTGGGGCTGGGCAGGGCGGATACCAAGTTGACCGGTCTGCCTTTCGCTCCCACTGACAGCATCTTTGCAGTGGTCGTGGAGGAACTTGGCTTGTTCGGCGCAGTCCTGTTGATCTCCCTGTATGCGGCGCTGGTCTGGCGCGGGCTGGTGATCGCGCGCCGCGCGCCCGACATGCTGGGAACCCTGCTCGCCTCGGGCATCACCTTCTGGATCGGCATCGAGGCATTGATCAACATGGCGGTCATGGTTGGGCTCATGCCTTTCGCGGGCAACGCGCTGCCGTTCATCAGCGCGGGCGGTTCGAATCTGGTCTCGACCCTGTGTGCCATTGGCATTGTGTTGAACATCTCGCGTCAGAGCAGCGAGGTGGTAAAGATGGAAGAAAACGAATGGAGGTCGTTCGGTGCGATTATTGATCTGCGCCGGCGGAACGGGAGGCGGCGTGTATCCCGCTCTCGCCGTTCACAGCGCGCTGACGTCTAGGGTCATGGACGTGGATACGCTGTGGGTGGGCGGCGAGGGAGGCATGGAGGCATCCCTGGTGAAACGTCAGGGTATTGACTTCCGCTCCATCCCGGCTGCGGGTGTGCATGGCGTTGGTCTGGTCGCCATGCCGCGCAACCTCGTCATGCTGGGGCGCGGCATCTTCGCGGCGCGCCGCATCCTTCGGGAGTTCAAGCCGGATGTCCTGTTCTTCACCGGCGGCTACGTGGCTGTGCCTGTTGCGCTCGCGGGAGGTTCGATCCCGGCCGCGCTCTACGTGCCGGATATCGAGCCCGGCATGGCTTTGAAATCACTCGCCGGGTTTGCGGATGTGATCGCAGTGACGACCGGAGAATCGCAGATGTACTTTACGAAACGTGTCTACGAGACTGGATACCCGCTTCGCGCCGACCTCGCGCTGTGGGACCGTGAAACAGCCCATCGCCACCTCGGCATTTCCGGTGAACTCCCCGTGCTTCTGGCTTTCGGCGGGAGCAAGGGCGCGCGTTCGATCAATCTGGCTTTGTTGAACAACCTGCGCGGCTTGCTCGAAAAGTTCGAGGTCATCCACCTCTCCGGTGAACTGGACTGGCAGGCTGTGCGTCACGCGCGGGAAAAACTGCCGGTGGAACTCGCCGCCCGTTATCATGCGCTCCCATACCTGCATGAGATGGGCGCGGCATTAGCCGCCGCCGACCTGGTCATCTCGCGCGCCGGCGCCTCGTGCCTGGGTGAATTTCCGCTTTTTGGTTTGCCCGCCGTGCTGGTGCCGTACCCGCACGCCTGGCGGTATCAGAAGGTGAACGCGGATTATCTGACACGACGCGGCGCGGCGGTCATTCTGGAGGACCATCGTCTCGACGATGAATTGCTGATCACGCTGAAGGTCTTGATGGAAAACCCGAACAAATTGAAAGCCATGCGCGCCGCCATGTTCGAACTCTCGCACCCGCGCGCCGCGGAGAAGATTGCCAGCGCCTTGATCCAACTGGCAGGAGAATAAACTCATGATAAGCATAATCTATCTCTTCTGGATGTACGTAGTCCTGTTCGCCTTCATCGGGTGGATGCGCGGCTGGGCGAAGGAGCTGCTTGTCGCTTTCAGTGTGATTCTTTCGCTGGCGTTCAACCATGTGATCCGCAAGTACATCCCGCTTGTCGCAGATCTTGACAAGGCAGACCACTCCCTGTTCTGGATGCGGGTGGGCATTCTGGTGGTGCTGGTGTATTTCGGCTACCAGACCGTGATCAGCATTCCGCATCTGGTGTCGCGGTCGAGCGCGGCGCGCGAACGTTTGCAGGATACGCTCTTCGGCGCGTTCCTGGGCGCGATCAACGGGTATCTTGTTGCGGGCAGTATTCTGCATTACATCCACGAAACGAATTACGAGGTGCTCAAAAACATCATCTCAAGGCCGGATCAAAACCTTATGACTTCCGTCAACGGGATGATGGCGTATATGCCGCCGCAATTGCTCGGCGAACCGGGCATCTACTTTGCCATCATCCTGGCGTTCGTGTTCGTGCTGGTTGTGTATATCTGATTTGCGCTCTCGCCGCCGTCATCGGCGGCGGGGACGCCGCCTTGAGCAGAGAAATCGTGACACACGTTCATTTCGTCGGCATCGGGGGAAGCGGTCTTTCCGCCATCGCCCGCCTCCTGCTGGAGAGCGGATATAGGGTGAGCGGCTCTGACCGCGCGCTGACGCCCTTTGCCGAGCAAGTCCGCAAGGCGGGCGCGATCGTGTACATCGGTCATCACCCGCGTAATCTAAAGGATGCGGACTGGGTGGTGCAGTCCTCCGCGGTAACGGAGGACAACCCCGAGGTCCAGGCGGCGAAGCGTGCGGGAATCCCCGTGTACAAACGCGCGGATTTCCTCGGTCGTCTGATGGAAGACAAGACAGGCATCGCCATTGCCGGCACGCATGGAAAGACGACAACGACCGCCATGACCGCCTGGGTTTTGTCCCAACTTGGGCGCGATCCTTCGTTCATCGTCGGCGGCGTGGTGAATAACCTTGGAGTCAACGCGCACGCGGGTAAAAGTAAATTGTTCGTCATCGAAGCCGACGAGTACGACAACATGTTCCTGGGACTTAAGCCGCAGATCGCCGTGGTGACGAGCATCGAGCACGACCATCCCGATTTCTTCCCGACGCTCGAAGCGGTGTACGGGTCGTTCGAGAGATTCGTTGACCTGCTCCCCGAGGATGGAACGTTGATCGTGTGCGCGGAGGATGCGGGCGCGGCGGCGCTGATCCCGCACGTGCGCAAGGCTGGGAAAAATATCGTGTCCTACGGGATGCAGGCTGACATGACGATCAACACTCCGCTGTGGGTGCAGGCGCGCGCTGTAAAACCGAACCAGCGCGGCGGTTTCGATTTTACGGTCATGTCCAACATCGCGAGCAAGACTTCCGTCCCTGTCAAGGTATCCCTGCAGGTGCCGGGCGAACATAATGTGCGCAACGCGCTGGCTGTTCTGGGGATCGTCGGCGTGCTGGGTTATTCGCGCAGAAAAGCAGCCCAGGCTCTCGGCGAATTCACCGGCGCGGGACGGCGCTTTCAACTGCGCGGCGAAGCGCGGGGCGTCAGCGTTTTCGATGATTACGCCCATCATCCCACCGAGATCAAGGCAACGCTGGCAGGCGCGCGGGCGCGCTATCCCGGTCGGCGCATCTGGGCGGTCTGGCAGCCGCATACCTACTCGCGCACGCAGACGCTCTTCCTCGATTTTGCGCGCGCCTTCAAGGATGCGGATGAAGTCATCGTCACGGAAGTTTACGCGGCGCGCGAAGCGAAACAGGATTTCACCTCCGCCGAGGTCGTCAGCGCCATGCCTCATCTTTCGGCGCGGTATATCGCGACCCTGCCAGAAACGACGAGGTATCTGCTCGGTCATCTTCAACCCGGCGATGTCGTCATCGTCCTTTCGGCGGGCGACGCGGATCAGGTCTGCGCGGATGTGTTGAAAGGATTACAGGAAAGATGAACGCCAGGAAAAAACACAGGAATCGCGTGTATCGTCTCGATGCCCTCTCCTTTTTGCCGTTGAAACGAAGGCTCATCGAAGCCAGGCTGGATGCGCCTCCGCGCAACCTGAATTTGCAGAAGGATGTCGATGAGGAACTCGCCTCGAAGTTGACCGCGAGGATGAAAGCGGAATATAACAAACCGCTCCTGTTTGCGGATTGGAAGGTCGAATCTCATCACGCATTCGGGATTCGGGAAACGGCGGGAAGCGATGCCTGAAGAAAAGAATCCGCTTCACACCGAGACCTTCTTCCTGCCTCCGTTAAAGATGGTTTTGGCTTTCTTTGACCAGGAATCCCGCGAACGGAATTTGCGGAAGAAAGCCGTTGAAGAAGGAATGAAAACTGAAGAAAAGACGATTGAAAGACTGATCGAGAAGTTGAGCGAAAAGGACAAGTAAGGAACAAATGGCTGTGCTTGCAAGACCTGTTGACGTGTTGTACGCCAAATTCGGCGACAAGGTTAAGGAGAACGTCCTCCTTGCGCCGTATACCTCCGCGCGCATCGGCGGACCTGCGGATATTTTCATCACAGCCGATACGGCCGCGGAACTGGCGCGCATCGTCAAGTTGTTGTGGAAGTACGAGATGCCCTTCGTCATTTTGGGAGGCGGCTCGAATGTGCTGGTCAGCGGCAAAGGCGTGCGCGGCGCAGTCATCTTGAATCGGGCGAAGGCGGTGAAATTCCATGGCGGCGACCAGCCCTCGGTCACGGCTGAATCGGGAGTCGTGTTCAGCAATCTTGCCAGGCGCTGCGCGTCCAAAGGCCTGGCGGGACTCGAATGGGCGGCGACCGTCCCCGGCACGATCGGAGGCGCGGTGTATGGCAATGCCGGCGCGTTCGGCGGCGACGTGGCTGGCAACCTGATCTCGGTTGAATTGTTGACCGTGAATGGAAAAGAAAAATTCACCGTCGGGCAGATGGGTTATGGGTATCGCACGAGCGCTTTGAAACGCGGAGAAGTAAAAGCGGTGGCGCTTTCGGCTGAATTAAGTTTAAAAAATTCGACCAAAGAGGAAGTGACCGTTAAAATCGAGCAATTCAGCGCGCACCGCAAAGCGACCCAGCCGCCCGGCGCTAGCATGGGTTCGATGTTCAAGAATCCGCCTGGTGATTACGCCGGGAGGTTGATCGAGGCTGCGGGATTGAAAGGCGCTCGCGTCGGTAACGCTGAGATCAGCCCGTTGCACGGAAATTTCTTCATCAATCACGCCAATACGAAAGCGGAAGATATTCGCGCGTTGATTCAACTGGTGCAGAAAACGGTGAAGGAATCGCAGGGCGTTGATCTGGAACTGGAGATCGAGTTGATCGGAGAATGGTGAGTCTCTCGCGCTCCCCGAGAGCATGGGCGAAGACCAGGCGGCGAGTTGGAAGGATGTAATTGGTAATTGGAGATTAGAGAATTAGAGATTGGAGAATTTGGCAGTCGCGCGCAGACGGTTGAAATCGTCAGCAGGTAAAGTAATTTTTCAAAAGATTAGTGAAGATTGGCGTTGATTAGCGGATAAACGATGACAAAAAAACTTCGCGTGGCAGTGATATTCGGTGGTCGCTCCGGCGAGCATGAGGTCTCGCTCATGTCCGCGCGGAATGTGCTCTCCGCGCTCGACCC
>CAYQOF010000032.1:0-4237 GCA_964419035.1 uncultured Anaerolinea sp. | reverse complement strand
GTCTACTTCCCCGTCCTGCACGGCACGTTCGGCGAGGACGGCACGATCCAGGGATTGTTCGAACTGGCAGACGCGGCGTACGTGGGCGCGGGCGTGGTCGGTTCCTCCGTCGGCATGGACAAGGGCGTCTTCAAGGACGTGATGATCGCCAACGACATCCCGGTGGTGGATACACTGGTGGTCCTGCGCGCCGAGATCGAAAAGGATTTGAACGGCGTCATCGAAAAAGCCGAAGCGCTCGGCGATTATCCATTGTTCGCCAAGCCTGCCAACCTGGGTTCATCCGTCGGCGTGACGAAGTGTCACAACCGCTCCGACCTGCAGGAAGGTTTGATGGAAGCCGCGTCGTTCGACCGCCGTGTGCTAATTCAAAAAGGTGTGCGGAACGTGCGCGAGATCGAGGTCAGCGTGCTGGGCAATGACGAGCCTGTGGCATCGGTCTGCGGTGAAATTTTGCCGAGCCGTGAGTTTTATTCGTACGAGTCGAAATATGTTGACGGCACGTCGGGACTGGTCATCCCCGCGGATTTACCGGAACGCGTATCCGGGCAGATCCGCGCTTATGCCGTGCGCGCCTACAAAGCCATTGATTGCGCCGGCATGGCGCGCGTGGATTTCTTCGTCGAGAAGGATACGAACCGGGTCTATTTGAACGAGTTGAACAGCATCCCCGGCTTTACCAAGATCAGCATGTATCCCAAACTCTGGGAAGCCAGCGGACTATCGTACAAGGAACTGGTTGACCGTTTGATCGAACTGGCATTGGAACGCAAGGCGGAACGCGACCGCACGTCGCATGTTTACCGGAGGCAGGCATGAACGGCAGAAAGGAACTCACCCGCGCGGAACAAGTGCGTTTGCGCCGTGCCATGGAGAACGCAAAGCGCATCGAACAGGCGGCAAGGGAAGCCACGCGTCCACTGCCGCCGGTCGCAGCACGCGCCAGGCAGGAGGTTGTGAGATCGAAACGCAGAACTGCGAGGAGCGCGCGCCGCCGCTTCAACATTGCGCTGCCCATGCCGCGCGCGGCTATCCCCTCGATCCACATCCCGCGCCCGCGCCTTGGCTGGCGATTGCTCTCGTTCCTGCTGGTTGCGATTTTGGGAACCGCGCTGTATTTCGCCTTCAATCTTCCCGAACTGCAAGTGGCTCAGGCGCAGGTGACTGGCAGCCAACTCCTGAGTCCGGAGGAGGTCAACGCAGTATTGAATGTCGCGGGAGAGCCGATCTTCCTGCTCATTCCATCGGATCTGGAAACCCGCCTCCGCCTCAACTACCCCGAGCTGGTTTCCGTCAAAGTGAGCGTGTCCCTGCCCAATCTCGTTTCCGTTAATGTGGTCGAGCGGCAACCGGTCATCCGCTGGGAGCAGGCAGGCAGTTATACGTGGATCGCGGAGGACGGCGTCGCATTTCGTCCGCGCGGAGAGGCGTCGGGGTTGATCGTGGTCAATGCGCTGTCAGCCCCGCCCGTGGAGGGAAGCGTATCCTCCGATCCGCTGAGTCCCGCGCCGTTCATTTCGGTCGAGATGGTCAAGGCGTTGAAGGGACTTGTGAGCCGCGTCCCGCCGGGCGCGCCGATCCTGTATGAGGAAGGGCTCGGCTTTGGCTGGAACGACCCGCGCGGCTGGCGCGTCCATTTTGGGACGAGCGCCAGTGACATCGAGTTGAAGATGCGCGTGTATGAAACGATGGTGAACTCGCTGACGCAAAGAGGCATCCAGCCTGTGTTGATCAACGTGACCTACCCGGCCGCGCCGTATTACAGGATGGATCAATGATGAAATTACCTCGTTGGTCGAGTAAGCGGCGGTGATTTTACGACGCTGTATCGAGACCAACAGAGGATGCCGGCAGACAGGTACATCGGCGGTGTGGTTTCGACACCGCACCTGCGGTGGGTGCAGGTGTACGGCGGACGAGCGCCGCCCACTTAACCACCGTAAAGGAATGAACAGGAAATTATGGAAGAGATTGTCGTAGGCATTGACGTTGGCACCACAAAGATCTGCACGCTGGTGGGGCGCGTGGAGGATGACAACTCCATCCGCATCCTGGGCGTGGGCATCGAACCCTCGGAGGGCATCCGCAAGGGCGCCATCGTGGATCTTTCCGCGGCTTCGCAGGCGATCACGCGTTCGGTGAAGAAGGCGGAATCCACTTCCGGGCTGGAGATCACCTCCGCATTGGTGAGCATTGCGGGCGCGCACGTTTCGTCCGTGAACAGCCGCGGCGCGGCGGCGGTGAATGGAAACGTCATCGAGCAGTTCGACGTGGACCAGACACTGGAGCAGGCGCGCGCGGTCGCCATCCCATATGACCGCGAGGTCATCCACGTCATCCAGCGCGGTTTTACTGTGGATGGGCAGGACGGCATCCGCAACCCGAAAGGGATGCACGGTTATCGTCTCGAGGTCGAGGCGCACATCATCACCGCCTCCGCCGCGTCGGTGGATAACCTGCGTCAGTGTGTGGGCGCGGCGGGCGTGGAGATCCAGCAGTTCGTGTTGAATCCGCTTGCCTCCGCGGAAGTGGTGTTGACCGGCCAGGAACGCCAGATGGGTGTGGCGGTCTGCGACATCGGCGGCGGCACAACCGACCTGGCGATCTACGTGGACGGCGACGTGTGGCACACAATGGTGCTGGCGGTCGGCGGCAATCACGTCACGCAGGATATCGCGCACGGACTGCGCCTGCCGTTCGCGCAAGCCGAGGATGTGAAGAAGCAGCAGGGATACGCCGTGCGCAGTGAAGTGGGCATGGAGGAGTATTTTTCGATCCGCCCGTTCGGCGAGGATCGCCTCGTGCAGATCAACCGCCAGGACCTGGCGCACATCATCGAGGCGCGCGTCAGCGAGATCTTTTCGCTCACGCTGCAGGAGATCAAGCGCTCCGGTTACGACGGGCTGCTGCCCGCCGGCATGGTGTTGACGGGCGGCGCATCGGCATTGCCCGGCATCAAGCGCGCTGCCTCCGAGGTGTTGAACATGCCGGTCCGTTCGGCGCAGCCCGAGAACCTGACGGGTCTGGTGGATCGGTTGAACTCGCCCGCCTATTCCACAGGCGTGGGATTATTGCGATGGGTGTTTTCGATGCGCGACAACGATCTGCGCGTCGGGCGCGGCCGCCGCGCGAAAGGAGAGAAGCGTATGGATTTTGGTTTTGTCAAGAAGATGATCGGAAGAATTTTGCCGTAGCAGTTGATAAGGAATAAGAATATGGCCGCAGTGTCCACTGGGAACATCGGGTTCTTAAAACCATTTCTCAAAGTCTCTGCGATCTCTGCGGCAGATGTATGGCTTATTTCCCCTTAAAATATTTATTCGCCGAATCGAAAGCAAGTATCATTCAACCCAATGTTTTGATGGAGGTACCCATGGACTCGACCAACAAGAACGTCACAGAACAGCAAGCCGAAGCCTTCGCCCGCATTAAAGTCGTCGGTGTGGGAGGCGGCGGATCGAACGCCGTCAACCGCATGATTGACGAAGGGATCCAGGGCGTCGAATTCATCGTCGTGAACACCGACGCGCAAGCCCTGATGCTGACGAAAGCATCCACGCGCGTGAGGCTCGGCGAGAAACTCACACGCGGGCTGGGCGCCGGAGGCGATCCCGAGATCGGGCGCAAAGCCGCCGAGGAATCCTCGGACGAACTGTATAACGTGCTGAAAGGCTCGGATATGGTCTTCGTCACCGCGGGCATGGGCGGCGGCACCGGCACCGGCGCGGCGCCCATCGTCGCGCAGATCGCCAAGGAGAGCGGCGCGCTGACCATCGGCGTCGTGACGCGTCCGTTCACGTTCGAAGGGATGCGCCGCATGCAATCGGCGGATACGGGCATCGGCAAACTCAAGGAACATGCCGACACGCTGATCGCCATCCCCAATGACCGCCTCCTGCAAATTGCAGACAAGCGCGCCTCATTGCAGGATGCCTTCCGCCTGGCGGACGACGTTTTGCACCAGGGCATCCAGGGCATCTCCGAATTGATCACCATCCCCGGTTTGATCAACCTCGATTTCGCCGACGTGCGGGCGATCATGTCCGAGGGCGGGGCGGCGCTCATGGCGGTGGGAACAGGCACCGGCGACGAAAGAGCGAAGAAAGCCGCCGAGGATGCCATCTCCAGCAAACTGCTCGATATCACGATTGACGGCGCGCGCGGCGTGCTGTTCAACGTCACCGGCGGACCGAACATGACGCTCTTCGAGGTCAACCAGGCTGCGGCGATCATCCGC
>CAYQOF010000031.1:3001-18058 GCA_964419035.1 uncultured Anaerolinea sp. | reverse complement strand
TAGAGGTGTGTTATGGAGGACGTACTCGTTTCCCACTCGACCAAACCGATTCATAACTGGCTGCGAAAGATCAACGC
This sequence comes from uncultured Anaerolinea sp., assembly GCA_964419035.1. Taxonomy (GTDB): domain Bacteria; phylum Chloroflexota; class Anaerolineae; order Anaerolineales; family Villigracilaceae; genus Defluviilinea. The sequence goes on along the minus strand of CAYQOF010000031.1, from coordinate 17,981 downwards.
GGCATTTGCGCCGGGCGCGATGACGCCCCTGCTGGAGCGTGCATCCGCGCGTTTGTTACAGGCATTTACCGAAAACGGGCACCGCGTGCAGGAAACCCCCGATGGGGGGACGGATCTGATCCTGACCAGCGCGCCGTTCCTTCAGCCGCTCAATTGGCGCGAAGCGATGTTGTTCACTGTGCGCAGACGGTTCGGGCTGGATCACACGCCGGCCATTCTGACCATGATCCATGCCCAGCCGGAGGAGTTCCAGCGCGCGTTGGACGATTTCGAATCCATACTGAAGAAGGAGCCTCCGGATGTCTCCGATTTTGCGTTCCCGGGACTGGCTCCCGCATCCTTCCAGACGCTGATCGAACAGGGAAGGCGCGGCGGGGCGATTCTGGCTCTCGAACGGGTGCTTCAGGCGCAAGCAAAAAGCATCCGCATTTTGCTCTTTGTGGGCGGGGAACGACCGCAGTCTGCCTATCTATTCGATCTGGTTGGCGCCTATCCGCGCATCGAGGCCGAGGACGAAGATGCCTTTTACCGGGATATCGTATTGCGGATTGTGACCGCCCTCAGCACGCGCGAGGTCACACAGCATCAGGTCACGGGCGAGCCGATTCCAGCCGAGGTCTGGCGCACGTTGACCACGCCGCGCGCCATGCTGGAGGCGGCGCGTCAATTGGGCCGCCGCCACTTCTTTACTCATACCGTGCATGTCGCCCATCTGGTCAACGTGCCGGCGGTGGGCGATGTGGTCGCCGAGCAGTACAGCGAGGGTTGCTTCGCCACCTGGGAGCCGGCCCTTAATGCCCTGATCGCCACCATCACGGGCAGCGCCCGTCCGGTGGATAAAGACAACATCAGCGAGGACGAATTGGCTGTCATCGTGGGAGTGCGGCCGGACGGCGAAGGCGCGATGGTGCGTCACGTGGAGGGCAAACGCAATGATCCGCCTTCCTCGGAGGCGGTCGAAATGATCGCCATGGACGAACCGCTGCCCCGTATCCCAATCCCGCTGGATGGGCGCGAAACGGTAATCGAAGCGCCTGTGGCGCGTTCGAAACTGCACGGTCATCGCGGTGTGGCAGCGTACCATCCAGAGCATGTCGAGTTTGTCCCGCTCGATCCGCCATTCTATTATTACCCGGTCACCTGCGCCACCGAGGCGCAGGCGCATGGCATTCGTCGGGCGTTTGCCCGCGCCGAGTCGCTGCGCCATCCCGCCGACCCGCGCCGTGTGGTTTTCACCGTTCTGCCCGGACATGGCGTTGTGATGGCCGAGAAATGGCAGGCGGACAAGGCGCCTTTTCAATTGATTTGGGAGTTCATGGACGCCGGATATTTGCAGATCGAACCGCGCGTCCCACAGGGATTAATGACCTATAAGCCCGGCGATGATGGAAGAATGCGCCTCCATACACAGGACTGAACCGAGGAATGTATGCGCGCCATTTACGCTGACAAGCACATTCCCCGCGTCCTGCTGACCAAACTGATCGCCCCGCGCTGGCGCGGATTTGTGTGGACGCCTCTTTCCTCCGCCCGGGCTGGCGTGCTGCCCGATCCGCCTCTTCCCGGTCCGCGCTGGATTCGCCTGCGCAACGAACGATGCGGGATCTGCGCCTCGGATCTCTCCCTGCTCTTTGTCCACGCCGATCCTTCGGTCGCGCCAGCCGCGCTCCCCGGCAATTCCCGCTTCTATCTCGGACACGAAACGGTCAGCATTGTGACCGAAGTGGGTCCCGGCGTGAAGCGATTCAAGCCCGGCGACCGCGTCATCATGGATACGCACTTTGCCGGCGCCAACTGCGAGACGCTGGAGATCGAGCCGAAGTGCCGTTACTGCACGGAAGAGGATTACCATTTCTGTGTCAACAAGTCCGAGGCGGGACCGCGCGGAATCGGCGGCGGATTTGGGGATGGTTATGTCACCCACGAGAGCGCGGTGTACCCGTGTCCTTCCGAATTGAACCTCGACCAGGCGGCGTTCGTCGAGCCGCTTTCGATCTGCGTGCACGGCGTGATGCGTTTTCCGCCTCAGCCCGGGGATAAAACGCTGGTCTATGGCGCGGGAAACATCGGGCTGCTGACCATTATGACGCTCAAGGCTCTGCGCCCGGATTGCGAGATTACCGTTATCGCCCGGCATCCTCATCAACAGGAAATGGCGGAACGCCTCGGCGCGAAGCACATCCTGAATGAACAGGCGGGATATACCGAAATTGCAAGGATAACCGGCGGCAAATTCTTCAGCAGTCCGTTGAACAGAGGCGTGGTCATCGGCGGTTTCGACGTGATTTACGACTGCGTGGCGGATGGAAAAACCACCAATAACAGCCTGCGTTGGGCGCGGGCGGGCGGCGCTGTCGTGATGGTTGGCGCCCACCTCGCGCCCATGCCAAAAGTGGACCTGACGCCCATCTGGTATCATCACGTTCATCTCGCGGGGACGTATGGGCACGGCATGACTGAATGGAATGGAACGCGCAAACATACGTACGAGTGGGTGTTCGATCACTTTCGCAATGGGAAATTTAACATCGGAGATCTGATCACGCACCGCTTCCCGCTGGAGGATTACAAGGAGGCGATCCGCGTGGCAACCTCGATTGGGAAAGAGAAGACTATCAAAGTTGTGTTTGAGATGGAAGAATGACAATATACGAGGTCAATCATGAAAATCCTCATCGCCGCAGACATGGAAGGGATCACCGGCGTGACCGCGTGGGACCAGGTCACGCCGGGGCACGCTGAGTACGCGCGTTTTCGCCGCTTGATGACGCAGGATGTGAACGCCGCTATTCGCGGCGCGATGGAGGCGGGCGCGGATGAAGTCATCGTTGCGGATGGGCATTGGAACGGCTCGAACATCCTGATCGAGGAACTCGATCCGCGGGCGAGACTGAATACCGGTTCGCCTTCTCCGTTCTCGATGATGCAGGGCATTGATGAAAACGTGGACGGCGTGATGTTCGTCGGTTATCACGCGCGCAACGGGACGCCGAACGCCATCCTCGATCATACGTGGTCATCGAGAACTGTTGCCAAAGTTTGGTTGAACGATATTTTGACCGGTGAATATGGGTTGAACGCGGCGGTCGCGGGTCATTTTGGCGTGCCGGTCATCATGGTCTCTGGCGACCAGACGGCTTGCGCGCAAGTGACTGAATTGCTCGGGGATGTGGAAACCGCTGTTGTCAAACAGTCCACGGGAAGATTTTCAGCGGAATGTCTGCCGCCGCAGGTTACGCAGGGATTGATCTTTGAGTGCGCGGCGCGGGCGGTGGGGCGGTTGGCGGATGGCGATGTGCCCGATCCTTTTGTGCTGGATACTCCGGTCCGGGTGGAGGTTGAGTTCATTGCCTCGGAGATGGCGGACCGGGCGGCGCGCATCCCGTTCGCACAGCGCGAGGGGACGCGCGTTTCATTGTCCATGCAGGAAATGACTCAGGTGTACAACGGTTTCCGCGCCATGGTGGCGCTGGCGTCCGGATGATGGACAGGATTCCATAACGGAGGCAGGTATCGGGTGGTGTGAGGCGGGCTTTTTGTCCAAACAATGTTGTGTAATTATCGGAAATTGTTAATTGACTCCTTATCCCGCAGTTTCATATAATTGGATTGGACAAATCGTATCCAAATCGCGCTGTCGGTGTATTGCTATTTATAGTGAAAGGAGGCGTCTGCCCGGAGATTCCCAATTGCCTTTTTTGCGTTGTTCAACCAATTTTTCCCAAGGAGAGAGATATGAAATCCAAATGGCACGTGGTTGGAAGTTTGTTGATCCTGGCAAGTCTTGTCCTTTCGGCTTGCGGCGGCGGGGGCGGGGGCGAAGCCGGTGGTCCTTTGCGGGAGGTGGGTGAGGGAGAAGGCGCCTTGTCCATCGTTGCATGGGCAGGCTATATCGAGCGCGGCGAGACCGACCCGAATTTCGATTGGGTGACCAAATTCGAGGAGGCAACCGGGTGCATGGTGACCGTGAAGACCGCGGCGACCTCCGATGAAATGGTGGCGCTGATGAACGAGGGCGGATTCGACCTGGTGACCGCCTCCGGCGACGCCTCCAACCGCCTGATCTCCGGCGGACGCGTCCAGGAGATCAACATTGACCTGATCCCCAGTTACAGCAAAATTGATCCGCGTTTGCAGAATGCCCCCTGGCACACAGTGGATACCGATGGAGACGGCACAGCCGAACATTATGGCGTTCCATATTCCTCCGGTCAAAATGTTTTGATGTACAACACGGAAATCTTTGCCGGCAACCCGCCCACGAGTTGGAATGTGGTGTTCGAAGAAATGACCCTGCCGGACGGTCAATCCAATAAGGGACGTATTCAGGCATACGATGGTCCGATTTATGTTGCCGACGCTGCGCTCTATTTGAAGAGCGCCCGCCCCGAATTGGGCATCACCGATCCCTATGCTCTCGACCGCGATCAATTCAATGCCGCGGTCGAACTTCTACGCCAACAGCGCACCCTGATCAACCGCTACTGGCACGATGCGTTCGTTCAGATGGACGATTTCACCAATGAAGGCGTTGCGGCTTCCGGTTCGTGGCCCTTCCAGGCGAACCTGTTGAAGTTCGCCGGCGCCCCGATTGACAAGGTCGTTCCCGTCGAAGGCGCGACCGGCTGGGCGGATTCGACCATGCTGCACGTGGATTCTGAGCATCCCAATTGCGCCTACATGTGGATGGAGCATTCGCTGGACCCGAAGGTGCAGGGCGATCTTGCCGCCTGGTTCCAGAACGTCCCCGTGCGCCTCGATGCCTGTGAAGGCAATGAACTGCTCGGACCCGACGGCTGCGTGAACAACGGTTTGAACGACTTCGACAAGATCCAATGGTGGCGCACACCCACCTCGGATTGCGGCGACGGTCCCGGCGGACGCGAAGGCTGCGTTCCCTACCATGAATGGGTGACGGCTTATGTTGCCGTGATCGGCGGTCGTTAACCCAACCCTGTTTCGTTAATGACATCAGGCGGGACATGTCTCGCCTGATGTCATTTATAATCAGTAAATCACGAGAACCCTGCGTAGATTGCGCTCTTCGCGCAGCATGCAATTCAGGTGTTAGAGAACGCCGATTACGCGCTTTCATGAAGACTACTGATAATTGATTCATTCGATCCATGTGCGAACATAAACAAGCCTGCGGGATGTTATCCATACCATGACCAATCATTCGATACCAGCCATACGCTTCGACAAAGTAAGCCGATATTTTGGGGATGTGAAGGCGGTGGATCAAGCCGACCTCGAAATTCACAACGGAGAGTTCTTCTCCATGCTCGGTCCTTCCGGGTCGGGGAAGACCACCAGCCTGCGCATGATCGCGGGCTTCGACCGCCCGACTTCCGGACACATCTATCTATACGGGCAGGATGTCTCCGACCTGCCGCCCTATGAACGTGACGTGAATACAGTCTTTCAGGATTATGCCCTGTTCCCGCACATGAACGTGGGGGATAACATTGCCTACGGGCTGATGGTCAAGAAGGTTCCCAAGTCCGAGCGCGTGAAACGCATGGAGGAAATGCTCGAACTGGTAAAACTTTCGGGATTCGCCGGACGCAAGCCTTCCCAACTCTCCGGCGGACAACGACAACGCGTCGCACTCGCCCGCGCCCTGATCAACCACCCCAAGGTTCTCCTCCTCGACGAGCCTCTCGGCGCGCTCGACCTGAAACTCCGCCAGCAGATGCAGGTGGAACTCAAGTCCATTCAACAGCGCGTCGGCATCACGTTCATCTTCGTCACGCACGATCAGGAGGAGGCGTTGACGATGAGCGACCGCATCGCGGTCTTCAACGAGGGGAGGATCATTCAGGTGGGCGCCCCGGCCGAAATCTACGAAAGACCCGCATCCCCGTTCGTGGCGGGATTCGTCGGTACGTCCAATCTGGTCAGCGGCGATGCGGCGAGGCGGCTGACCGGCTCCGAGCAGATGTTCTCCGTCCGCCCGGAAAAGATCCACATCGGCAGCCTGAAAGACACGCCCGATAAAGACATGGTCTCTGTGGACGGCACGGTGCGGGACGTGGTGTATCTCGGTTTGTTCACGCGCTACCTCGTCGAGATCGAAGGCGGCGGCGATCTGGTGGTCGTCGAACAGAACCTCAAGACCACCTCGATGGACGTGTTGTCCGCGAAGGGTCAACGGGTGCGGTTGACGTGGCACAAGGATCACATCAGCCGCGTGGGAGGTTGAGATGTTGACGCACATATCAACATATCTTTACCAGCGTCCGCGTCTTATTCTGGCTCTCCTGCTTGGTCCACCGATGATTTACATGGTGGTCGTGTATCTGGGTTCGTTGTTCGCCCTGTTGATCAACAGTTTTTATTATCTTGAGGAATTTACCGGGCTGGTCGTGCGCGAATTCACATTGAGGACGTACGCGCAGATCTTCGAGCCATACAACCGCGATATCTTCGTGCGGACGGCGTCCATGGCGGCGGCGGTCACCATCGTGGACGCGTTGATCGCTTTTCCGCTGGCATATTACATTGCAAAGTTCGCCTCGCCGCGTTTGAAGACCTGGCTGATCATCGCGGTCACCATTCCGCTCTGGTCGAGTTACCTTGTGCGCGTGTATGCGTGGAAGTTGATCCTCGCGCAGGAGGGGATCTTATCCTACTTCATAAAGATACTTCGGCTCGACGGCGCGCTGAATTGGCTGTTGAGCATCGAAGGTATCGGAGGCTCCTCACTTGCGCTCTCTCCCATTGGGTTGTTCATCGTGTTCGCCTATATCTGGCTTCCCTACATGATCATTCCCATCCAGACCGCGCTCGAACGCGTGCCAGGCTCACTCCTCGAAGCCGCTGGTGATTTGGGCGCCAAACCATTGCAGGCATTCCGAACCGTCATTTTGCCGCTGGCTTTTCCGGGTGTTGTGGCGGGCTCGATCTTCACCTTTTCGTTGACGCTGGGTGATTTCATTATCCCGCTCTCGCTGGGGAATTCCAAATTTTTCATCGGGCAGGCTGTTTATTCCTATCAAGGGACTGCGGGCAACATCCCCCTCGCCGCCGCCATGACGGTGGGTCCTGTCCTCATCATGATCGTTTACCTGCTTGTTGCTCGAAGATTGGGAGCTTTCGATGCGCTCTAAAACCTACTCCGGACCAAAAGCCTCGTGGGGATTGAAGATCGCCGCACTTGGCGCGCTATTGTTCCTGCACGTGCCAATCTGGATCATTTTCCTCTACACTCTGACGCCGGATGAAACGACGTACTCGTTCCCGCTGCCGGGCATTACATTCAAATGGTTCGGCGTTGCGCTACAACGCGTGGACTTGTGGCGCGCGCTGACGCTATCCCTGCGCGTGGCGGCGGTCGCCACGTTTGTTGCGCTCATCTTGGGGACGCTTGCCGCTGCGGCTGTCTGGCGGAGCAAATTCTTCGGCAGGGAGGCGATCTCATTCCTGCTGGTTCTGCCCATCGCCTTGCCGGGCATTGTCACTGGCATTGCTCTTCGGACGGCGATTGGCGGACTCGATATACCCTTTTCGTATTGGACGATCATCATCGGTCATGCCACATTTTGTGTGGTCGTAGTTTACAACAACGTTTTGGCGCGCTTCCGCCGCATGCAGGGATCGCAGATCGAAGCCTCGATGGATCTCGGCGCGAACTCCTTTCAGACGTTCCGTTATGTCATTTTCCCGAACATCGCCACCGCGCTTCTGGCAGGCGGGATGCTGGCTTTCGCACTCTCGTTCGATGAAGTGATCGTGACGACCTTTACGGCGGGTCAACAGACAACATTGCCGATCTGGATCTTTTCACAGTTGACGCGTCCGCGCGATAGACCGGTGACAAATGTAGTCGCGATGTTTGTCATGCTCATCACATTCCTTCCGATCGTGTTCGCGCAGAGGTTGTCCGCCTCCAGTTCGGATACGGAAGGGGAATCGAAGTAAAGCCAGGTGACGGTCACTTCCAAAGTGACCGTCACCTTTACCGGAATCAGCCATCGGATTGGGACGAAGCGGGGTTTCATCCGCCGAAATTTCCCCCCAAAATTCCTCCCTCGAAAAGATTGACAGCACGTCAATAGCCGTTACAATTGCGGTCATCTTCAAAAAGGAGCGTTGATATTCTAACGACTCGCACGAGTGTGAATGAAAAAATACTTGTGCCCCTTCTTTAATCTGACACGCCACGAATAAAATCTGGCTTCCGCCGCCCTCCAACTGAGACTTGGTGAGGCGGCGGGACTGCTTACTATAGTACCGCGCCGTTATTGAATCTAAAATCCTGTTTGCTCCCAATTTCAAATGCAATCAGATTTTGGATTTGATGTTTAAAGCGGTAACGCAACTGCAGTCAACACAGTGGTTCAGAGCTGTTGTGCTTTGGCTGTTTTTGTTTATCTGTATTCGTTGTGTTCCACCTTTGGCGAGCGCTGCCAAAGATCATTCCGGGCGAAATGCCTGCATCAGCGCAGCGATCCTGCGGACCAAAACGAAAGGAAAGAATGACCGGTCAATTTCACTCCTACCTGAACCCGAAATGCGATTCGGGCATGTTCGAAGAGAAAGGCGGATGCGGTGTGTTTGCCCGCGAGCCGATCCATAAAGGTGAGTTGATCTGCCTGTGGGGCGGACGCATCGTGGCTGAACATGAACTCGACCCCAATATGCAGTATTTCACGCAGCGCATCCTTCAGATCGAGGAAGGCTTGTATCTGGAGGCGCCCCTGCCGCTCGAACCGACCGATTGCTTCAATCATTCCTGTGATCCCAACGTCGGCTTCACAGGTCAGATTGGGCTGGTCGCCATGCACGATATCCATGCCGGTGAGGAGATCACCTTCGATTATGCCATGTGCGATGGCTCGAACTACGATGAATTCGATTGTTACTGTGGCAGTGAAAATTGCCGCGGCCGGGTCAGGGGCACCGATTGGATGCGCCACGAACTATGGGAGAAATACGACGGTTATTTCATGCCGTATCTCGCAAGACGCATCGAGAAACTCAAAACGAAAGTACATGTACTTGCATAATATCGAAACGGATTGCACGGTACAATTGTGCGGTCCGCTTTGTGTTTTTCACAAAACGTCCCGAAGGTTTCCCTGAACAACCGGGCTGAGTCGCTCAAACCTTCGGGACGCTGCTTCTCTTCCATGTTCAAATCCTTTGCAGTTCGAATTTATGTCATTGCTCTTATCCTCCGTTTGATTCCGGTCCTCCTCTCGCGCGGACTGGGGATCGGTCTCGACGACATGTTCCAGTACGACATGCTGGCGCGCAGTCTCGCGCAAGGACATGGATTCCGGTGGTACGCGCAGGCAGACCTCGACCGCTTCGCCTCCTTTCTGACCTTCGACCTGCCCAGCCTCGATGACTATGATCCACGCCTCGGCATTCCCACCTCGTTCCGCGCGCCGTTATATCCCGCCTTTCTCTCCACTGTTTACTTCCTCAACGGAATTGATGCTTCGCGCTTTTTCGCCGCGCGGCTGGCGCAGGCGGTCTTCCTCGGCGCGCCGCTCGCGCCGTTGACGTATCTCATAGCAAAACGTCTCTTTCCTCTTTCTTCTTTCCCAAACGATGAAAGAGGAAAGAAGAATGAAAATGCCGCGCGCCTCTCTGCCTGGATCGCCGCCGCGTATCCCCTCCTCCTCGTCTACCCCCTCGGTCTTGGAACCGAAAACCCCTTTTTTGTCATCCTCCTCGCAAGTTTCTACTTTCTACTTTCCACCGCTGAAAAACCATCTGCTTTCGGCTTTCTGCTTTCCGGTCTCTTTCTTTCTCTCACCACCCTCACCCGCTCCGTCATCCTCCCCTTCGCCCTCGCCGCCTTCTGCCTCTTGCTCTATTGGCACGGCAAACGCGCAATTCTCGCAATTCTCTCTTTTTCCTTCGTCGTTGCTCCCTGGATCGTTCGCAACTCGCTTCTCCATCACAAACCGACCGGCGTCGAAACCTCGATGGGTTACAACCTGTACCTCGGCTATCACCCGAAAGGAGATGGTTCGTTTGTATTCGGTCCCTCGTTGGATTTGTTGACCATCCTCGATGACGCCGAGCGCGACAGAATAGGCACGCAAAAGGCAATCGAATTCATCGAAACGCAGCCTGAACGTTTTATTCCGCTTGCGATCAACCGTCTCGGTTTTTTCTTCGGGCTCGAGAAACGCGTCCTGATGTATTTCTACTCAAACGACATTATCGGATATGTTCCGCTTTCATTGTTGCTGACGATTTCCGCGATCTTGCTCCTGCCGTTCGTATTCGTCTCGACCTCAGCCGCGTTGGGAATGTCCCTGTTGAGGTGGAAGCCCGAACAGATTTTGTTGGTATTGTTGTTCATTGCTTACATTGCCCCGCACGTGTTCATCCTCTCCGAAGACCGATTCCATCTTGCGCTTGTGCCGTATCTTGCGATCCTCGCTGCGCATTTCTGGGTAAATGGATTTGCCGCGCTGTCCGCCCGTTGGAATGAATCGTCAACCGGCAAAATCCTCGTAATTCTCTCAATTCTCTGTCTGTTCCTCCTTGTAACCAACTGGACACTAGAACTCACCCGCGATTGGGATAAAATCTCACAACTGCTCGGACCGAACGGCAACCAAACCTACTTCCCTTACTGATCACTGGTGATTGGTCACTGATAACCATGAACTTCCTCCTCGGCGAAAAACTGCGTTTCGATTGGAAAATCGTCACCATCACCATCGTCTCCACCCTCTTGCTGATGGTGGATTATTATCACCGCCTCACGCCGTATTACTATTGGGACCGAGTCATTCTCTATCTTGTCATTCCTTTAGCGTTCATTCTCCTTGTCTTTCGCGAGAACCCAAAGGAATTCGGATTTACCCTCGGCGACTGGAAGGCGGGACTGGTCATCACAGCCATCGGTATTCTGCTGATGGCTCCGGTCATCTATTTTCTGGGAAGCGGCAACCCATCCATGCAGGAGTATTACAAACCTTATACCAACGGCCTGCCGTGGACGACTTTCCTCGACCTGATCGGCTGGGAATTCATGTTTCGCGGCTGGATTTTGTTCGGATACGCTCGCAAGTTTGGGCATGACGCATTGTGGCTGCAGGCTGTCCCGTTTGCCATTGCGCACATCGGCAAGCCCGAAGTTGAGACCCTGTCCACCATCTTCGGCGGGTTCGCGTTTGGCTGGGTCGCGTATCGAACCAAATCGTTCCTGTATCCGTTCCTGATCCATTGGTTTATTTCCACCTTCATCATTATCGTCGCGGCAGGCTTGATTTAGCGGTTGATCCCGGAGGGCTTCAACCATCACGCCATCCGACTCCCAGACTATCAGACTATCAGACTATCAGACTATATGACCATATGACTACCTTCACCCTCCGTCCTGCGCGTGGATCAGAATCAGGCGTCATCAAGGACCTCATTCATTTGACCGGGATCAACCCCATGGGCTTGGACTGGAAGCGTTTCATCGTGGCGGTGGATGATCGGGATGAAGTGGTCGGCTGCGGTCAGATCAAACCTCATGGAAAAGACATCCTTGAACTGGCTTCGATTGCCGTTCATCCCGAACACCGGGGAAAAGGTGTTGCGCGCGCGATCATCGAATATCTGCTGGTGAATAGCCCGCGTCCGTTGTATCTGATGTGTCAATCGTCGCTCGGGTCGTTGCATGAAAAGTTCGGTTTTCGCGCGCTGGCTTATGATGAGATGCCGCGCTATTTTCAACGCATCAGCAAACTGGCGGGCATGGTGACCGCCCTTGCGCGCAGAAATGAACGCCTGCTTGTGATGAAGTTGCAGTAAAATAACCCCAATGCAAACTTTGAAATCCGTCCTCTACATGGCTTCAGGGGTGTTGTTTGGTCTGTTTGTCGCGGCGCTGATCTGGGTGGTGACGCGCAACCCAGGCGGGCAGGCAGTGACTCTGCGCCCGCTCCCGACTGAAAGACCGATCGTGGTTCACCTTACCGGCGCGGTGCCGCGTCCGGGCGTCTACGCGCTGCCGCGCGGCGCACGCGTGCAGGATGCCATCTCCGCCGCCGGAGGCTTCCTTGCGGAAGCCGATAAGAGTTTCATCAATCTTGCGCGTGCGCTCGAGGACGGCGAGCAACTCAATATCCCCTACATCGAAGGCGCCTCGATCGTGATTCCCACGCCGGGCGAGGAGATCGCCGCGGCAACCACCGAACTTATAGACATCAACACCGCGGCGCAGTTCGAACTCGAATCACTGCCGGGTATCGGTCCTTCCATTGCTCAACGGATCATCCAATACCGCGAAGAGAACGGACCATTCCTGAGTATCGAGGATATTGTCAATGTTCCGGGGATTGGTCCCGTCACGTTCGAAAGGATCAAAGACCTGATCACGGTTGGCGAATAGTGCCCTTCGATCATTTTTCCTGCATTGCGCCCATTTATGCGCGCGTCGGTTACGCTTCACTGGAGAGGATGATCGAACTTGCCGCGCTTCCGGTCCGGGGGCGTTTGCTGGATGTCGGCGGCGGAACAGGGCGCGTCTCCTCCGCGTTGCGCGCGCATGTGGATGAAGTTGTCATTGCCGACGTTTCCATGGGGATGTTGAAACAAACGCCTCGTTCCACGCTCGAACCTGTTTGCTCCCTATCCGAATCCCTGCCGTTCCCCAGCGACTCCTTCGAGCGCGTCCTGATGGTGGATGCGCTGCATCACGTCATTGACCAGCCTGCCGCCGCACGCGAGATGTTCCGCGTCCTCAAACCCGGCGGGCGGATCGTCATCGAAGAACCCGACATCCGCTCCTTTGGCGTGAAACTGATCGCGCTGGCGGAGAAATTGCTGTTGATGAGGAGTCATTTCCTTTCGCCCGCGCATATCGTATCCCTGTTTCCCTCTGCGGATATTTTTACGGAAGATTCCAGCGCGTGGGTGGTGGTTTCGAAATAGCATGTGCCTTTTATTCACTTGTTAAAACAGAACGTCCCGAAGGTTTACTTGAACCACCCGGCTGCATCCTTTCAACCTTCGGGACGATGCGCAACATTTGTCACTCGCTTGACAGCACATGCCGCGCGATGACCAGTCTTTGAATCTCGCTCGTTCCCTCGCCAATCGTCATCAATCTTGCATCGCGATAGATCCTCTCCACAGGATATTCGCTCGAATAACCATATCCGCCGTGGATCTGGATCGCGTCCCGGCAGACGCGTTCCGCCATCTCGGTGGCGAACATCTTTGCCATGGCGGCTTCCTTGTTGTAGTTGCGTCCCTGTTCCCTGAGCCAGGCGGCTTTGTAGACCATGGTGCGCGCAGCTTCGATCTCTGTCGCGGCATCCGCCAGCATCCATTGAATGGCTTGTTGTTCGGCGATGGGTTTGCCGAAGGCGACGCGTTCTCTTGCATAATTGACTGCCCATTCGAACGCGGCTTGCGCCAGCCCCACTGAGATCGCGCCGATTCCAATTCTGCCGCCATCGAGTGTGGCGAGGGTTTGATGCAAGCCCTTCCCCTCCTTGCCGATCAGGTTGTCCAGCGGCATGCGCACGTCTTCGTATGTCACTGCATGAGTGGGGGAACCGTGCAGTCCCATCTTTTTTTCGGCGGGACCGATCTTGAGTCCGGGCGTATCGGCGGGGACGAGGATCATGCTCAATGAACGGGAGCCGCCCGCGGGGTCGGTGCGAACGAGGGTGATGATGTATTCGGCGATGGACGCGTTCGTGCACCACATCTTCGTACCGTTGACGACCCACTCGTTCCCATCCCTGACGGCTTTCGTCGTGACGCCTCCCTGCAAGTCTGAGCCTGCTCCCGGTTCTGTTAGCGCAAGCGCGGCGAGTCTGTTTTTTCCGCCTGCCACGAGCGGAAGCCACCTCCGTTTGAGTTCCTCGCTTCCGAACATGACGATGGGCGTTGTGCCGAGACCGTTGTGCGCAGCGATGGCGAGCGCGGTGGAGCCGCAGCCCCAGCCGAGTTCCTCGAGCGCGATCGCCGCGCTGACCGCGTCCACGCCCGCCCCGCCGTACTCCTCCGGGATGTTCAGCCCCAGCATCCCCAGCGGACCCATTTTGCGAGTTGCCTCCCAGTTGAACTCGCCGGTCATGTCCACTTCGTGCGCCTTCGGCTGCACCTCCTTCGCGACAAAATCGTGAACTGTTTTTTGCCAGAGCCTTTGTTCTTCGGTGAGATCGAAGTTCATGTTGATCATTCCTTTGTGTTGGTATTAACGAAACAGCCACTTTCAAAGTGACTGTCTCGTGCCCTACAGTGTGATTACTTTGCCCGCCTTTATCTGCGCTTCGAGGATGTCCCCCATGCCGCCGACGATGCCAACCCGAACCTTTTCGTTGAGGTCGAAGTAGTTCAGGCAGGTGGAGCAGACGATCAGCCGCACGCCTTTGCCTTCGATGGCGCGGAGTTGCCCGATGACCGGCGATCCATCGCAGACCAGTTTTACCCCGTCTGTGTAAAAGCAGATTGCCGCGGGCAGGCTGTCGTTGTGCGTGAGCAGTTCGAGATACTTGCCCATGAGCAGGTGCTGTAATTTTTCGTCGGCATTCCCCATGCCATTGTTGGTGATGAGGATGACAATGTTGTTCATCGTTCACTCCAGCGCATTGTTGTATTCTTCGAGAAGCTTGCGAGCGGTTTTTGCCTGTTCCTTCGACACAAACAATTGCACGCGCCCCAAGCCGTTGACTGTCACGGGATAGATGTGATGCCCGACAGCCTCCTGGAATAGTTCGATGTCAATGCCGTACGCTTCGAAATAACTTTCGAGCAGTTCCGCCTCCAATCTTCCCTGCACTTCGGTTAGCAGTTCCCATTTAAGTTCGTCCATTTCATCCTCCAGACCATTTCCGAAACCCTAAAGGTCTCCAAGACTTTTAGGCTCTCCATGACACGATAAATAGAATCGTCCAAAGCGTACTCACGATCAACTGACGGATGCCGATTCGGGTGGGCTTCCATCCGATTGCGGGATGTTCGATTCCCCACATCGTCTCCAGCCATTGTACCAAGTATGGGATGA
>CAYQOF010000031.1:0-2901 GCA_964419035.1 uncultured Anaerolinea sp. | reverse complement strand
CCGACGCCGATCCAATAGGCGGCGGGCGCGGTGAGAGACAATACGCCTGTCGCGATGATCTCGATATTGACCTGCCTGCGTTCCTCGCGTTTGCTCACCAGCCACAAATGCCATGCAAAAACCGGAATGCCGGGAATGGCGAGATAAAGGATGTAGGCAAACCCTTCGAGGATCAGTCCGAGCAGCGCAACGAGCGCGATGACGCCGTAGATCACAAACCAAAACCGCGCCGCGGGCAGGTCTTCTTTTGAACGACGGTTCGAGAGGACTTTGATGATCGTAATGGCTGGCTGGCGCAGCATGAATGCCGCCATGGCCGCGACGATCAGGTTGAACGTTGCGTAATTGAATCTTCCGCCCGCAAAGATGCCGATGAGAAGCGGGCTCAGGATGAACACCCACGATCCGTGATCCTGGGGAATGGCAATGTGTTTGCGAAAGAGTCTTCCAGTGGTTGCCATGTCTGTATTATATCTTCTTTGCCATGCAGGAATGGGCACGGGAGTGTGCTACAATGCGAAAAAACAACAGATTTTCCGGGAGCGAATGTATGGCAAACAAAAAGAAAATCGAGGAACGGCTCAAGGCTCAGAGGGCAAAACGGACGGAAAGGCTCATACAATGGATTGGCGGTGGCGTGTTGGTTTTGGTGTTGATCGGCTTGGTCTGGCTGGCGTCCACCGGGCGCAGTTCGAACGTCGTCGAGTTGCCAACGGAAATTCCCACACTGGCGCAGGCGCCTCTGGATGTCCCAACAGCCGCGGACGTCCCCCAGTCAGCGGGCAAACAATACGCCGCGTATCCGCCGATGACGATTGACGCTAAGAAGAATTACCTCGCCACATTCAAGATGGCAAATGGTGGAGAGTTTACGGTGGAACTGTTCGCCGACAAGGCGCCGCTTACTGTGAACAACTTTGTCTTCCTTGCGCGTGAAGGCTACTATGACGGTACGACATTCCACCGCGTGCTGGAAGGCTTCATGGCGCAAGGCGGCGACCCGACTGGCACGGGCGGGGGCGGTCCCGGTTACCGCTTCGAGGATGAGATCAACGATGACCTGAAATTCGACGGTGAGGGAATCCTGGCGATGGCGAACGCAGGGCCGGGCACGAATGGCAGTCAGTTCTTCATCACGTATGCGCCGACGCCGTGGCTGGATGGTTTGCATACGATTTTCGGAAAGGTCATCGAGGGGATGGACGTGGTGAATGGCATCACGCTCCGCGACCCGAATCAATCTCCCGACTATGAAGGTGATGTAATCGAGACGATCACAATTACGGAGGAATAAAAAGAAAGGTGGAAAGTGGAAAGAAGTCCTCGCGAGTTTTCGTGAGGACTTCTTTTTGTGCACCTGTCTACCTGTTTACCTGTGTACTTGTCTACGTTATCCTACCCACACCCTCCACCGCTTTTATCGCGTTTCAATTCCAGTTTTATCTTCGCTTCGAATTCGAGATTTTCGTACTCGATCGGGCTGGGGTCGCACGATTTGTAGCGGTTGCCCAACGCGGCAGGGAAGATGTAGGCTAGTTGGTCGGGAGCAGGGTTTGGGACGGGTTGAACCGCATGGAGCGTCCCGTCGTCCGCACCGAAGAAGGCAATCCAGTTGTTGACGCCACCCTCGAGAACGTAAACGTTGGGGACGCTCGAAGCGACGAGTATCTTCCATGCGTTGACCGCGGCAATCTCGTCGTTGCTCATGAGAATGAAGACCGTGTTCGTGGGCGGTTCCGAAAGCAGCACGGGGACGACTTCCTCGATTTGCGCGAGCGGCACGTTCACCGCGCCCTCGATGTGATACAGGTTGAAATCGGCTTCGGAACGCACATCGAGATAAATCAGGTTCATCGCCTGGTTGTATCTTGCCTTGAAGGCTTCGGCGGGAGTGACGAAGACGAATCGGTCCGCAAGCATTTCATCGGCGGTGTAGGTATATTTGTTTTTTACGGGTTCCTGGCCCTCCACCTGAATCGTTTCCATGCGGGTGAAGGTCAACCTGCTGTATTTTTTTTCGAGCGAAGGCGAACCGATGAACACAACGGCGAGCGCGAGGGCGAACAGGATGCCTGCTCCTGCAATGCGGATTCTGGGCTCGCGGCTCATGTCCTTTTTGCCGATGACGCGTTCGAGTTGTTCCGCGCCCCAGAACATGAAAAGCGCCATCAAAACAACGAGCAAAACGACCACACCAACAGGGATTGCGAGAACCTGGTCGAGGGTGAGGCGTCCGTAGTAGCCCGCGTTGTTGTACCAGTTTGTGAAGAGCGGTTCGGTTTCCGCAAACAACGCGGCGCCGACGAATCCGCCGAGCATGAAGAACATGCCGTCAATCTTGCCCGTCGAAGCGGATGCGAGCGATG
Source organism: uncultured Anaerolinea sp. (assembly GCA_964419035.1). Taxonomy (GTDB): domain Bacteria; phylum Chloroflexota; class Anaerolineae; order Anaerolineales; family Villigracilaceae; genus Defluviilinea. Next base: position 535 of record CAYQOF010000031.1, on the reverse strand, counting down.
TGGTGGGGCAAAAGCCGCCGATGATGAATCCAACGCCCATGATGAGTCCGCCGAGGATTCCCGACCAGAGATAGGTCGGGTTGACCCAGACCTGACCGAAGTTGAGGATGCCGAGCGCGACCGCGCCGAAGAGCAGGACCATCGCGGTCACAATGGCGGTGAACATGACTTTTAGCACGGTCAATTCCTTGAAATAAAACTGCGCGGCAAGTTTGCGCGAATCGCCGAAACCGGACATTTCGAGTGCGTAGCCAAACGCAAATCCGATGACTCCGAAGAGAAGATACGTCCACGGGTTGCCTGCGCTGACCACGATGAATTCGGGGAGAGGGAAGTTCATAAGATACTCCTTGCTGCGTAGGCGGCGTTCTCCCCTGGCACCGCCCGCCAGGGCAGGTGTAACGCCGCCACGTGCGTTAGAGAACGCACATTACGCATCCTTAATTCCATAATTTCCTTACAAAATACGCCAGTCCATACGCGCCGCCGAAGATGGCGAACATGATGACCCACGAGCCAGCGGACAATGTCGCGC
>CAYQOF010000030.1:0-18127 GCA_964419035.1 uncultured Anaerolinea sp. | reverse complement strand
TCCAACCCTGTTAAGCTATGTCAATTTGCGCATATCGGGTGACCAGTCTGGCTGCTGAACAGGCTTAGCCCCTCCAACTGCTCCAGATGTTACGTTCCTATTGGCACATTGACAACAGCCTTCACTACCCGCGCGATGTGACCTTGCGTGAAGATCAGACTCGCTTCAAAGCACACTCCGCCGCCCACTGTATGGCGATCATCAACAACCTTGTGCTCTCAATTATCGCAAAAACTGATTTCCCCTATGTGCCCTCAGCCAGACGTTTCTTTGCCGCTCACCCCGAAAAAGCTCTGGCTGCCTTACTTTGAGAAAGCCCTACCCGTAATAATTGAATCATTGTAATTCAGCGATACTGGATTTATAATCACCGGCAGACTCAAAACAAAAATCTGGTTCTTGTTTTGAAATCGCAGTTTCGACAGGAGGGCTTGTATGACCCGAATATCGGTATCAGTTTTATTGTCACTTGTGATTATATTGATGGCCCTGGGTATGGGTGGGGCTACTACGACCTCTGCGCAACAAAACAATCCAACCCCTGACCTCGCCGGGTCAGTGACACCTGTACCTCCCTGGTCTGCCACGCCACCTGTCAATGATCTGGAGGACAGGGTTGAGCGATTGGAGATTGTTCAGGAAGAGACGGTGCATTCACTGACCTCGATCAATGAATACAATCAATTTCTGTTTACGTTAACCGGGGGAATCGTCGCCCTTCTTGTCGGCATTCAGGGATTTGCAACCTATATCCAGTTCCGTAGGGAACGGGAGCGGGAGGAACGTCAAATAAAACGCGAATCTGCAATGGACGATGCGCAATTAACAGGTGCAAAGCGGGTGTCGGATATTATGAACGTCGTCCAGCAAACCCTCGAAAGCCGTCTTCTTGCCGAACAGGCAGAGCGTGAAAAAGCCGAAAATCTGCAAAAACAACTGGAAGATGTTGCGAATAAGTTTGATCGTTTGAATACCTTCTATCAAAAGTTTCAGTCCAACATTCGCAACTTGCGAAAAGAACTGGAGAATGAAGGGTCCCAATTGGCTCAGATTGGGCGTCATGATTTTAGAGGAAACACCGACAGGCTCAGTGATTTTGCGCGCCGCTTTGACCGTTTTATGTCGGATTACAAGGGCGTGGAAGAGGGCGATTACTCCTTTACAGCGCACGTTCCATATATCCGCGGGATCGCCGCGCACTATTCGAATCAGCCTGAAGTGGCGGAGGAATTTCTGAAACAGGTTGTGACCCGGCAAAATCCCGAACCGGGTGAAGAGAGTCTGGCTTACAACCGCCGCATGGCAAACTCATATTATTATCTTGGTTTAAATGGATCGAATTTTGGAAAATACGAAGAGGCGATCCAGTATTTCGAAATGGGGAATAAACTTGATTTTCAAAGCAGGGATTTCCTTACAAAAATCGTGATTGCTGAAGCCTATGTAATGAACGGCGAATTCTCCAAAGCCGATCAGATCCTTGATGAAATCGAAACGCGGATGCAGGACATTGAAGAATTGGAGGAGTCGCTTCGCAATTCGGAGGTCCGACATAAGAGCCGTGTTGCACTGATAAGGGCCAACATCCTTATTTTGAGGGGAACAGGGGATTGGATGGATGAAGCGCAATCTTTGTTATTGCCTGTGCGCAATGCGGATCCATCATACTATTACGTAACCGCAACTCTTGCACAGCTATATCATCTGCAGGGCGATGAGCAGACCGCCAGGGAATTGTTCCAGGATGTATATGACACCATACTGACTTTGGCGGATGTTCATAAGGTACGTGAGGCGCGTTCTAAAATACTTCTGCTCATGATCGCAGGAATGGCTGCCAGGTTCATTGGACAAGAAAAGCAGTCGAAAGACTACCTGGATCAGGCAAATGAACTCTGCGACCATCTTCCAAAGACCGGCTCTCGAATCTGCACGGTGTTTTCCACCCTGACCAAACGAAACGAACCGCCGGATACGATCCGACATCACATCGAACTGATACGGAACGGTGCGATCCTGATAACATGAATACTTCCAATCTTGAGGGTGAAGCGTGAAAGAGACGCATCCATTGATGGCTCAGTTTGAAGATTTCGATTTCCGAGATCTTCCCATTGGGGTCTATATGACTTCGCTGGATGGGCAGTTCATTGTTTGTAATAAGACCCTGCGGAGAATGTTGGAACTGCCTTTGGATGGACCCGTGAAGGTCAATATTGAAGATTTCTATGCCAAACGGGGTGACCGGGCGGCGGCAATTCAACAGGCAATGCAACTGGCAAAGCAGGGAAAGAATGTGGAACGCGAGATATTACACCTGAGAGTGCGTGACCGCGATTTGCATGTTGAAGACTACTGTAACATCATGCAGAACGAGGCAGGGAATGTGATCGGTTTCGTGGGTTGCATGGTGGATATTACCAATGATCTTGAGACCAGGCGGCGCGAGAAGGAGTTGCAGGATCGAGTCGAGGAACTTACTTTTGATATAGGGCGGATTTTGCATACCAGTAATACAACGTTGTTGATGGCAGACCAAACATTGACAAGCATCATCAGTGTTTTGGAGCCCAACCCTTTCGATGGACTGTCTGTGCCTCAATCGGACGAATTGAACAAAGCTTTGGCGGAAAAATCTGATATGCTCGCCAGGGCTATTGGAAGGTTTGTGCAAATCGCTGATGATGAGAGACGGTTGAAGTCCCTGTCAAAAAACAAATGGAAGATGCTCGAGGAAAATGCCGATTCCTTGCGGAATTTTGAAGTGATTATTCCTGATGCAGAACTTCGCCCATCTGCCTTGTATAATATTGCCCGCAATGTTTCGGATATTTGCAATGACATTAAGCCCGGCCACCTTCCCAGAGAGGCAATACGCGATCTTCATCGAGAAGCATGGCATTTGCTCAGGGTCGCCATACTTTATGATGCACTCAAGACGCGTGACGCAATATTGCAAATGGAATTTACTTTACAAACATTGCGCGAGTACGTTACGTCTGATGTTCGCGAGACAGCAAAACGTGAAAAATTGAAAGTTAGCTATCTTATTGATCAAACCGTTGGCAGATTATCAAGTTATGCTCAAAATTCCCACGTCAAAATCGAAATACGGGGAAAATGCGATGAATTTGTTCGGGTTAACGAGAGGGAAATTGTCCGCTCTTTGACCAATCTGTTGCATAACGCCATCAAATACTCCTGGCATAGAGAGTATCCAAAACCAGCTTGGGTATCGATAAATTCAATGGTCCAAGATGGAAGGATTCTTGTCGAATTTGAGAATTGGGGTGTGCCAATTTCCGCCGACGAAATACGGGAGGGGTTGATTTTTGAGCTTGGCTATCGAGGCTTGTGGTCTAAAGATCGCGGGCGGTTGGGAACAGGCATTGGTTTAACCGATGCCAAGCGAGTCGCCAAAGCCCATGGCGGCGATGTATTCATCGAGAGTCGGCCCGCACGCTCAGTTAGTATTGATTCGCCGGACTATTACAACCAACCATTTGTTACCAAGGTCACGCTGATGCTTCCGATGGCGTGACAATAAATCGCAATTATGAAGGAGTTATCTAGGAAATGAAGCCGAAAGTAATGTGGGTCGAAGATAGCGCAAGACTGGAGTTGCGTAATTTGACGGGGCCGGTCTATTTTTCCGGTAAGTATGATTTTCAATTGGCTGAAGATGTCACTCAGGCGATTAATTTTCTAATGGCTAAGCCGTTTGACGCTCTCATCATAGATATTCGATTACCGCCAGGATTAAACACTTGCTGGCAGTCTCTGTATCGAAAATCTGGGGCGGATAAAGTGAAGGCGCAATTGGGGTTGAAACTTATCTCCTGGTTGCTGGGCATTGACGTTGGATGTGGTCAAACGCCGCCGGCCTGGGTGAACGTTAAGCGAATTGCCGTCTTCTCGGTGGAAAGCCCGGGGGAAATCGAACCACATCTCAAGGAACTTGGAATCAACCTGTATGTGCAGAAAGCAGCAGGCCTTCGAGACACTGCTCTGCTTGACTTAATTACTAAGATTCTTGATTAGATTCGATCGTCGGAGTGACCATGGACAACATTCCGTTTGACGGTATTATTACCTTGTTTGTCTTTTTGATAGGAGTCCCGGCGCTCGTTTTTCAACTAATGGAACCTGAGATACGGCGAGTTGTATTAAAGCGCCGAAATTTTTGGATTGAGACGCCGCTATATGTCTTGGCGGCAATTACTGTGGTCGCAATATCTATCGCTTTGCAAGCGTGGTCCGAGAGCACAACGGAGAAGGAAGCGTGGGCAGATTGGGTTTGGAGTGGAATGTTTCTGTTTTTGTTTATTGTTACAGCGATTGTCGCAATAAGAGTCCCGTATCATTATGGTCGAAGAGAAAATGTTGTCTCTGCCCTCAAGAGCGAAGCTGTTAATTACTTGAAAAAACATGGTCACATCCCTGATCTGGCTCTGTTGGACCTGATTGATCTGGCGAAGCAATCAGATCCTGGTAAAGATCGGGAATTAATTCTTTCTGCGTTCAACGAACTTGTGATAGAGGTATGTTCGCATGCTGAGTATCGAGGCGACGCTTTGGAAACATTGATTAATGAGCTCGTGAATGTCTTGACATCCGAACCTGATCCGGAGGATTTAAGAAATTTTCAATCTGCAGCCGGCATCATGACAAGCATAATTGCGCTGAATGGCAACAACGAACAGATTATTGGTTTGAAAGACCGTCAACATGCAGTTCGCGCGCTGAGTGTATTGGAACAAACGATCCTTAGTCACTTTACTCTATCTTTGGGTGCTGATTACATTCTCATGGGTTATGTGCAAGTTCTTGGGCTTGCAACAGACCGGTTTCCTGTAATGGCTACTGACGTCAGCCAAGCATTCTTTGAGATAGGCTCACTTGCAATTGAAAGAAAACAAACACTGATTGCGGCATCTGTCCTGGAAAAAATGCTTAATTTGGGAGAGGGAAACGCCCCATTACAAAGTGAACTTGCGGCAGATTTGCTGGGATTAACTGCGCACTTTTGGATGAGTGGTTCAAGCAATAATATGTTTGCGCGTGAGCGATTGCTTGAGATACAAGGGTTCCTGGAATCTCCGTTGCAAATAGAAATAGAAAAAGCCTCGTTGCATTGCCGGAAAACCATGCAGTTCGAGACCGCCGACAAACTCGCTCAAATGGCGAAAGATCTCAAACCCAAACCAGAGCCACGATCCTAATTGACAGACGAAGATTTACAATCCTGGGAACGCCTGTCGGTTCGGGTAAAATAGTCTCATTGTAAATAGCGCGCTGAGGTTTCATTGCCAGGGCGTTTCGATGCCATGGAAAAAGGCTCTTTGCCAGTTCCTTCATCCGGTTCCGGGTTCCGGCTCAGAGCAAGTTGAATGGAATATTTGAATGACCCAACACACCTACGATTTCGTCATCATCGGCTCGGGATTTGGGGGAAGCGTTTCGGCAATGCGATTGACAGAAAAAGGCTATTCCGTCGTCGTGCTCGAAAGGGGAAGACGGTTCGAGGATTCAGATTTCCCAAAGACCAATTGGAATCTTCCCAAGTTTCTCTGGTTCCCTGCGTTGCGATGCTTCGGCATCTTCCAGATGACGTTTCTCAACGGGCAACTCGCCCTGCATGGAAACGGCGTCGGCGGAGGCAGTCTCACGTATGCCAACGTGTTGATGGAACCTGATGAACGACTCTTTCAATCTCCCGCCTGGGGACATCTCGCGGATTGGAAGTCCCTGCTCAAGCCGCATTACGAGACCGCACGGCGCATGTTGGGCGTGACTCCAAATCCCAGATTGTGGTTTGCGGATGAAAAAATGAAGGAGATCGCGGATGAACTCGGCAGGGCGAATACCTTCCGCACAACGGATGTGGGCGTGTTCTTCAATGAATCGGGGGAGGAGGGGCAAATCGTCGCGGATCCATATTTCGGCGGAGAAGGACCCGACCGCGTGGGATGTAATCATTGCGGCGGCTGCATGGTTGGCTGCCGCTACAACGCGAAAAATACGCTTTCAAAGAATTATCTGTATTTTGCGGAAAAGTATGGCGCGCAGATCATCCCCGAAGTGACAGTCACCGACGTTCGACCTTTGACTTTCGACGACGGCACGCGCTATGAAGTTGTATTCAAATCCACCACGAATCCCTTTGCAAAACATCAATCCGTCCGCGCGCGCAATGTGATCGTCGCCGCGGGCGCGTTGGGGACGATGAACCTGCTCTTCCGCTGCCGCGATGTCACAAAGTCATTACCGAACATCTCGCAGAAACTCGGCAATAACGTCCGCACAAACAGCGAGAACATCATGGGCGTGACGACGCGCGACAAACACATTGACCACTCGAAGGGCATCGCCATCGCCTCCATCTTCCAGGCGGACGAGATCACACGCATCGAACCCGTCCGTTACCCGGATGGCTCGTCGTTCATCCGAATGTTGACCGCCCCGCAAGTGGAGGGTAACTCCGCCATTGTACGATTCCTGAAAACCCTTTGGTCGGGGGTCCGCCATCCGCTTGATTTTCTGTACGCAAAATTCTTTTCCAAATGGGCGCGTTACACGACGATCCTGCTCGTGATGCAGGTGGAGGAAAACCTGACGAAGATCCGCCTCGGACGCAACCTGTTCACGCTCTTTCGCAAGGGACTCATCCTCCAGCCTGACGCGGGCAACCCGCCGCCGAAACAGATCCTGATCGGGAATCACGTCGTGCGCCGTTTCGCGGAAAAATCGAACGGCATCCCGCAAGCCGCATTCACCGACAGTCTCTTCAACTTCCCCACCACCGCGCATCTCATGGGCGGGGTCCCGTTTGGGCGGGATGCATCCGAAGGCGTGATTGACCTGAACTTCCAGGTTTTCAATTATCCAGGCTTGTACGTGGTGGATGGCTCCGTCATGCCGGCCAACCCCGGAGTCAACCCGTCATTGACGATTACCGCGCTGGCTGAATATGCGATGAGCAGGATTGAATGCAGGCAGGTGGATGGGTTCACGAATAGCCAAGCAGGCAGGTCTTATGGATCTTCAATCGCTAATACCCGAACTACTTAAAGGATTGCTCAATTTCTCATTTGGCAACGGCGTGATGATCCTCACCGCGTTGATCTTGATTTACCTCGCGGTGTTCAAGGAGATCGAGCCTGTGTTGTTGCTTCCCATCGGGTTTGGCTGTTTGCTGGCGAACATTCCGCTGGCTGGCATGACCGCCGCTGACGCGCCCGTAAAGGGTGTGATGGCTGTGTTGTATAACGCGGGCATCAAAACAGAATTGTTCCCGCTCTTGATCTTCATCGGTGTGGGCGCGATGATTGACTTCAGCCCGCTGCTTGCACAGCCGCGCATGGCGCTGCTCGGCGCGGCAGGGCAGTTCGGAATCTTCGGCACGTTGATATTGGCAATCGCGCTGGGCTTTCCGTTGAACCAAGCCGCCTCCATCGGCGTGATCGGCGCGATTGATGGACCAACCTCCATTTTCGTCGCGACCAAACTCGCGCCCGAATTGCTGGCTCCCATTGCAGTGGCGGCTTATTCCTACATGAGCCTGATTCCCATCATCCAGCCTCCGCTAATGAAATTGCTGACGACAAAAAGGGAGCGCCTGATCCGCATGGAATATACGCCCAAGCCGATTTCAAACAGGACGCTTATATTCTTCCCCATCGTGCTGACGCTGGTGGTCGGTCTGCTCGTTCCCGAAGCGACGCCGCTCATCTCGATGCTCATGCTCGGGAATTTTCTGAAGGTTTCGGGCGTGGTGGAACGGTTGAACAAAGCCGCTCAGAACGAGATCATCAACATCGCTACGCTGTTTCTGGGTCTGGTCATCGGCGCGACGATGAACGCGGAGAGTTTTCTGAATCTCGCGACGATAAAAATACTCGTTTTGGGCTTGATCGCGTTCGTGCTGGATACGGTGGCGGGTCTGCTCTTCGGCAAGTTGATGGCGGCGCTGAGCGGCTATAGGGTCAATCCGCTCATCGGCGCGGCGGGCATTTCTGCTTTCCCCATGGCGGGACGTATCGCGGCGAAAGTGGCGAACGACGAAGACAGCGACAACTTCATCCTGATGCATGCCATGGGCGCGAACACGGCGGGGCAGTTGGGTTCGGTCATCGCGGGGGGAATTCTGCTGGCGATTGTGAGCAAGTTGGTTTAGATTTTCGCGCTTCGACTGCGTTCGCCTAGCGGCTCACTCCGCTCAGCGCGAGAGGGTTGTAAAATATCCCTCTTCAACCCCCTGCCAGGTTTCCTCGTGCAATTTCATATACTTCGTCAAAAGCGGATGGACGCGCGTCATTTCTTCATACACGCGCTGCGCCACGCGTCGTATCGAAAAGTGCGCGTTCGACGCGGAGCGCAACTGGCAGAAGGCGTACGCCTCGCGCAGGTTGAACTCCGCCAGCACGCGGCGATTGAATCCATTGGGAACGACGTACTGCGCGGCGGCGGGACTAAACTCATATAACTTCTCGAACATTTGACTCGCCGCCTCCATCGCCGCTTCATACTGGGACCCGAAACCTGCCTCCGTAATCAAAAGCGGGGTCGCGCACCCAAGCCGCGTCGTCAGCCTTTGCGGGGTCTGCGTCATCATGCGGTGACGTTTGAACTCGGCGTACGCGCCCTGATCCATGACGAGGTCGAACGTATACGTGCAGTATTCCAATTCACGCAGCGGGACATCGTAGCGTCCCAATCTCCCCAACAGGGTTTTGGCAAGATTTGTTTTCGCGTCTTCATTCAGGGATTCGACATAAGACAATGCCGCCGCGTAAGCCATCTCTCCAAACCGATACAACGCCGCCGCAAGGACCTTGTTCTCCCCGTTTTTGTCATAATCTGTCAAACTGCACCACTTCTCATTTCTGAATTCTGAATTCTGAATTCCAGTCTCCAGTCCCCAGTCTCTGTTCTCTAATTCTCCAATCTCTTTGCTTGTTTCCACCAAATACGGCACCGCATCCGCATATTTCACGAGTGTAGGCGTCTCGGCCTTCGATACTTCCTTCACTCTTGCGCCAATCTCGCGTACCTCCGCGAGTTCGTGCGAAAGCATCTTGCGGATCATGTTCTCGATGACGCGCGCGTTGGCAGTCATGCCCACGTTCGCCAGCGACGCGGCAGGGAGAAGGAAGCGGCACACATCCACGTACCTCGAACGGATGCGGCGGTCCCAGGCTTCGTCCTTTTCGTTCTCGCGGCGCGGGAAACGCTCGAAGATGAGACTCCGCACCGGGTCCAATGAATCAGCATAGGCTTTGAAAAGGAGGCGGATCGTGTCCACATATTCGGCGCGAAGCGGATGATCATCCAGCTCGGTCGGAATCCAGAAATCATTCGGTTCCCATTTCTGGTAGCGCGTGGATTTTTCGGTGTAGGAGGCAAGCCGGTTCGACTCGATGCTCTCGATGGCAAGCCGCGAAACGTTCTCGAAGGCGATGTGCAGAACCGCGTGTTCCGCAACCGAGGCGTGACCGTATCCCACCACCCATTTTTCATGGAACAGCGCGGACTTTTCGTCGCTGAGTTCGGCGGCAATATCGCGAAAGGATTCGGGCGAGCGCGAGGTCTTGGCAAAGGCGACCGCGATGGTTTCGGGGCTGAGGGCGCGCGGCGAGAGTAAATAGATTTCACGTTCAGGCATGGGAATCTCCTCTGGAAAATCTGGCAGATTATACCCTTCACGGGCGCTGCGTAACAATGAAACGGGCGGTCGAACGACCGCCCAATGGTTTCGAGCCTATATTGATTCGACTGTCGCCCTCATCCTGCTCGTCATCACCATTGCTGTGATCAACGAGACGAGGTATAACGCGCCGAAGATCGTGTATGGCATGCCTTTTGCGCCCATGCTGAAGAACAATGCAGTGAACAGCGCGAACAGGACGAATTCGATATATGCCCACGTTTTGGTCGAAGCCTGCCTGCCGGCGTCTGTGCCGTGGCGGCGGGCGAGCGAGCCGAGCAGGAGGAAATACAAACCGAACATCAGGAACTCGCCCGTATCGAGAATAATGCTCAACCATTCGGGCTTGACGAACCCCGCCCAGAAATTCAATTCACTTCCCAGGGGCCAGAATACCGGGACACCGTTGAACCAGATCGCCAGGTCGAGGAGCATGTGCATCAGGATGCCCGCGCCGAAGCCGATGCCGAAATTCCGCCACCTTTCGTTCCTCGTCAACGCGGCGGCGACATAAAACAATATCAGCATTGCGAGAACGGTGAAAACGCTGTGCGTGAACGTGCGATGATACTGTTCGGGGTCGGGCAGTTTGGCAAGCACCGCGTAGGCGACAACGAGATTATCCAGATCGGGGAACATGTTGCCCAGCACCACGCCAAGCAGGAGCCATTCACGTTTCGGCATCCACTTGCGCGAAACAACTCCAACCATTGCATGAATTCCAGCCTGTGCCATATCTGCCTCCTTTGGATTAATCGGTAAAACACCGTGTGAACAAAAAAGGAACGGCTCATTCCGTTCCCAAAACTTTGCGTGTCTGCTCGACATCCCGCCCGATCTGTTCCACCAGCGCCTCCACCGAATCGAACTTCAATTCATCGCGCAGGCGCGCAATGAATTCCAACTGCACAGCCTCATCGTAGATTTCCTGATCGAAATCCAGGATGTAAGCCTCCACGTTCAGGGTTTTACTGTCGGGCGTAAAGGTCGGGTTCGTTCCGATGTTGACGGCAGCGCGATGTTTCTCATTGCGCACGTAAGCCCAACAGGCGTAAATTCCGCCGGCGGGGATGACCTTCTCGCGCGCGTACGCCAGGTTTGCCGTCGGGAAGCCGATCCTTCGCCCGCGCTGGTCGCCGTGCATCACGAGTCCCTGCAGGGAATAGGGATGTCCCATCAGTTGCGCGGCTTCCTCGACGTTGCCGATGGATACCAGTTTGCGGATCTCGGTGGATGAGATCACGCCGCTTTCGTCGCCCAGGGCTGGCGCCACTTCGACGGCGTATCCAAGTTCCGAGCCGATCTCGGTTAAACGCACGGCGTTGCCTTCGCGTCCCTTTCCCAGCGCAAAGTCGTAGCCGATCAGCAGGCGTTTCAAGCCGAGCCCACGCGTCAGCCGGGACATGAAATCGTAGGCGGTGACATGCGAAAGTTCCCGCGTGAAGCGTTCGGTGATCACCACGTCCACGCCGAGGTCGCCAAGCAGCCGCGCGCGTTCGCCGGGCAGCGTCAGCATCCTGATATCCGCACGTCCCAGCACTTTTGCCGGGTGCGGATCGAAGGTCAGAACGACAGCAGGCGCGCCGTGTGCGTGCGCGCCCGCCACGAGTTTATTTATGATCTCCCGGTGACCGCGATGGACGCCGTCGAACACGCCGACCGTCAGCCAGGAATTATGCAGGGTAACTTCATCGAGAGAGCGGTAATGTTGCATGACCATAAATACTTCCAGCGCCTTGCAAGGCGCTGGAATGACAACAGCCTTTTTGCCCGCAAGGCTGAAGGGAAGTCTGCGGTTATTCGTTGGTGAAGAACACCTTCTTCGGCTGCCATGCCGGCGCGCCGTCTTCGCCGATAACGCATTCCATGAGCGCGACCAGTTCGCCCTGCGTGCTGACGCCGCGTACGCGGCTTCCCACCACGGCATCCGGCGCGGCTTTTGCGCGGTGACCGTGACGCACGCCTTCCACGTCGTCCGGGCTGAGTTCGATGGCGGACCAATCGCCCAATGCCTCGGCGGCGGGGATGAGGTATTGATACCAGTTGCCCGCCTGGAAAGCCTCCTGCAATTTGCGCAGGGGTACGGCATCGCGCAGGGAGAAGCGTCCGCTCTTGGTGCGCCGCAGACCGACGAGATACGCGCCGCAGCCCAGTTTTTCGCCAAGATCGTTTGCCAATGAGCGCACATAAGTGCCGGACGAACAATGCACATCAATGACCACCTCGGGCGGCGCCCATTCGAGCACTTCGAGATGATGCACCGTGATCTTGCGCGGTTCGAGCGAGACCTCCTCGCCTTTGCGCGCCATTTCGTAGGCTTTGCGTCCCTGCACCTTGACGGCAGAATACGGCGGCGGGGTCTGTTCGATCTCGCCGACGAAGGTCTTCAAGACCTCCTCGAATTGCGGTTCGGTGATGTTGATGGGCTGGTTTGTCTGTGTCATCCTTCCTTCCGCGTCGAAGGTATCGGTCCTGCCGCCCATACGGATGATGGCTTGATAACGTTTATCGGAAGCGGAAACGTACTCGCTCAAACGCACTGCGGGACCCACCAAAATCACCAGCACACCGGAGGCGCGCGGGTCGAGCGTGCCGGTATGCCCTGCGCGGCGCAAGCCTGTTCCGTTACGGATCGCCTGCACCACATCATGCGATGTCATCCCAACGGGTTTGTCCACTACCAATACCCCGGAAATGGCATTCTTCACATCGTGACTGTTCATTCATTCCTCCTGAAAATTGGTCAAACTAATTATGACACACTTATCTGAATTTGTGGTTAAAAACCCAACAGGTCTTTTGTAGTTTTTAACGCCATGGATTTGACTTCATTCAACTCGCCAGGGATGTCGGCTCCCGCGGCAGCCGCATGACCTCCGCCGTTGAAGTGCTTCGCCACCTGCGACACATCAATTCCCGGCGCAAGGGCGCGCCAGGAAACCTTTACATGATTGTCGTGTTGTTGGACGAAAATCATACCTACTTTGTTCCCGTTGATCGCGGAGATCATATTGATAAGGTCTGCGTCGTCATTGCCTCCGTAACCGGATCTTTTTCGATCCTCCAGGGTCAGGGTTGCCCAAACGACCCCATCCTTCTGTTCCATGCTGGAGAGTCCCGCGCCCCAATACTTCGCCGCAGGAAAGGATTTCCTGACCAGTGATTTCATATACAGGTCCGCCATGTCCACGCCGGTTTCCATCAGCGCGGCGCTCTGACGCAATGCCGCGGGCGTTGTATTCGAGGTGCGGAAACCGAGCGTATCGGTGATGATGCCCGTCAACAGCGCGGCGGCGATGGGAGCGGTGATCGAATAACCCCATTCCGGCAGACGATCCGTCAGGATCGCGGCAGTGGCGACCTCCTCCGCTTCGATCAGGTTTATTTTTCCGAATTTTTCGTTCGTGATGTGATGGTCAATGTTGATGTCGGGCTGGTCGAAATTCTCGAAGGGTTTTCCCAACCGTTTGAAATCCGCGCAATCCACCGAAATGAAAGTGTCGTAATCCCCGTTCGGCTCCTTGACGATCAACTCGCTCCCTTCGAGGTGCCTGAAGGAGGCGGGCACGCCATCCGCAAGCACCATCTGCACGGTTTTGCCTGCATCGCGCAAAGCAAGTCCCAGACCAAGCAGGGAGCCTATCGCATCGCCATCCGGGCGGACGTGGGATGCAACGATGACGCTCCTCGCTTTCTCCAGGCGTTCCTTTATGACCCCTGTTATATCTTCTTTCATCCTATTCAAATTCCTCTTGGCGCGATGCGGGTCTCAATGAATGCAAAGTTTATTTCTTTTCACGCAATTCTGCAAGTAATTTCTCGATATGGTCTGCGTTTTCGGGGGTCATGTCCCAGTGGAAGCGCAGGCGCGGGAAGGCGCGCAGTTCGACGCGCGCGGCGAGAGTCCGCCTGATGAAACCGGAGGCAGACTCGAGCCCCGCGAGAACGTCCTTCGAGCGCGAGACTCCTTCGATGGCAGAGACGTATACATCCGCGTACGCCAGTTCCCTGTCTATCCTTACGTCTGTGACGTAAATTTGCTGCAGGCGCGGGTCGCTGATCTCGCGGATCAACATCTCGGAGAGTTCCAGGCGGACGCGGTCCGCAATGCGTTGAAGCCTTACGCCGGAGGGCACGATTTTACCTACGATTGTTCCAGGATATAACAGATCAACTGGTCGCCGACCTGAATATCGTTGAAGTTCTTGAAGCCGGCGCCGCACTCGTACCCCTGCCTGATCTCCCTCACGTCCTCCTTCTCGTGACGGAGGGAGCCCATATCGCCTTCGTAGACGAGGTCGGTGCCGCGATACAGCCTGACCTTCGCGTTGCGGCGCAATTCACCGTCGGTCACCCGGCAGCCCGCCACCTTGCCGAATTTCGAGGCGGTGAACACCGCCAGCACCTGCGCGCGTCCGATGATCTTCTCCTTCACCTCCGGCTCGAGCATGCCCTTGAGCGCCTTTTCGATGTCTTCAGTCATGCGGTAGATGATCTCGTAGAGACGGATATCCACGCCTTCCTTTTCGGCAAGCCGCCGCGCGGAGACATCCGCCTGCACGTTGAAACCGATGATGATGGCATGGGACGCGGACGCCAGCATCACGTCGTTATCGCCGACATTGCCCGTTTCGGCATACAGGATCTTGATGCCGATCTCGCCTGCGCCCAATTTGTTCAACTCGGTGATGATCGGGTCGAGCGAGCCCTGCACGTCTGCCTTGACGATCAGGTTGAGTTCCTTCGCTTCGCCCGCCTGGACGTTTGCGAACAGGTCTTCGAGCGACACCTTCTTGCGAGCCTGCGCCCGGGACTTTGCCGCCTCGATCCTTTCAGCGACGATTGCGCGCGCTCCCTTTTCCGAATCCGCAACCTGGAAGATATCTCCCGCAGAGGGGACATCGCTCAATCCCAAAACCGCCACAGGCGTGGAAGGACCCGCCTTCTTGACGGGCTTGCCTCTGTAATCGGAGAGGGCGCGCAGTTTGCCGTGCGAGGCTCCAGCCACAACGATGTCGCCGGATTGAAGCGTTCCGTTCTGGACGAGAAGCGTGGCGACCACGCCCTTCGATTTATCCACTTCGGCTTCGATGACCGTGCCGATCACTTTTCCGTTCGGGTTGGCGTTGATCTGTGTATTATCCGCAACGAGCAGGATGCCCTCGAGCAGATCGTCAATGCCCTGCTTCTGTTTGGCGGAGACGGGGACGATCATCGTATTGCCGCCCCACTCATCCGGCACAAGTTCCTGCTCGGCGAGTTGCTGTTTTACGCGCTCCGGGTTGGCATTGGCTTTATCCACTTTGTTCAATGCAACGACGATCGGCACGCGCGCCGCCTTGGCGTGCGCGATGGCTTCCTTGGTCTGGGGCATCACTCCGTCATCCGCCGCGACAACGAGGATGACGATGTCCGCACCCTGCGCGCCGCGCGCCCGCATCTGGGTGAACGCGGCGTGACCGGGCGTATCGAGGAACGTGATGAGGCGCCCCTGCATCTCCACCTGGTAAGCGCCAATGTGCTGCGTTATTCCTCCAGCCTCTCCCGCCGCCACATCCGTCTGACGGATGGCATCCAGCAGGCTGGTCTTTCCATGATCCACGTGACCGAGTATTGTCACGACCGGCGGACGCGGCTTCAGTTTCGACTGATCCTCCCCGGCGATCAATTGCCGCCAGAGCGGCACTTCGCCCATTTCGGCTACAGTTTCCTCCACCACTTCCGGGACCGCTTCGAAGCCATATTCGGCAACCACGATCGCGGCGGTATCGAAATCCACCGACTGATTGATGGTCGCCATCACACCGTTCGACATCAATTTTTTGATGAGGTCAATGGGACTTTTCCCGATCATCTGCGCCAGATCGCGGATCACGATGCTGGACGGCAACTCAATCCTGTTTCCGTTACTACTCATGGGACCACCTCCACAAATCACAATCTTGAATGAGCAGGCGTCTGGTTACCGACGCGATGCTCATATCCATGGCGAGTCCAGTGAGCAGTTCAACAGATCACATGGTTACTCGCCCGCCCCCGCGCCCACAGCCTCTTTCGGCAGGGCATTCGAAAAATCTTCCAACATGGCGCGTTCTTCGTCGCTCAGCGCGGTCTTCAGGGCGTGCGCCAGGGCGCCCTTCAAACCTCGTTCCCAGCATTCGCGGCGGTCGTGCAGGTAGGCTCCCCTCCCAGCCAGTTTGCCGGTCGGGTCAATTTGCGCTCCCTCGGCTGTTCGCACAATGCGGATCATCGTCCGCTTGGGCAGTACTTCACGACAGCCCACGCACGTTCGCTGGGGCACATGCTTCATACGCTGAACAGGTTTTTTCTTCGACACCTTTATCTCAAGTCACGGTTTCATGACAACGACTATAGTGTACTACTCTTCGTTCCAACCTTCGCCGCCGCGTTTGTGCTTCTTGCGGGCGACGACCTCGCCGCGCTCCTCGTCGAACTCGAGCGCCACACTTTTCTTCTTGACTTTCTTGCCTTTCTTCTTATCCGAGGAGTCTTCCTCGGAGGGACTGGCGGACTGGAAGATCTCGGGTTTCATGGCGAAGAGGTCGTCCAGTGAGACGCCATCCTTGGCGTGCTCGTCGTCTTCCTCTTTCTCGACGACCTTTCTCGCCTCTTTCTTAGCCGGAAGCTGCTTCTCGAGATCGGGCTTTTCCTCTGCCGGAGCCGCTTCCACGGCGACCGCTTCGGGCTGGGATCCAGCCTCGGCAACGGGTTCAGCCACCGGTTCCGCGGGAGGCAGTTCGGGGAAGGTCAGCGCGGCAAGCACCTCCTCGATATTCTGAATGGCTTTGGGACCGATGCCCGGCAATCCGAGCACGGCATTGACGTCCGTTTTCATTGCCATCATCAGACTGCCAACGGTATCGTAGCCCGCCTCCACGAGAATATTGAAAACGTGTTCCTTGATGCCTGCCTGATCGAGCGGCATCGAAAAAGCGGATTCGGGGATGCCCGCTCGCGCGCTGGCGACCTTTTCCTCCTCGACGCGCGCCGCGTCCTCTTTGATCTGGATCGTGCGGCGCTCGACGCGGTCCACGAACTGACCAAGCATCGTGTATTCCTCGGGCGTGACAGGACGACCATCCGCCTTCTTTGCAAGCGTTTCCTCGACCGCGGGGATGGATTCGATGATATTCGGCAGGAGTGAGGCGAGTTCCGGATCGGTTTGCATCTTTTGGATGGCGTCTGCCGCGGCTTCCACGATGGATTTGATGTCAATGCGCCAGCCGGTCAACTTGGCGGCGAGGCGCGCGTTCTGCCCGTCGCGGCCGATGGCAAGGCTCAACTGATCCTCGCCCACAACGACGGTTGCAGTGCGGTTTCCGGCTGTTTCGGAGAGGTATACCCCGCTGACGCGCGCAGGGCTGATGGCTTTCGAAATATAAACAACGGGATCCTGATCCCATTGGATGATATCTATCTTCTCGTCGTGCAATTCCTTGACGATGGCTTGAATGCGGACGCCTTTAATGCCCACACAGGCGCCAACCGGGTCAACGCCCGCCTGGGTTGCTGAAACAGCCACCTTGGCGCGTGCGCCGGGTTCGCGTGCAATGGCGCGGATCTCGACCACGCCGTGGTAAATCTCAGGGACTTCGTTCTCGAGCAATCGCCGCAGGAAGTTACGGTGCGCGCGCGAGAGGATGATCTGTGGACCGCGCGGTCCATCCTTGACCTCCAGCACCACCGCGCGGATGCGGTCGTGCACCTTGAAGCGTTCACCGGAAATGCGCTGGTTGGCGGGCAGGATGCCCTCCGCTTTCATATCCAGACCGACGGTGGTGCTGGCTGCATTCGACGCCTGGACGATGCCGCTGATGATCTCGCCCAATTGCCGCTCGAAATATTGCATCTGATTGGAACGTTCAGCTTCGCGGATGCGTTGTTGAATGACCTGACGCGCGGTCTGCGCGGCAACACGGCCGAAATCCGCCGGTGTAGTCTCGACGATCACCATGTCGCCGGGCTGCGCTTCAGGGTTGACCTTGCGCGCCTCCTCGAGCAGAACCTCGGTCTTCGGTTCCATCACATCCTCGACCACTTCTTTCTCGGCGAAGACCAGCACTTTGCCTGTATCCGGGTCAATCTTGGCTTCCACGTGCTGGGCAGTGGACGCGCCGACAGCCCGCCGATAGGCTGAAACCATGGCGGACTCGATCGCTCCGATGATCACTTCCCTGGAGAGTTGTTTTTCTTCCAACACTTCGTTGAAAGCCAGGGCGAACTCGTTCTTTGACATGCTCTTATTGCTCCGTATGTGCCTGTTGATACAACAATATTCGCGGGGGCGACCCACCCAGCCCGTCGCACAAACTGACCAACCATGACAGGTCGCCCCTGCGTAGGGATCCTCATTACAAGCAGAAAAGTGGGGGTTGCCCACTTCTCGATGCGTGCGTCGTC
>CAYQOF010000029.1:10672-18187 GCA_964419035.1 uncultured Anaerolinea sp. | reverse complement strand
ATTCGCGAAGGCGGCCTCACCGTCGGCGCCGGTGTCGTCACCAAGATCATTGAATAGGTGAAGGAATGACGAAGCAGAAAATCCGCATCCGCCTCAAGGCGTACGATCATAGAGTCCTCGACCAGTCCGCCAAGCGAATCGTCGAAACCGCGGAACGCAGCGGCGCGCATGTTGTGGGTCCCGTACCCTTGCCAACACGCACTGAAAGGTTTACAATACGGCGCTCGACCTTCATAGACAAGGACTCACACGAGCATTATGAGATCCGCACGCATAACCGCTTGATTGACGTGCTCGATCCGGACTCAAAAACGATTGACATGCTGATGCGGCTGAACCTGCCTGCAGGCGTGGACATCGAAATCAAAATATAGTTGGTCGTCAAACGAGAGTAGAGACCGTAACGTTGATCTCTGCTCTCGAATTTCGACAACGCAAGAACGGTTCCTGCGCGGGATGACAAAACCACTGCGCGTCCCGCGGGACTGTTTGACTGCGTTGCCCGGAGATGATGCAGCCGAAGCCCCGGCTGACAGTCTCGATAAATCTTTTGAAGGAGAAAATAGAGTATGTTGAAAGGGCTTATTGGAAAGAAGATCGGCATGACCCAGATCTTCGATGAGCAAGGCGTCGCGCATCCTGTGACGATCATCGAAGCTGGGCCATGTTACGTTACCCAGGTGCGCCGTCCTGAAAAAGAGGGGTATGCGGCGATCCAACTCGGGTTTGGTGAAGTCCATCCCAAGCGGTTGACTTCCGGTGAATTGGGGCATCTCAACTCAAACGGACTGTCTCCCATGCGTTTCCTGCGCGAGTTCCGCTCGAAAGAGTCTGCCAATGTAGGTGATAAAGTGACCGTTGAGGTCTTCACCGTCGGCGAGCGCGTGGACGTGATCGGCACGAGCAAAGGGAAGGGTTTCGCAGGCGGCGTCAAGCGCCACCACTTTGCCGGTGGAAAAAAGACCCACGGTCAATCCGACCGCCATCGCGCGCCCGGCTCCCGCTCTTCCGGAACCACACCGGGCCGCGTATTCAAGGGCTCGCGCGGCGCCGGCCACATGGGCAGCGAGCGCGTGACAACGCAGGCGTTGAAAGTCGTCATGGTGGACGCGGAGCGCAATCTGCTTGGCGTCAATGGCGCCGTGCCTGGCGGAAAAGGCGGACTGGTCGTGATCAAGGAAGCGCGCAAGCAATAGGCGCCGAGGAAACGGAGCAAGGTACTCATGAAAGTAGATGTGTTGAACATGGAAGGCAGGAAGATTCGCGAAGTGGAACTCCCCGCCGCGATCTTCGAAGCCCCAATTAATGTAGATCTGATGCACCAGGCGTATATCCGCCAGATGGCGAACGCCCGCCTTGGTACGCACGAGACCAAGGTGCGCGGCGAGGTTGCCGGTGGGGGTGCAAAACCGTGGAAGCAAAAAGGGACCGGCCGCGCCCGTCAGGGATCCCGGCGCGCCGCGCAATGGGTGGGCGGTGGGAAAATTCATACACCCCACCCCCGGAGTTATGAACTGCGCATGCCCCGGAAGATGCGCCAGGCGGCATTACGTTCTGCTCTCTCCGCGAAGGCGGCTGAGTCCGGTGTTGTGGTTGTGGATGAATTGAAATTGGACGAACCCAAGACACGCCTCATGATTGGCGCGCTTTCCAGCCTTGTTGGCAATGCCACAGCGCTCATTCTCATGCCGGAGAAGGATCAGTCCTATGAGATGGCAGCGCGTTCAGCGGACAACCTCGAGGAGGCAAAAGTCCTGCTGGCTGGATATTTGAACATCCGCGATCTGTTCGGTTATGACAAATTGATCCTGCCGGTCAGGGCATTGGACGCGCTGGTGGCGAGCCTGGGATAGGAGATTGATGATGAATACGATTTATGACGTGCTTCGCCGTCCCCTTGTTACCGAGAAAACCAGTTACCAATCCGGCAAGAAAAGCCAGTATACATTTGTCGTGGCTAATGAAGCGACACGCACGCAGGTCAAGGATGCGATCGAGACCATCTACGATGTGAACGTTGTGCGCGTGAACATTATCAATGTCCCCGCCAAACGTGGACGCAGGCTTCGCAGCCGCAGAATGCTCGTCCGCAAACCCGCCTTGAAGAAGGCGATCATTACCCTGGCGGAGGGGCAGACACTCCCACTATTTGAAGGGGTGCAATAATGGCTGTAAAAAAATATAAACCGGTAACGCCTGGCACCCGCGGGATGACCGGCTACACCTTCGAGGAAATCACCAAATCCAAGCCGGAGCGCTCCCTGCTCGCGCCTCTGCGCAAGAGCGGTGGAAGGAACGTACATGGGCGCGTCACCGTGCGCCATCGCGGCGGCGGGCATCGCCGCTTCATCCGTCTCGTGGATTTCAAGCGCGATAAACGTGAGATTCCCGCCAAAGTCGCGGCGATCGAGTACGACCCGAACCGCACCGCCCGCCTCGCGCTCCTGCATTATGCGGACGGCGAGAAGCGTTACATCGTCGCCCCGGTGGATCTCAAGGTTGGCGATACAGTCATGGCTGGCGCGGGAGCCGAAATCCGTTCGGGCAATGCTCTTCCGATTTCCAGCATCCCGGTCGGCACCCATATCCATAACATCGAGGTCAAGGAAGGACGCGGCGGTCAGATGGTGCGTTCCGCCGGTGGGTCGGCGCAATTGCTGGCTAAAGAAGGCGATTTTGCGCAGGTTCGCATGCCGTCCGGCGAGGTAAGGCTTGTGCGCCAGACCTGTTACGCCACCATTGGTCAGATCGGAAATCTCGATCACAGCAACATCAAACTGGGCAAGGCTGGAAGAAAGCGGCACAAGGGTATTCGCCCGGCTGTGCGCGGTTCGGCAATGACCCCGCGCGATCATCCTCATGGCGGCGGTGAGGGACGCCAGCCCATTGGTTTGCCGGGTCCAAAGAGCCCGTGGGGTAAACCCACCCTGGGCTATAAGACGCGCCGCAATAAAAAGACCGATGCGTTGATCGTTCGACGGCGCAGCAAGAAGAGCCGCTAATCAGGTATAGAGGTACGATATGTCACGATCACTTAAGAAGGGTCCCTTCGTGGAACCCAAGCTATTGAAGAGAATTGAAACCATGAACCAGAAAGGCGAAAAGAAGGTATTGCGGACATGGAGTCGCGCGAGCGTTATTTTCCCCCAGATGGTTGGACACACGATCGCGGTTCATGACGGACGACGGCATGTCCCGATCTACATTACCGAGAACATGGTCGGCCACCGATTGGGCGAGTTCGCCCCGACGCGGACCTTCCGCGGCCACCTGGCTGGCGAGAAATCGGCTTAAGCCAAGGAGAAAACGAACATGCAGGATATTCATGCGCATTTGCGTTCCCTCCCGATGTCCGCTCAAAAGGTGCGTCTCGTGGTTGATCTGGTGCGCGGCAGGGGCGCGAACGAGGCGCTGGAAATGCTCCGCTTCGTGAACAAAGCCGCGGCGCTGCCGGTCCGTAAATTGCTGGCTTCCGCGGTCGCAAACGCAGAGGAGAATTTCGGGCTTAACCGAGATGATTTGTACGTGGCGAAGATCTTTGCGAACGAGGCAGCCACCCGCAAGTGGAGGCGGTTTGGCGCGCGCGGTCGTTTCAAGCCGATATTGCGCCGCAGTTCGCATATCACCGTTGTCCTGCGCGAGCGCGGATCTTAACCGGGAGAGAAGGAGAAATCATGGGTCGTAAAGTTCATCCGATTGGCATGCGCCTCGGAATCAACCAGGGCTGGCAGGGACGCTGGTTTGCTGAAGGTTCACAATATCGCGATCAGTTGCACCAGGACTTCGCCATTCGCAGTCTGTTAATGGGAAGCGACTCCAAGGGCGGGGCGGCGAAGAACGCCGAAGTGCTAAAACTTCGAAAAGATCTGCCCGATACCATAAAGAATCGCAAAGCCGGGATTTCCCGCGTGGAAGTGGAGCGTTATCCCGGAAAGATCCGCATTGCGATCTTCACCGCCAAACCCGGTATATTGATCGGTCGCAAGGGTGAGGGCGTCAAGAAGATCCGCAGCGGTCTCGAGGCTCTTGTCGGCAAAAAAGTGGACCTTGACATCAAGGAAATCAGTTCTCCCGATACAGACGCCGTATTGGTGGCGCAGAATGTCGCCGATCAACTCGAACGCCGTATTGCGTATCGGCGCGCCATGAAACGCGCCATCCAGCAGGCGATGAAGCAGGGCGCGGAAGGCATCAAGATCATGGTGGGGGGGCGCCTGGGAGGCGCGGAAATGTCGCGTGACGTCTGGCTGCGCGAGGGGCGCGTGCCCCTGCAAACCCTGCGGGCGAACGTTGATTTTGCCATGGCTGAAGCCGCCACTACGTACGGTCAGATCGGCGTGAAGGTCTGGATCTATAAGGGCGAAGCGACGCCCGAAGTCGAAGAGAAAGCGGAGGCGACCGAGGGCGTGTACGTGAGCGAGTAGCCGCGCGCATCGGTCGTCCTTTGAAGAGGTACTGATTATGTTAATGCCAAAACGTGTAAAGTGGCGCAAGCAGATGCGCGGTCGTATGAAGGGTAAAGCCTTGCGCGGCGCGGAGGTGAGTTTCGGCGAATTCGGTTTGCAGGCGCTTGAACCCGGCTGGGTGACCGCGCGCCAGATCGAAGCCGCGCGCAGAACCATAGTCCGCGAGATGAAGCGCCGCGGCAAGGTCTGGATCCGCATTTTTCCAGCCAAGCCGTTCACACACAAGCCGCCCGAAACCCGCATGGGTTCCGGCAAGGGGAACGTCGAATATTACGTGGCGGTCGTCAAGCCGGGCCGCATTATGTTCGAGGTCGGCGGCTTGGACGCGGCGACAGCGGTCCAGGCGCTCAAAAATGCCCAGTATAAGTTTGCGATCAAGACCAAGATCGTGGCGCGTCACGAAGCAGGAGGGCAGGCATGAAGTCGGCGAAACCCAGGGAACTGAGAAACTTGAAACCGGGTGAAATCGAGACAAAATTGTCGGATGCCCGCGAGGAGTTGATGAAACTGCGCTTCCAGCAGGTGACGGGCCAGTTGACCGATACCAGCCGCCTGCGCGCTTTGAGGCGTGAGATCGCCAGAATGCAGACCGTCCTGCGCGAACAGGCAAAGGCTGAGGTTGCTGTGGAAGGTGAAGCATGAATAATCGTCGTCGAATCGTTGGTGTGGTCACCAGCAACAAAATGACCAAAACCGTTGTGGTGGAGATCACGCGCAAGTTCCGTCATCCCTTGTATCGCAAGGTCGTTCTCTCGACCAAGCGCGTGAAGGCTCACGATGAGATCGGCTGTCAGGTAGGCGACGAGGTGCAGATCGTCGAATCCCGTCCGCTTTCGCGTGATAAGCGCTGGGTGGTGGAGAACGTTGTGAAGCGCGAGACCCGCACCGCAGATACCGGTGTCGCTGACCTGAAGGCGGAGGAATAGGACATGATTCAGCACGAGTCTCGTTTGAAGGTCGCCGATAATTCCGGCGCGCGCGAGTTGCTGGTGATCCATGTTTTGGGCGGTTCCACCCGCAAACATGGCGGCATTGGCGACGTGGTGGTTGCCACTGTGAAATCTGCCGCCCCGCAAGGCGGAGTGAAGAAGAGCGAGAAAGTGCGCGCAGTGATCGTGCGCTGTTCGAAGGAGTGGCGCCGTGAAGATGGCTCCTATATCCGCTTCGATGATAATGCCGCCGTCATCCTGGATGCCGATGGCGTGAACCCAAAAGGCACCCGCATTTTTGGACCTGTTGCCAGGGAACTTCGTGAAAAGGGATTCATGAAGATCGTCTCACTGGCGCCGGAAGTGCTGTAGGGTCGAGGAGTGTTGTTGGTATGAGAATCAAGATTCGCAAGGGCGATACCGTTGAGGTGATCAGCGGACGCCTGGAGGACAAGGGAAAACGCGGCGAGGTGATCAACGTATTACTGGAGGAACGCCGCGTGGTGGTGCAGGGTGTGAACATCCGCACCAAGCATCAGAAGCAGATACAGACGCAGGCGGGTCGCAACATGAACCCGGGCCGCATCCAGTTCGAAGGCTCGATTGACATTTCGAACATCAAGCTGGTCTGTCCGAAATGCGGCGAGACCACCCGCGTCGCGGTGCAGCGTGACGAGGATGGAGTCCATCGCGTCTGCAAGAACTGCCAGGCTTTGATTGATTAGCCGCGGAGTGAAGTGCAATGAATAGAATGCAGGAACAATACAACAAGGAAGTCGTTCCAGCCCTGCGCAAGGCTTTCGACTTCAAGAATATCATGCAGGTGCCGCGCATCGAGAAGATCGTCGTCAACATCGGCATGG
This sequence comes from uncultured Anaerolinea sp., assembly GCA_964419035.1. Taxonomy (GTDB): domain Bacteria; phylum Chloroflexota; class Anaerolineae; order Anaerolineales; family Villigracilaceae; genus Defluviilinea. Next base: position 11,929 of record CAYQOF010000029.1, on the reverse strand, counting down.
GCGAGGCGTTGGACAACCCAAAGGCGCTCGAGTCCGCCGTGGCCGACCTGGTCATCATCACAGGTCAGAAGCCGGTCATGACCAAGGCGCGCAAGAGCATTTCCAATTTCAAGCTGCGTGAGGGCAGATTGATCGGCACCAAGGTGACTTTGCGCGGGGATCGCATGTGGGCTTTTCTTGACAGGTTGTTGAACACCGCTCTTCCGCGCGTCCGCGATTTCCGCGGCGTGTCCGCCAATGCCTTCGATGGGCGCGGCAATTACACGCTGGGTCTGCGTGACCAGTTGATCTTCCCGGAAATCGAGTACGACAAAATTGACAAACTGCGCGGCATGGAGGTCACCATTGTGACGACCGCCAAAAACGACAACCAGGCGCGCGTACTATTGCAGTTGCTTGGCATGCCGTTCAGCAGGAAGGAAGCGTAATTATGGCGAAGAAATGTATGCAATACCGTGAAACACGCCGAAAACATGACATCCAGGTGCGGAACCGATGCGTCCGTTGCGGGCGCCCGCGCGGGTACATCCGCCGCTTCGGTCTGTGCCGCATCTGCTTCCGCGAACTGGCGCTGCAGGGAAAAATCCCCGGCGTGGTCAAATCATCATGGTAGACGGATGGAGTGAATCGCATGGCAATAAATGATCCAATCGCTGATATGCTGACCCGCATCCGCAACGCCGTGATGTCCGGTCATACGCTGGTGGCAATGCCAAGTTCGAAGATCAAGGTGGAGATCGCCAAGATCATGAAGGATGAAGGTTACCTCGAGGGTTTCGAACTGGTCGAGGGCGAGCAGTCGGTGCAGAAGGTTTTGCGCCTGAAGATCAAATACGTGGGTGAACGCCGCGCGCGCCGCCCGGTCCTCTCCGGCGTGGAACGCGTGAGCAAGCCGGGTCGCCGCATTTATACGAAGAAGCAGAACATTCCCTGGGTGCTTTCAGGCATCGGTGTTGCGATCCTCTCGACACCCAAGGGCGTGATGACTGGCGCCCGCGCGCGTCAATTGGGCGTGGGCGGCGAGATCCTTTGCAAGGTCTGGTAGAAAGGCAGGAGGTAAAAAGTGTCTCGCATTGGACGATTACCGGTGGACGTTCCGGGCGGCGTGCAGGTGAATGTGCAGGGCTCGAATGTCCACGTGAAAGGACCGAAGGGAGAACTGCGGCGTGTATTCTCGCCGTTGATCGGGATTGCCCTTGAAAATGGTCAGGTTGTTGTGACGCGCAAATCGGACAACGCCGAAGAACGCGCCTTGCA
>CAYQOF010000029.1:0-10572 GCA_964419035.1 uncultured Anaerolinea sp. | reverse complement strand
GGCAAGGGAATCCGTTATGCGGGTGAAAAGATCCGCCGCAAGGCTGGCAAGGCTGGGAAAGGAGCCAAGTAGAACATGGCTGATAAATCTCGCGCCGTTGCACGGATGCGTCGTCACGCGCGCGTACGCAAAAATCTGGCGGGAACAACTCAACGTCCGCGTTTGAACGTTTTCCGCAGTCTGTCTGGCATTTACGCCCAGGTGATTGACGATCAGGCGGGGCGCACCCTCGTGTCCGCATCCACTGTGGACAAGGAATTGCGCGACAAGGTGAAGGGCTTGAAGAAGTCCGAACAGGCAAAATTGATCGGTCAGACCATCGCCGAACGCGCAAAGAGCAAAGGCATCAGTTCCGTTGTTTTTGACCGCGGCGGCTATCGGTATATCGGACGCGTCAAGGCTCTGGCAGATGGCGCCCGCGAAGGCGGCTTGCAGTTTTAGTGGAGAGGCAAATGGCAGAAAATAGAAGAAACGAACAGCAGGATTTCGAAGCGCAGGACCAGTTCGAGGAGCGCGTCATCGAAATTGCCCGCGTTGCGAAAGTTGTGAAAGGCGGACGCCGATTTCAATTCCGCGTTACGGTGGTGGTGGGCGACAAGAAAGGCACCATTTCCATGGGCGTCGGCAAGGCGAATGCCGTTCCTGACGCGATGCGCAAGGCTTCGGAACGCGCCCGCAAGAATATGAAGTTCGTGAACCTTGCCGGCACGACGATCCCTCACGAAGTGTTGGGCAAGGTGGCTGGTGCGCGTGTGATGCTCAAACCTGCCTCTCCCGGCACGGGCGTGATCGCGGCAGGCGGGGTGCGCGCTGTTCTCGAAGTGGCAGGAGTGCGCGATATTCTGACCAAATCCCAGGGGAGCGCCAACGTACTCAACGTGGTGCAGGCAACCTTCGACGCGCTCGGACAATTGAAGTCACCGCAGGAAGAGGCGGCGCGCCGCGGCAAGAATGTAAATGAGTTATTGCCGTTCTGGGAACGGAGGAAGCAACATGCCTAGGAAGGAAACCGGTGGAAAGACCATCCGCGTGACACTTGTCCGCAGTCCGATCAGTTATTCGAAAGATCAGAAGGCGACCGTACGCGCGCTCGGTCTTCGCCGCATGCATCAGACCGTGGAACATAGGGATAATCCGGCATTGCGCGGGATGATCCAAAAAGTCATTCATTTGGTTCAGGTCGAAGAGCAGGGTTTGTCCTGAGCGCTGTCGAAGGAAAGAACGATGAAATTACATGAACTCGTGCCCAATCCGGGCTCCAAGAAAAACAGGAAACGCGTTGGCCGCGGTATTTCCGCCGGTCAGGGCAAGACCGCCGGGCGCGGTACGAAGGGACAGGGTTCGCGCTCAGGCGAAGGCGGCAAGATCTATCGCCAGGGCGGCAACCTGCCGTTCTATCGCCGGCTACCCTTCATGCGCGGTCAGGGATTTACCCCGCTCAATCGCGTCGAATACAATGAAGTCAATCTGGATCAATTGACCGCATCCTTCCAGTCCGATGCTGAAGTCACCCCCGAATCCCTCGCGAGTGCCCGACTGCTTCGCGACCCACGGAACCCTGTGGTCATCCTCGGACGCGGCGAACTGGAGATCGTGTTGAAAGTGCGCGCCCATCGTGTGACTCCCGGCGCCAAAGCCAAGATCGAAAAGGCTGGCGGCAGTGTGGAATTGATCGTTTAATCGAAGGAACCCCGATATGACTGAAAAGAAACTATCAGCCTGGCGTTTTCTCTGGCGATCGGAGGATATCAGGAGAAAACTGCTCATTACATTGGGCCTCCTGATGCTCTTTCGTCTTGCGGCGAATGTGCCGGCGCCCGGCGTGGATCGCGCGGCGTTGGCGGCTTTCTTCCAGACGCAGGGCGGAGGAGGTTTCCTGGGCTTCCTGAACCTGCTTTCCGGCGGGACACTCTCGAACTTCTCCGTACTTGCCATGGGAGTGTATCCCTACATCACCGCCCAGATCATCCTGCAATTGCTGGTTCCCATCATCCCGTCCCTGCAAAAACGGATGCAGGAAGACCAGCGCGAGGGACGCCGCTGGATGGAGAAATGGACGTATTATCTGGTTGTGCCGATGGCAGCACTCTCGGCGATCGGTCAGATCAATACCTTCAATTACCTCGCGCAACAACCAATCATCCCATTCGGGTTTACCGCCGATCTCTGGCTGACTTCCGTCACCACATTGCTCGTGATGACCGCCGGAACGATGTTTGCCATCTGGTTGGGCGAACTGATCTCGGAATATGGCATCCGCGGACAGGGCTTGTCCCTTGTGATCTTCGCGGGCATCGTTTCGCAGATCCCAGCAAACCTGTATGCGCTCTGGACGGATGAACTGAACCGCGCGGTGCTCATTCCTGCCATGCTCGTCGTCATCGTTGCGACGGTGATCGCGATCGTTTACGTCCAGCAGGGACAGCGCAACGTGCCGATCATGTATCCGCAGAAGAGCGCGGTCTTCTACGCGATGCAGCGCGGCAAAAACGTCCGCATGCCGCAGCCCACACTGCCCTTGAAGGTCAACCTGTCGGGCATGATCCCATTGATCTTTGCAAGCGCGTTGCTGCAGTTCCCTGCCATCGTGGCTGGGTTCTTCGTCGCCTCGCAGACGGAATGGGTGCGCAACGCCGCTGCATCCATTCAGTCCTTCTTCAATGCCACCGGCACCAACTCCTGGGGCTACTGGCTGCTGTATTTCTTCATGGTTGTCGCATTTACCTACTTCTATACCACTGTGCTTTTCGAGCAACAGAACTACGGAGCCAATCTAAAGCGTTCCGGCGCGCAGATTCCCGGCGTTCATGCCGGCGCCGCCACCCAGAAATACCTGAGCCGCATTCAGAGCCGCATTACCCTGCCGGGCGCAATGCTCCTGGGGTTTGTGGCGATCATGCCGTTCCTTCTGCAAGTGGCTATACCGGCTGCATCAGGAAGCGCAGGGATCTTCCTGGTCTCCTCCTCGGGTTTATTGATCGTGGTGGGCGTTGTGCGTGATACGTTCATGAATATCGAGGCGGAACTCAAATTGCACGGCTATCAGGAAAAACTTCTCGTCAGTTAAGATCGGAGCGGTCATGGCGGCATTCATCGTTCTACTCGGTCCTCCAGGTGTCGGCAAAGGCACACAGGCAAAGATCGTTTCCGAGCGAACGGGACTGGCGCACATATCTTCAGGCGACCTGTTTCGGGAGAACATTAAAAACCAGACTGAGCTGGGAAAACTTGCCCAGACATACATGAGCCGAGGAGAACTTGTGCCGGACGATGTGACGATCTCGATGATCAGGGAACGCCTCGGTCGCGCGGACTGTGAGGCTGGCGCCGTTTTGGACGGTTTTCCCCGCACCCCGGCACAAGCGGACGCGCTCGAAACCATGCTGGAGGAATTCCAGGGTCGCGTAAATGCGGCGTTGTACATTACCGCAGACGAAGAGACCCTGGTTGACCGATTGAGCAGTCGCTGGACCTGCCGCGCGAACGGACACATATTCAACGAGAAATTCAACCTTCCGAGAGAACCTGGCACATGCGATTTCGACGGTTCGGAACTTTATCAGCGTGACGACGACAAGGCTGAGACGGTAAAACGCCGCATCCACGTATATCTGGAGCAGACTTCTCCGTTGATCGAGTATTATCGCGATCATGAAAAACTGATCGAGATTGATGGAATGCAGACCATAGAACAGGTAACCCAGTCCATGATGTCTGCTTTGAACAAGTGACGTTATGAGTTGGGCGCGCCAGATCCATATTAAAAGCCCTGCTGAACTGGAGATCATGCGTGAAGCAGGGCGCATCAATGCGAGCGTGCTGGCAACTGTCAAGGCACTTTTAAAACCAGGTGTTTCCACCGCCGACCTCGACGCGGCTGCTGAGGAGGTGCTGAGGAAACACGGATGCGTATCGCCTTTCAAGGGATATGGCCGCCCGCCATTCCCCGCCTCCATCACAACCAGCATCAATCGCGAACTCGTTCACGGCATACCGGGCCGGAATCGAAAGCTGAAGGCTGGTGACATCATCTCGATTGACTGCGGGACCGTGCTGGATGGCTGGGTGGCTGACTCAGCCTTCACCGCCGGCGTCGGGGAAATATCCCCACCGGCGCAGGATCTGCTTGATGCCACAGAAGGAGCGCTCCACGCGGCGATGGACAAAATGCGCGTGGGTTATCGCACCGGTGATGTCTCTGCGGCGATACAGAAATATGTCGAAAGCCGCGGCTTTCATGTGACACGCGAATACACCGGCCACGGTGTTGGGCGTGAAATGCACGAAGGCCCACAAGTGCCCAATTATGGCAAATCTGGCACGGGCATCCCGCTCAAAGCCGGGATGACCATTGCCATCGAGCCGATGGTGCTTGTGGGAACGGCGGAGACGCGCGTTCTATCCGACAAGTGGACTGTTGTATCTGCGGATGGATCATTGACAGCGCATTTCGAGCATTCGGTCGCTGTCACCGAAGGAGAACCTCTAATCCTGACTGTCCCTTGATCCGATGCGGTATTCATGATTTCTGGACGAGAAGACAAGGAATGAGTATAATTATAGTCTTGGCTACTTGCGAATTAGGTAGTCATTGGCAAGGAGATTTTTGTTATGAAAGTATCACCGTCAATACGGAAACGCTGCGCCAAATGCAGGATCGTCAGGCGCAAGGGCAGAGTGTTCGTCATCTGCGAGAATCCAAAACATAAACAGCGACAGGGATAGTGTGAACCATGGCGAGAATTGAAGGTGTTGACCTGCCCCGCAACAAGCGGGTGGAAGTGGGACTCACGTATTTATACGGTGTAGGTCCTACGCGCGCGCGCGCGCTTTTGTCACATACGAAGATCAATCCCGATACAAGGGTCAAGGATCTCTCGGAGGCGGAAGTCGCTGCGATCCGCGAGTATATTGGCAAGAACTATACGGTGGAGGGCGACCTGCGCCGTGAAGTTCAGATGAGCATCAAACGCCTGATCGAGATCGGGTCGTACCGCGGCATGCGTCATCGCCGCAATTTGCCCGTGCGCGGCCAGCGGACGCGGACCAATTCGCGCACTCGGAAAGGCGTCAAGAAGACTGTTGCCGGTCGCGGTCGCAGACGCGGCGCCAAGAAGTAAGAGGCTGGAGGAATATGGCTCAAAGCGTACGTTCCACGCGCCGGGGTGCCGGCGCAAAAAAAGGCAAACGCGCACTGTCTTCCGGACAGGTGCATATCTTTGCCTCGTTCAATAATACGATTGTCACCGTCACCGACACGGAAGGCAACACCGTTGCCTGGGGTAGCGCAGGTTCGGCTGGTTTCAAAGGCTCACGCAAAAGCACGCCGTTTGCCGCCCGCCTCGCCGCCGAACAGGCGATCAAAGCCGCACAGCAACTGGGCATTCAGGAAGTGGAGTTGTTCGTCAAGGGACCCGGTCCCGGCCGCGAAAATGCCATCCGCGCCGTGCAGGCGATGGGCTTGAAGGTCCGTTCGATTTCTGATATCACGCCGATCCCGCATAACGGCTGTCGTCCGCCGAAGAAGCGCCGCGTGTAATCTGGTATAGAGGAAAGAGATCCATGTCGAAGAATATTGGTCCGGTATGCAAACTATGCCGGCGTGAAGGTGAAAAACTATATCTTAAAGGTGAGCGCTGTTTCACCCCGAAATGCGCGTTCGAAAGACGGAGTTTCGCACCCGGCCAGCACGGACGTGCCGGCAGCCGCGGCGGCGGAAGCCGTACAGGCCGCGAGTCCGACTACCTGCGCCAGTTGCGCGCCAAGCAGCGCGCCCGCCGCGTGTACGGGATCCTCGAGCGCCAGTTCCGCCGCTATTACGAAGTCGCCCTTCAACGCCGCGGGCTGACGGGTCTGAACCTGTTGCAGATCCTCGAATCCCGGCTGGATAATGTCATTTACCGCCTGGGTTTTGCCTCCAGCCGCGCGCAGGCGCGCCTGATGGTGACGCACGGTCACTTCATGGTGAACGGACGCCGCACGGATGTTCCTTCCATGTTGTTGAAGGAAGGCGACACGATCGCAGTGCGCGATGGCTCGCACTCCCTCGAATACTTCAAGGGATTGGGCGACCTTGCGGATGCCCGCACCGCACCGGGTTGGTTGAACCGGGACACGAGACAACTCTCGGGCATCGTCCAGCGTCTTCCCGAACGCGCAGAGATTGACGGCACGTTGAACGAACAATTGATCGTTGAGTACTACTCACGTTAGTTGATTATTTTCCCCGGCTGGCGGGTGCAATTTCCTGCCAGCCGAAGTTTCTACTGTATCTACAGGGAGAGGTGAACCGTGACGGGTATCACGAACATGGTTATGCCGAAGATCGAGCGCGAGGCTGAGGCTCGAAACTACGGTAAGTTTGTCATCAGCCCACTGGAACGCGGGTATGGCGTGACGCTTGGCAATGCCCTGCGCCGCGTCCTGCTTTCCTCGTTGGACGGTGCCGCAGTCACATCCATCCGTATCGCGGACGTGCTGCACGAGTTCAGCGAAATCCCCGGCGTCCGCGAAGACGTCATCCAGGTGACGTTGCAGGTCAAGCAATTGCGCCTCAAACTGGACGGTGTCGACAGCACGCGCATGCACCTCGAAGTGCGCGGCGAGGGGACGGTCACCGCCGCGGATATCATCACACCCGCCGAGGTCGAGATTGTCAATCCCGAGCTGTATCTGTTCACGGTGGATAATCCCAAGACCAAACTCGATCTTGAATTCACTGTCGAACGCGGACGCGGCTATTCGCCCGCGAACGAAAGAAGCGGACACATGCCCATCGGTGAACTGCCGATTGATGCCATCTACAGCCCGGTCAAGCGCGTCAACTGGGAAGTGATTTCGGCGCGCGTCGGTCAGAGCACGAACTACGACAAACTCATTCTCGAGATCTGGGTCGACGGCACGGTCTCTCCGGAGCGCGCCCTCAGCACAGCCGCCAAGATCATCATTGACCACCTGCGCTATATCGCCGGCGTCAGCGAAGAGACGTTGACGATCACCGTCGAAAAAGAGATCGGCGGAAGCCGCCTCACGAGCGAACTTGCAGACACCCCCGTCGAGGCGCTCGACCTTTCGGTGCGCGTCTTCAATTCCCTCAAGCGCACGGGCATCACCACCGTCGGCGACGTGCTGGACCTGCTCGAAAAGGGCGAGACCGCGGTCATGTCCATACGCAACTTTGGCGAGAAGAGTCTCGATGAACTTCGCCAAAAGATGCTGGAGAAGGGCTTCCTGAGAGAAGATTCGAGTTCAGCGGAGTAATTTGAAATGCGACATCAGATATCTGGGTATCGGCTGGGGCGCACCACCGGAGCAAGGCTTGCACTGCGCCGCAACCTGATAAAACAATTTTTTACACACGAACGCATCAAGACCACGCGCGCCAAAGCCGCCGCGATCCGAGGCGAAGCCGAGCGATTGATCACGCTTGCCCGCAACAGCGCGCAGGGCAGTGACGCCGAAAAGGTGCACGCCCGCCGCCTGGCAGTTTCAAAACTGGGAGACAACCAGTTGATCAAGCGTCTCTTCGATGAAATTGCGCCCCGCTATGCCGACCGCAACGGCGGTTACACGCGCGTGTTGAAACTCGGTCCCCGCATGGGCGATTCAGCCGAGATGGTGATCTTGGAACTCGTGGAAGAATAGTAAGTCATCGGTGATCATTAATCAGTGATCGGTAATCAGTGGACAGCGAGCCGAACTGATGACTGATGACTGTTCACTGATAACTGGAAAATGGCACGTTACAAACTGACTCTTGCCTACGACGGCACCGATTTCCTCGGAAGCCAGCGGCAGGCCGCCGGGTCGAGCAGCCCGCAGGGCATATCGAGACCCCGGACGGTTCAGGGTGAACTCGAAAAAGCCCTGCGCAAACTGGGATGGGATGGACGCTCGACCTTGCTCTCCGGGCGGACGGACACCGGCGTTCACGCGGCAGGACAGGTTGCTTCCGTTGACCTGGATTGGTCTCACGCCGATGACGATCTCATCCGCGCCTTGAACTCGAACCTGCCTGCCGACATGTCCGTGAGATCTGCTGAAGTTGTGGACGATAAATTCCATCCGCGCTTCGATGCGCTGGCGCGTACGTATCGGTATAGATTGTTCTGCCAGCCGATTCGCGACCCGCTGCGCGAACGATTTGCATGGCGGATACCTTCCGGGATAAACACAGCCGCCCTTGCAGAAGCCGGGAAGCAATTCATCGGTACGCACGATTTCAATGCCTTCGGTTCCCCGACGGCGCCCAGAGGCACGACCGTACGAACCGTGATGAAATCCAGATGGATGCAGATTGCCGAGGACGAATGGCAATATGAAGTGAAAGCGGATGCCTTCCTGTACCGCATGGTGCGCCGCATGGTCTTCGTCCAGGCGGTGGTTGCGCAGGGAAAGATTTCAGCCGAGGCAATCGCCCGTTCTTTAGCGAAACAGGTTTACCCTGTGTTTGATCGAAGGGCGTCGGGCCGGAAGCGAAGCGAGTTTCCCGCGGGCCTGGCTCCCGCGCACGGGCTGACGCTCGTCGAAGTCTCGTACAAAGAGTCAATTGGTCAATAAGGCGCAGTCCGCGTTCTCTAACGCGGGGCGAGAAAGAGTATAAAAGAAACGGAGAATCAGAAAGTGTACAAATCGTACTATCCAAAGGCAGGCGAGATCGAACGCAAATGGGTTTTGGTGGACGCCAACGGTCAGAACCTTGGCCGTGTTGCCACGCGCATTGCGCACGTCCTGCTTGGAAAACACAAACCGACCTTTACGCCCGGCGTGGAAATGGGCGATTATGTGATCGTCGTCAATTGCGAGCGCGTGACCGCCACCGGCACCAAGACCCGTTCCAAGATGGATACGAAGATGTATCACAAGCATTCGAACTATCCCGGCGGGTTGAAGTCCATCTCTCTGCGCGACCAGTTGCAGAAGCATCCCGACCGTGTCCTGCGCGCCGCAGTGTGGGGCATGCTGCCGCACAACCGCATGGGACGCGCCCTGCTCAAACGTTTGAAGATCTATGCGGGTCCGAACCACCCGCACGGCACGAATAATCCCGAGCCGCTGGCATTATAGAAAGAGGAAGAGAAAACATGGCACAATATTACGAAGCAGTCGGCCGCCGCAAGGAAAGTACCGCGCGCGTGCGCGTGATGGGCGGCTCCGGCAGGTTCCTGGTCAACGAGAAGGAAGCGGCGGCGTATTTCACGCGCATGGGCGATTTGAACGATATATTGCGCGCCTTCTCCGCCGTTGGTCAGGATGCGGACAAATACGACATCACCGTGAAGGTCATGGGCGGCGGCGTCGCCGGTCAGACCGAGGCGGTGCGTCTGGGTCTCTCCCGCGCCCTCGTCCTGCTCAATGACGGCTGGACTTCCGCGCTCCGCAAACACGGCCTGCTTACGCGCGATGCCCGCGTCAAGGAACGCAAGAAACCCGGACTCAAGAAAGCCCGCAAGGCTCCGACCTATACCAAGCGTTAGTCGTTCGATTTTCTGGAGTTGAAACCAGGTTCGTAATTGGTAATTCGTGATTGACGAATTACCAATTACCTTTTTAACGGAGATTCTTATGGATTTCAACTTGATCTCTTCGGTATTCGACGCCCTCCGCCTCCCTCCGCCCCCGAGGCTGATCCTGCTCGAGGCGCGGACTCTTTCCTCCGCGCATGTCCCGCCGTTCCCGCCCGATATGCCTGCCCTGTTGACCGGCGTTGATTCACGCGAACTGGCGTTGCAGATCAAGACTGTTTTGTTGACGACGTATCCGGGAAATCATGAAATATCTGTGGTGGAAGGTGGAAAGTGGAAAGTGGAAAGAATCGAGGGTTTGGACGGGGACATCGTTTCGGATATATCGTGTTGGTTCATTCCCGCTCTCGAAGAGGGGACATCCTTCGAGTCGTTTGCCGAGATCGTGGCTCATTTACGCGCGCCGAACGGCTGCCCATGGGACCGGGAACAGACGCACGGATCCTTGAGGAAGCACCTGCTTGAAGAGGCATACGAAGCGACTTCCGCCATCGACTCCGGCGATTTCCCCGATATGCGCGAGGAGTTCGGCGACCTGTTGCTGCAGATCGTCTTGCAGGCGCAAATTGCAAACGAGGAGGGACAGTTCAACGTCAACCGGGTAATCCATGGAATCCACTCGAAGATCGTCAGGCGGCATCCGCACGTGTTCGGGGACCTGAAACTGGACGGAGTGGATGGCGTGCTGGCGAACTGGGAAAAATTAAAGGAAAACGAACGCAAAGATAATGGTCAGGAGAGGAAAGGCTTGCTGGACGGCGTCCCTGCCGTGTTGCCAGCCTTGTCACAAGCGCAGGAATACCAGGACCGCGCCGCGCGCGTCGGCTTCGACTGGCCCCAGATCGAAGGCGTATTGGACAAGATCGCGGAGGAGATCGAGGAGGTGAAACGCGCAAACGATGGAAACGAACTTGCCTCCGAGATCGGCGATCTGCTGTTCGCGCTCGTGAATCTGGCGCGTTGGAAGAAGGTGGATGCCGAGTCCGCGTTGCGCGCGACGAACACAAAATTCAGGAAGCGCTTTGCCCACGTGGAACAGGGCGCGAAG
>CAYQOF010000028.1:17295-18511 GCA_964419035.1 uncultured Anaerolinea sp. | reverse complement strand
AATCTCGATGCGCTTCTGGTTGTGGGTCATGCCGAGCACAACCCGTACATGTATTATTTCACGGGCGGCGGGCATGTCAATCATGCCGCGCTGCTCAAGAAGCGGGGCGGGGAGCCAGTATTGTTTTGCGGCGACATGGAACGCGATGAAGCCGCGAAGAGCGGATTGATGGTCATTCCGTTCTCGAAATACGGCGGCACGGATTTGTTGAAAAAGGTGGGCGGCAATGTTTCGCTCAAAAAAGCGATGGAATATCAAGCCATATTTACGGAATTTGGCGTTACCAGCGGTCGGGTTGGGATTTGCGGTTTTTACGATGTCGGTTCCGTCCTCTCCGATATTCAGCACTTCCAGAAATTGATGCCGGAGGTCGAGTTCATCGGCGAGGACAAGGATGATTCGGTGATCGTGCGCGCCATGGAGACAAAGGACGAAGCCGAAGCGGCTCGCATCCGTAAAATGGGGGCGATCACAACGGCAGTGGTCCGCAAAGTCGCGGACTATTTGACTTCACGCGAGGTGCGTGACGATGAAGTTCTCTTGAAGGAGGATGGGACGCCGCTTACCGTGGGCGACGTTCAATCGAAGATCCGCTTGTGGGTGACGGAACGCGGCGCGGAACTGCCATCCGGGTTCATTTTTGCGATTGGGCGCGACGCGGGCGTTCCGCATTCCGCAGGCAATCCCGCAGACTTGATAAGACTTGGACAAACGATAGTATTCGACATCTATCCCGCCGAGTCAGGCGGCGGATATTACTATGATTTCACGCGCACGTGGAGTCTCGGCTATGCAGCGCCTGAAGCGCAGGCGCATTACGATCAGGTCATGGAGATTTATAATCAGGTCGTCGAGAATCTCGACCTCAACGCGTCCTTCAAGGATTACCAGCGCATGACGTGTGAATATTTCGAGTCGAAGGGACACGAGACCCAACTCAACACGCCGAACCCGAAACAGGGGTACGTCCACAGTCTGGGGCATGGCATCGGGTTGAACATCCATGAGCGACCCGCCTCGAACCTTGCTTCAGCGGATGCGATCCTCAAACCGGGCGTGGTCGTGACCGTCGAGCCGGGATTGTATTATCCCGACAAAGGCATGGGCTTCCGCGTCGAGGATTCCTTCTGGGTGCGCCCGGATGGTCAATTCGAGAAACTCGCGGAGTACCCGTACGATTTCGTCCTGCCAATGAAGAGGTGGAAGAAATGAAACC
>CAYQOF010000028.1:8013-17195 GCA_964419035.1 uncultured Anaerolinea sp. | reverse complement strand
TCGAGCAGGCTTTGGCGCAATCGAGTCTCACATTGAACGAGATGGATGCCATCGCGGTCACGCGCGGTCCCGGCCTCGCCGGTTCGCTGGTCGTGGGCATGAATATGGCAAAGGGACTCGCTCTCGGCACAGGCTTGCCGCTGGTCGGCGTCAACCATCTCGAGGGACACATCTATTCCGCGTGGGTTCACAACGCGGGCGAATCGGTCCCGCCCGAGCCGCAGTTCCCGTTGATGGCTTTACTCGTCTCCGGCGGACACACCGAACTGAATCTCATGACCGACCATTTGACCTACAAACGCCTCGGCTCGACTCTGGACGACGCGGCTGGCGAGGCATTCGATAAAGTGGGACGCCTCCTCGGGCTCTCCTTCCCGGGTGGACCCGCCATCCAACGCGCGGCTGAAAGCGGCGACCCGACGCGTTTCAAATTCCCGCGCGCAAAAACGGATAACCCGTACGATTTCTCATTCAGCGGGATCAAGACGGCGGTTTTGTACGAAGTCAATGATTTGAAAAAGAAACATAAGACACCCCCCGTGGAAGACCTTGCCGCCTCGTTCCAAGCCGCAGTTGTGGATGTGTTATTCAGGAAAACCATGCAGGCGGCGCGTGATTTCAAAGCCGGGGAGATTCTGGTCGCGGGCGGAGTTTCTGCAAACCGCCCGCTTCGCCAGATATTTCAATCGCAATCGGAATTCAAAGTGCACATCCCCGCCTTTTCCCTCTGCACCGACAACGCCGCCATGATCGCCGCGGCCGGATATTATCGTTTTGCTTTAGGTCATGCCTCGGGATTGGACATTGACGTCCAGCCGACGTGGACCCTGTCGTAGGCGGGTTGCGAAGACAGACGTGCTGTTTTCTTCCTTCTTATCTGCGGAAAAAATTGGAAACAAAGAACCAGATGTTCGCGGGGCGTTCAGCCAGACGACGCATGAAATATGGATACCAGTGTGTGCCGAAGGGAACATACACGCGGACAGGATAACCCTCTTTCACAAGTCCCTCCTGCAGGTCGCGGCGGATGCCGTGCAGCATTTGAAATTCGATTGCATCCTTTGACAGACCAACTTTCTCAGCATATTGTTTGGCGAAGGCAATCCGTTTTTCGTCATGCGTGGCTATTGCCGGGATGGGCGGGATGCGTCCGTCCGGGCTGATCCGGTTCGACTCGAACTTGAGCGCCGCGTCGATGATGATCTTGGCGAGCAGGTCGAAATTGGCGTCCACGTCGGCTTTCTTTGGGAATGCCTTGTCGGGCGGCTCCTTGTACGCGCCCTTGACCAGGCGGTGTCGCGTTCCCAACTCAAGCAGACTGCGTGTATCGGCTTCCGCTCGATACAGGTAGGACTGCACCGCCATGCCCACCTGCCGCGTGGTAAATCCGCGTTCGAGCATGGCTTTGTAGATCGAGATGGTCACATCTGTGTAGGGGGTATCTTCAATGTCAACGCGGATGAAGTTATTGTGTTCGCGCGCGCGTTCCAGAATCCGAATCAGGTTTTGACTGCATATCTCCTCGTCCAGCCCCATGCCAATCTGGGTTAATTTGATGGAAACATTCGATTTAACCCCCGCTTTATCTATTTCGTTGAGAATTAACAGGATATCGTCCGTTGCCTTGTTCGCCTCCTCGACTGTGGACGTATGTTCCCCCAGATGATCGAGTGTGGCGTTGATCTCTTTGGCGTTCAACTCGCGGATCGCTCGAATTGCATCTGCAACGGTCTCCCCCGCCACAAACCTGGATGCCGCGCGCCAGGCAAAACTCCAGCTTGTAACCATTTTCTGCGCCCAGGCAGCCTTGGATAGGTAGATTAGAAATGAGCGTAGCATCGTCCCGTCCTGCAAATGAGATTGGTGTAGAGACCGGATTTATTCTAGCACAAACGCAAAAAACGAGTGTGTTATACTTTTTATGACCATTATCACGTTTTTGGAGACAGAGTGAGAAGCCGAAGTTCGATACCCATTCTGCGCGGGATTTCCATCGCGTTTCTGTCCATTGCCATTGTTATCACGGTCATTGCGCTGGTTGGTTACAGCCGCACGCGAAACAACTATCCGCGCGGTATGACGATCGGCGGCGTCCAGGTTGGCGGTATGCCTCCGCAAGCCGCCTCCCAGCGTGTCCTGCAGGTATACGACTCATCCATCGAGATCCAATACGGGGATGCGATCATCCATGTGGAACCGTCCATCGTCGGCTTCGAACTGAACATGGAGAGCATGATCGCCGCGGCAGACCTGGCGCGTACAGGCGGTTCCTTCTGGGGAGGATTCTGGGATTATCTGTGGAATCGCGATCCCGATCCCGTTGAGATTCCGTTAAGCGCGACGATCGCCGAAGACCGCCTGATCGCCTATCTCCGCAATGAGATCGCCGCCCGTTACGATGAACCGCCCACGCCTGCCCAGCCCGTTCCCGGAAGCACGAGTTTTTCACCGGGCACTCCCGGCAGGACGCTGGACATCGAGCGCGCGGTGCGGTTGATCGAAGAGACGTTACGTTCCCCCTTCAACCGTACAGTTATCCTTTCCTTCCAGCGCAGCGCTCCCCCCAGACCGACTTTCCAAAACCTGGAAATCCTCCTGCAACAAAACATCACTGCCGCCGGTTTCGACGGCGTAATGGGCGTGTACCTGCTCGATCTGCAAATCGGACAGGAAATCCACTTTGCAATGGATGGGGGAGAACTGATCCCGGTAACCCCGGACGTTGCCTTTACCGCCTCCAGTACTGTGAAAATTCCCATCATGGTCTCGTATTTCATCAAGTACGGTCCAGCCGCGTTGGAGGAGAGTTCGTCCGCCTTGATCCTGGACATGATCCGCAAGTCCGAGAATCCGCCGGCCGACAGGTTGATGGAAAGCCTGGATACATTCAGGGGTCCGCTGATCGTGACGGATGATATGCGCAGGATCGGGCTGGAAAACACCTTCATCGCGGGCTATTTCTGTAGTGCGGAATTCCCCTGTCCGCTGTTGCAGAGGTTCGAAACGCCTGCCAATCAACGGAGGGATGTTTCCGCCGACCCGGACCCATTCAACCAGACCACGCCATCCGAAGCAGGGATGCTGCTCGCGGATATCTATCAATGCGCCACGACAGGCGGCGGGGCGTTGATCGCGGCGTACCCGGACAAGATCAACAGTCAGATCTGTCAGCAGATGATCAACTTTCTGGCGGCGGACAAGATCGGGGTCCTGATCGAAGCGGGCGTTCCCGAGGGGACACAGGTGGCGCACAAACATGGCTGGATCAGCGAAGCTTCATCGGGCGTCATCAAAAATATCAGCGACGCCGGGATCGTGTACACACCCGGCGGCAATTACGTGCTTGTGATCTACGCCTATCATCCCGTGCAAACGGTTTGGGAGCCGGTCTCCACGCTGTTCGCGCAAATGTCGCAGGCGGTCTATAATTTCTACAACCTGCCCTCTCAATAACGGATTTCGTAAATTTTGATGCCGCTGCGGGTATAATCGAAGCATGAGCGCGGCGCTGGGACTCTATCGTCTTCAACAAGTGGACAGCCAGATGGATCAGATTCAAACGCGCCTGAACATAATCCGTGAGACGCTCGAAAACGACCTCGAACTGCGCGCCGCCATTGACGCCTTCTCGGCGGCTGAAAGCAAATCCAGGGAGATGGAACGCGCGCTCAAACTCGCGGAAGCGGAGGTCGAGAAACAGCTCATCAAGATCGAACAGGCGGAAGCCAGCCTGTACGGGGGAAAGGTGCAAAATCCCAAGGAACTGCAAGACCTGCAGAAGGATATTGCCGCGCTCAAACGTCACCTCGAGACCCTGGAGGATCGCGAACTGGAGGCGATGATCAACGCCGAAACCGCGCAAAAAGAGTTGCAGGCGGCTGAGGAAAACCTCGAACGAATTCGATCCAATTTGAGCGACCAGAGCCGCGACCTGACCCGGGAAAGCGAGGCATTGATCAAGGATCGCGAGCGCCTGGAATCGGAACGCAGGGCGGTGATCACCGATCTTGAAGATCATGCGGTCGGCATGTACAACCAGTTGCGGAAACAGAAACGCGGACTGGCAATTGCAACGATCAGCGACAGTTCGTGCGCGGCGTGTGGAGCCGCATTGACGCCGGCGCAGCAGCAGAGCGCGCGTTCGACGAGTCAATTGTTCCATTGTCCCACTTGCGGGCGGGTATTGTATGCAAACTGATCCCGCCTCCCGGCCTAGCGCGTTGACAGGAATGAGAAATGCAGGGATTTGACCCCGTCTCATTCGTTGCGGGTTTCATGGCCGGCGCTGCCTTCATCTGGCTGTTGGGGCACGCGCGTCCGCTGTTGAAACAGGTGCGCGAGAACCTGAAGACGCAGCGCGAAGAGGCGCGGGCGAGACGTACGAGCGGGCTGGAGGACAATCATCGCAGGCTGACGCTGCGGCGCGCGCAGGGGATGCACCTGGCGGCTCCCTTGTTCGCATTGGATGAAATTTTGCTGGAACCGCGCCTGATCGCCCCGCCGGCGCGCGTGGAACCGGGCGTGATCGGTTTGCAGGATGACATCATCTCAAAAACCCTGCCATACATGCCCGCCTGGCCCGAACTGGCGGCGATCTATCGGGCGCCGACTCTGGGACTCGTCGAGGCGGTTTCGGGCGGAGCGAACATCATCGTCGTCGGCGCGGCGGGAACGGGAAAAACTGTGGCGCTCGCGCATCTCGCTTCGCTCGCGGCAAACTTCAAGGTCCAGTTCGAAGCAGGCAGGGAAGCCATTCCCTTTTTCCATCACGTTGCCGATCTCCAGTTCCCGTTCGACCCATCAAAAGATCCATTGAACAACCTTATCAATGCGGTGAGCGAACGAGCGCCCATGTTCGACCTCGGAAGGATACCGGGCTTTGTCCAGCAGTCGTTCAAAAACAGGAGCGCGCTGTTATTGATTGACGGATTCGACGAACTCGATCCGCAGAGCCAGGGCGATGTCGCTGCATGGTTCAAGGCGCTCATGGGCGCATATCCAAATGCAAGGATCGTCACCACAGCCTGCCCAAACCAGTTCAATGGCTTGATCGGGCTTGGGTTTCATCCGCTGGCGCTCATGGGGTGGGATGCGCACAACGTTGCGCGCTTCATTGCGCAGTGGGGCGGGTTGTGGTCCCGCACCATCGCGCTGGAAGCCTGGGCGCAACCGGGATCCAACCAGGCGGATCCGCTCCTGCTCAATGCCTGGCTTGGGATCGAGAACACGGATCTGACTCCCTTCGAGTTGACTCTCAAGGTCTGGGGCGCCTACGCAGGCGACAGTCTGGGTCCACGCGTGCTGGATGCGATTGCAACGCACCTCCGGCGGATTGCCCCCGGCGGGACTCCCGTCGCCGCGCTCGAACTGCTTGCCATGCAGGTCGTATTGACTTCGCAGCCGATCTTCGATCCGCGCACTGCGCGTGCCTGGGTCAGGCAATACGACGTCGTGGACGATAAAAAGTCCCCGGCGAGCGCGGAAACCATGCCCCCAACGACCGATGGCGAACCCATCCCGCTCACCGACACCCAGAAGATAAGGATCAAAAAATCGAAGGCGGGCGATGCGATCCCGACCTATGGTCTTCTCAGCAGGATGGTGGATAGCGGTTTGCTGGTTTCGTATCCAAACAACAAGATGCGATTCCTGCATCCGGTACTCAACGGGTATCTGGCGGGTCAGGCGATCGGGGATCACGACGCGCATCCCACGCTGCTTGCGCAGCCCGATTGGAACGGGAAGATCTTGTCCCTGCGATATTTAGCCGCGCGCGGTGATGCCTCTGCCGTTGCCGATATTTTGTTGAAGGAATCGGATCTTCCCCTTCACAGCCAGGTCTTCCTTGCAGCGCGCTGGCTGAGGGATGCCCCGAGGGAAGCCGCATGGCGCGGCAAAGTCTTCGCCAGCCTGCTGACGATTTTGAAGGCTGATGGTCAACCGCTCGCCCTGCGCGCCCAGGCAATGGCGGCGTTCGTCGCCAGCGGCGACCCGGGCGCGGCAACCATGTTCCGCCAGTTATTGAGCACACGATCCTTCGACATTCTTCCGCTTGCCGCCCTGGGGAGCGGGGCGGTGCGCGATGTGAAAGCCACTTCCCTGTTGGAGGAGATCCTGCTCGCGCCGGTTGGCATGGTGCGGCGCGCAGCGTGCCTTGCGCTGGTTGCCATTGACGCGGAAAAGTCGCTCGAGGTGGTCGCAAATGCCCTCCTGCACGGCGACGATGAATTGCGGCGTTCCGCGGCGGAGGCGCTGGCAAACGACTCCATCGAAGGTCATGCCATGCTCAGGGAGGGCGTCACGCTTGCAGACATCATGGTGCGCCGCGCGGTGGTGCACGGATTGTCGCGCGTCGGTCAGCCCTGGGCAACCGAAACGCTCCAGGTCATGCAAGTGGAGGATGACCAGTGGGCGGTCCGCAACCTTGCGAATCAATACCTCGAACAAATGGCGCAGATTGACCCGCACGTGCCGCGCAAACTTGCACCGCCTTCCGAGACTCCCTGGCTGATCGAGTTCGCGGGCAAACAGGGCATGGGCATTCCGCGCGGCGGTCCGGCGACCGATGTATTGCTCAACGCGCTCAAATTCGGCGAAACGGAGGAACGGCTTGCCGCCATCCCGTATCTCAAGCGCGTGCCGGATGAAGGGATCATCGGCGCGCTGTACAACGGTATGTACGGCGACGATCCCGAAGTCCGTGAATCCGCCTTCCTTGCCGTCGAAGAGATCGCGGCGAACGGGTTCAAACTGCCACATCCCAATCAATTTGGACTGGGCTGAGATGCTCATTACAAACGCAAACCTCATTACATGGGAACCGGAGAACCGGATCCTCGAAAATCATGCGCTCCTCATCGAGAATGATCGCATCAAGGAAATCGGGACAATGGGTGAACTCGAAGCCCGTCATCCCGAGGTCGAATGGCTCGACGCGCGCGGGCAGTACATCATGCCCGGCAACATCTGCGCGCACACACATTTTTACGGCGCGTACGCACGCGGCATGGCGATTCCCGGTCCCGCGCCGAAGGACTTCCCTGAGATCCTGCAAAAGTTGTGGTGGCCCCTCGATCGTTCGCTCGATGCGGAGAGCATCCGATATTCCGTCCTCCCCTGCCTCGTGGACGCGGTCAAACACGGCACGACGACCCTCATTGACCATCACGCCTCCCCCAACGCAATTGACGGCTCGCTCGACATCATCGCGGAGGAAGTTGAAAGGGCGGGCCTTCGAGCAGCGCTTTGTTATGAAGTGACCGACCGCGACGGCGAAGCCAAAATGAAGGCAGGGATTGACGAAAACGTCCGATTCCTCAAGAAGACGAAAAGCCCGCTTCTTGCCGGGACCTTTGGCTTGCACGCCAGCCTGACGCTTTCGGGCTCATCCCTGGATTTGTGCCGCCAAGCCGCGCCCGACGACACAGGATTCCACATTCACACCGCCGAACACGAAGCAGATGAATACGACAGCCTGAACAAATCCGGCTTGCGCGTGGTGGACCGTCTGCAAATACACGGCATCCTCGGACCGAAAACCATCGCCGCGCACGGAGTCCACTTCGACGCGCGCGAGATGCAAATCATCGCCGAGACCGGGACGTGGCTTTCCCACCAGCCGCGCTCGAACATGAATAACGGAGTCGGCGTGGCGCAGATCGAAGCGATGATGAGGGCGGGCATCAGGGTCTGTCTGGGAAACGACGGCTTCTCCAACGCCATGTGGGAGGAATGGAAGACCGCCTATCTCCTGCATAAGGTCCATCACCGCGACCCGCGCCGCCTGGGCGGATACGATGTGACGCAAATGGCGGTCTACAACAACGCCGCGCTGACAAATGTCTTTTTCCCCGATGCTCCCATCGGTCAACTCATCCCCGGCGCTTATGCCGACATCATCTTCGTGGACTATCACCCCAATACGCCATTGACCGCCGGCAACCTGCCGTGGCATATTATCTTCGGTTTCCAGCCGGGCATGGTGACGACGACCATCGCCGCCGGGAAGATCCTGATGAAGGATCGTGAACTGCTGACGCTCGACGAAAAAGAGATCGGAGCCAAAGCCCGCGAGATCGCGCCGAAAGTCTGGGAGAGATATCAACGGGAGGTTGCAAAGGTTTTATAGATGAGCGTAGCGGACGTTCTCTAACGTCTGCACATGCACATCACATAGAGGAGTTTTCATGGAAGAAAAATCCACCTTGTTATTGACCATTGCCGTGCTGGGCGGGACGGGCAAGGAAGGTAAGGGACTTGCCTACCGATGGGCGCAGGCAGGCTACCGTGTGTTGATCGGCTCGCGCGTATCCGAGAGAGCCGTCACTGCCGCGTCCGAAATCATGGAATTGCTGGAAGGTTCATCCTCCCTCGTCGGTATGACCAATCTCGAAGCCGCGCAGCAGGCGGATATCGTTGTGCTGACCGTTCCATATTCCGCCCACCGCGACACTCTCGAGGGCGTGAAAGACGCGCTCAAAGGCAAACTGCTGATTGACGTGACCGTTCCGCTCGTGCCGCCCAAAGTGACGAAGGTACAGATGCCCGCCGCAGGCTCCGCCGCGCAGGAGGCAAAGGAGATCGTCGGTGAGGATGTGGAGGTTGCCGCCGCGTTCCAGAATATTTCCCACGAACTGCTGTTGGGAGAGAGCGAAGTGGATTGTGAAGTGCTGGTCACCGGCACGAGCAGGGAGGCACGCACCGAAGCCCTCAAATTGGTGGAGGCCGCCGGGCTCACCGGCTGGGATGCAGGTCCCATCGAAAACTCGGTTGTGGTCGAAGGACTCACAAATGTGCTGATCAATATCAATAAAAAATACGGCTCCACTCACGCGGGGATCAAGATCACAGGCGTGAGTCAAAAGTAAGGAACGTATCAGTAATCAGTCCACTGATGACTGCTAACTGGTAACTGACAACCGGTAACCAACAACCGATATGCCCCTCACCCTCACCCCTCTTTCAGGAATACCTCTTATCCGCCAAGGCGACGACCTGGCGGATATTGTTGTCCGCGCCCTGCATGAGTCGCATATTCGACTTGAGGATGACGATATTCTGGTTTTCGCACAGAAGATCATCAGCAAAGCCGAGGGCAGATCGGTAAATCTCGCAACCCTTAAGCCATCGCCTCGCGCGCTGGAGCTCGCCCAACAGACGGAGAAAGACCCGCGCGTCATCGA
>CAYQOF010000028.1:5567-7913 GCA_964419035.1 uncultured Anaerolinea sp. | reverse complement strand
GAAGAGTGGGTCCTGCTCCTTCCCGCGGAACCAGACCGCTCGGCAGAAAAGATGCGGAGCGACATCCAATCCAAAACGGGAAAAAGACTCGGCATCCTCATCATCGACTCACACGGGCGCGCATGGCGCAACGGCACGGTCGGAGTTGCCATCGGCATCGCTGGATTGCCCGGCTTGCAGGACCTGCGCGGCAAGCCCGATCTCTTCGGTTACACATTGCAGGTCACGCAAGTCGGTGTGGCGGATGAACTCGCCGCCGCCGCGTCTTTGGTAATGGGACAAGCCGCCGAAGGGACGCCGGTCGTCCACGTGCGCGGCTTTCCCTATCCGTTGCGCGAAGGCACGCTCAAAGAACTGCTCCGCCCCAAGGAACAGGACCTTTTCCGCTAAAACCTGGAAGGCTCATCTGTAAACAAAGTGCGGACGTTAGAGAACGTCCGCTACGCCCTGCCTGTGAACGTAAGAGACGCTCTCTGGCGTCGGATTGCCGAAATCGCACTTACCATACACATGAGCCAACCTGAACATGAAACATGAAACTTGGAACTTGACAACCGGGTTAAAACACTAACGGGAATCTTATGCACATTTGATACCATCGAGCGCGATATGGAAACCAGATTGCCCATCGCATGCACAGCCAAGGACATCCAGATCATCCAAACAATTCACGGGGACATGCACATGTTTTACATCCCCAACCCGGAGCAGCCATGAATCTCGTTCCCGAATCACACCGCGATCTTCTCGCTCCTGAGGCGCGCGCCTTTGCCTACCTCGCCACCCTCATGTCCGATGGTTCACCCCAACTCACCTCGGTCTGGTTCGACGTGGAGGGCGACCACATCCGCGTCAACACCGCCAGAGGCCGCGTCAAGGACAGGAACATGCGCGCCCGTCCGCAGGTTGCGCTGCTGATCGCCGATACGCAGGACCCGTTCTACCGCTACATTCAGGTCCGCGGCCGTGTGGTGGAATTCACGGAAGAGGGCGGGCTGGAACACATCAACAAACTTTCGCTTCAATATGACAACAAGCCCTGGAAACCTGTCGAGGGACAAACGCGCGTCATCTTCAAGATCAAACCGGAAAAAGCATACGTACATTCCTAGTCCTCCCATCATGGACTTGCACAACTTCCTCCGCACGCGCCGCTCGATCCGCCGCTTCAAAGCGGACCCGGTGCCTGATTCCGTCATCCAGAACATTCTCCTCACCGCGACCTTCGCTCCCTCCGCACACAACCGTCAGCCGTGGAGGTTCGTCGTATTGAAGGATTCTTCCATCAGGGAAGAACTCGCAAACGCGATGGCGGTTGATTTCCAGCGCGACCTCGAACGCGACGGCATTCCTCTTGAAAAAATCCAATCCCAGATCAAACGCTCCAAAGACCGCATGACTTCCGCGCCTGTTGCCATTTTACTTTGCCTCGATATGAGCGAGATGGACGTGTACCCGGACAAAAAACGGAAACAGGCGGAATTCAGGATGACAGTCCAATCTGTGGCAAGCGCTGGATTGCAATTGCTCCTCGCCGCTCACGCAGAAGGATTGGGGGGAGTCTGGGTGTGCAGTCCGTTATTTGCACAGGAAACGATTCAAAAGATTCTCGAACTTCCTGAAACCTGGGAACCCCACGCCTTGTATTTTCTTGGTTACCCGTTGGAAGTTCCCGAAGCGCGGGGAAGAAAACCTCTGTCAGAAATTACACTTTTCCGATGAAATGAAAATCGTTGCCCTCGCGGGCGGGGTCGGCGGCGCGAAACTGGCGCACGGACTCGCCCAAATCCTGCCTCCCGAAGACCTGACGATCATCGTCAACACCGGCGATGACTTCGAACACTATGGCTTATATATCTGCCCCGACCTGGATACGGTCTGTTACACACTGGCGGGGATGGCAAATCCCGTAACAGGCTGGGGACGAATCAATGAAACGTGGAACGCCTTCGAGAATTTCTCGAAACTCGGCGGACCGGATTGGTTCCGACTGGGAGACCAGGATTTGGGGACGCATCTTGAACGAACACGACGATTGAAAGGAGGCGATTCACTCAGTCAGATCACAAAAGACTTTTGCAAGGTTTGGGGGATCCAGCACAGCGTTCTGCCAATGTCCGATCAGCCGATGAGGACGGTCGTCGAAACCGAGGAGGGCGAACTCGCCTTTCAGGAATATTTCGTTCACCGGCGGTGCGAGCCGCGCGTCAAAGGTTTCAGATTCGAGGGCGTCGAAAAAGCGGAACCCGCTCCGGGGGCGCGTGAGGCGATCCAGAGTGCGGACGCGGTCGTCATCTGCCCGTCGAATCCCTGGGTGAGCATTGATCCGATTCTCGCGACCCTCAC
>CAYQOF010000028.1:0-5467 GCA_964419035.1 uncultured Anaerolinea sp. | reverse complement strand
CCGGCGGCGAAGATGTATCGGGAGTTGGGGATCGAACCGTCTGCTTTTGCAGTGGCGAGTCACTACCGAGATCTGCTAACCGGTTTTGTGCTGGATGAAGTTGATGCGCAACTCGAGGAAAGCGTAAGGGGTTTGAATATGCAGACGCTTGTAACCAATACGCTGATGAACAGTCATGAAGACAGACGGCGACTCGCAAGTGACGTTCTACGCTTTATAGGAAGTGGATCATGACAATTTGGGCGATCGTTCCGGTAAAACCATTGCGGCGCGGAAAATCGCGCCTGGCTGGAACCCTATCCGAGGATGAACGGGCGGAACTCAATCAATCCCTCCTGCAACATACATTGAAAACCCTTACGGACCTGAAGGAGGTGGAGCATGTGCTGGTCGTCAGCCGCGACCCTCATGCCCTGACCATCGCGCGCAACTACGGCGCGCGCACCGTCCGCGAGGACGGGCAACCGCAACTGAACACCGCCCTCCAGCGCGCCACAGTTGTCGCCAAAATCCACGCCACACGCGGCGTGCTGGTCCTGCCAGCCGACCTCCCATTAATCTCGCAAGAAGATATACTTGCCCTGATCCAGCGCGCCTCCGACCCACCCGTTGTGGTGATCGCGCCGGACAGGCACGAGAGAGGCACGAACGCGCTGCTGATCTCGCCTGCCGGTCTGATCGAATACGATTTCGGAGAAAATTCCTTCCAGCGGCATTGCGAACGGGTGAAGGCGGCAGGCGCGCGGCTCGAAATCGTCAACCTGCCATCCCTCGGTCTGGACCTGGATGTGCCGGAGGATCTCGAGATCATCAGGAACCTGGAAAAGACAATCACATTTTGAGAAGGAGGAAGTCATGGCAGAACGTGTGGCGTTGTATTTGCAGGATTCGCACGACCTGCGTGATGGGCTGGATTACGTCAGATACGCAGAGGAGAAGGGCTTCGAAGCCGTCTGGCAGGCGGAATCGAGATTGGTGCGCGATGCCATCGTCCCGATGGCGGCGTATGCGGCGGTGACCGAACGCATCAAGGTCGGGTCGGGCGTCATCAACAACTGGACGCGCAACATCGGCTTGCTCGCCGCGACCCTGCTCACATTGGACGACCTCGCGCCGAACCGCATCATCTGCGGCATCGGCGCGTGGTGGGATCCGCTGGCGAAGAACGTCGGCATCGAGAGGAGGAAACCGCTCCTTGCCATGCGCGAGACCGTTGAAGTCCTGCGCAGACTGTTGAACATGGAACGCGTTACATTCCACGGGGAATTTCATCACGTGGACGGCATCGAACTGGACGTGGTGCACGGACGCCGCGAACCGCGCAATGTTCCGATCATGATCGGCGCGACGGGCGACTTGATGATGGAATTGACCGGCGAGATCGCCGACGGCGCGGTATTGAACTACTGCGTCCCGCCTGAATATAACGACAGGGCGATGGAACTGCTCGAAAAGGGATTGAAGAAATCGGGGCGCAGGATGGAAGACTTCGACCGTCCGCAACTCATCGTCTGTTCGGTGGATGAGGATCACGACAAGGCGATTGATTACACCAAGGAATTGCTCTGCCAGTACCTCGCGCAGCAGCCGCACATCGCAAAAGCGTCCGAGGTCTCGCAGGAGGTGATCTCGCAGATCCAGTCCATTCTGGGATGGCCCGCCACGAAGGAACAGATCAACAAGGCAAAACATCTCGTGCCCGATGACCTGGTGCATCGCATCACCGCCTCAGGGACGCCCGCCGAGGCGAAAGCCAAAGTGGAGGAATACAAGAAGCGCGGCTGCACGTGCCCCATTCTGTATCCCGTTGGCGGGAATTTCAAGTTGTTGATGGATACGTTCGCGCAAGCGTAAGCCGTAGGGCGGGATGCCTGCCCTGAGCCTTTCGAAGGGTCATCCCGCCTTACGTTTTTAAATTTCCCAGTAAATAATCCAGCAGCAACTGCAGAGCCGCGTCCGCCGCCAGGGATTTGTTCTGCGCGCGGTCGCCTTGAAAGCGGAATTCACGCGCCCATTCCCCTTCTTTCGCCGCCAGCCCAACCCACGTCGTGCCGACAGGTTTCTCCGCGGTCCCGCCGCCAGGACCCGCTATCCCTGAGATCGAAACGGAGATGTCCGTGTTCAACGCGCTGCGCGCGCCGCGCGCCATCTCCAGCACCGTCTCGCGGCTGACCGCGCCGTGGGCGTTCAGCGTATCCCACGAAACGCCAAGCAACGAAACTTTTGCCTCATAAGCATACGCCACGATGCTCCCCAGAAAATATTCGGATGAACCTGGCACATCCGTGAGACGATTACCGATCAATCCGCCTGTACAGGATTCAGCCAGCGCCAGTTTTAGATTGCGCTCGCGCAACAGTATTCCAACCTGAAATTCAAGAGACTTTGTCAAGGCTACCTCAGCGATATGCGCCTGTCCATGGATGGCATCGAGCATTGGGGCATGCGCGGGATGGGATGGCATCTCGATTATAATTTTGCCATGTCAGATTGGGCAGGAAGAAAACTCGGAAAAGTTCAAATTACAGAACTGATTGCCCGCGGGGGAATGGCGGAAATCTATACGGGTATGCACGACAGGCATGGCCGTGTCGCAGTAAAAGTCATGCGCGGTTTGCTCGAAAGCGACGCGAACGCGCTGGCGCGTTTCAAACGCGAGGCGCGGGTCATCGGTGAACTGCGGCATCCAAACATCGTCAGGATGCTGGATCATTTCGCGGAAGATGATACACCCTGCCTGGTGTTGGAATACATCGAGGGTCCGTCGCTTGCGGCGTACATGAAGTCTTTGCATGAACGCGGAGGGCACCTTCCCATTGACGTGGCGGTTCGGATCATCGAGGCGGTCGCCGGCGCGCTGGATTATGCCCACAGCAAAGGAATCATCCATCGCGACATCAAACCCGCGAATGTCCTGCTCCGCTCCCCGACGCAAACAGTTGACATCGAACAAGCCCTTCCAGTGGATGTGGAACCGATCCTCACGGATTTTGGCTTGGTCCGCCTCCTGGACTCGACTATCCTCACAGCCTCCGGTTCCGTCTCAGGGACGCCTGCCTACATGAGTCCCGAGCAGGCGCGCGGCGATACATCGGACAGCCGCACCGACATCTACTCACTCGGCGTCATGCTGTACGAGATGCTGGCTGGGGAGGTTCCATTTCAGGCGGACACCACCTACGGCATGTTGATGAAGCACATCTCCGAACCGCCTCCTCCCATCGAAGGCATCTCTGATGATCTGCAGGCATTACTCGACCGCGCCCTCGCCAAGAACCCCGCGCTCCGCTATTCAACCGCAGGGGAGATGGCGAATGAGTTCCTGGCAGTGTTCAACGGTCAGACCATTTCATCAAACACCCTCCACATCGTGGAAATGGCGCGCCAGGGCGTCGAAGCCGGTCAGCCAGCGCTGGAAAAGACTGAGCCAAACGCCCGCCCGCGCTGGATTCGGATCGGGATCGGGGCGCTCGTGATCATTGGCATTGCGCTGCTCATCCTCCGATATTTCGGTCCAACAGCCGCGAATATTTCGAACGCACCGGAAATCATTGAGCCGGATGTTCCAGTTGGCAGGATGCGCTTCTCGGATTTCAACCACGTCATGGACAGGGTTTCCCTTACGCTAAGCAAAGCCTCTCCGCCCGAGGCAGGTACGCACTACAAAGCCTGGCTCGTCGGAAATGGCGGCATGACGATTCGGGATATTGGAGTAATAAGTTTCGATGCAGGTGGAACGGGTCAACTGGTCTTCACTGACCCGGATCGGCAGAATCTCCTTTCGAAATTTGATGAAATCCGAATTGCCGGAGAGCGGGATGGCGTTTCGATATCGGCGCCAACTGGAGAGGTGATCTACTCCTCGATATTCCCGCCCCGATCCCTCATCCACGTCCGCAACGTGCTTGTATCGTACGAAGATACGCCCGATCATCTGGCTCTGATGCAGGGACTGTACTATTACAGCGCCAGTTACATCAACATATCCGTAAACGGAAATGCGCTGACCCCGGATTTCACGGGCTTGGTCGAAGCCTTCGAAAGTGGCGATGAGGCGGCGCTCCGCAAAAGGAACGAGGAGGTCATCAACCTGATCGTCGGTGATAATGGCGAACTATACCGGGATTACGACCAGGATGGGAAAATGGACGACAACGACGGCGATGGCTATGGCAGTCTGCCAAATGGGGATAGCCCCGGTTATCTTCAGGAGACGCTATTGCAGGTGAGGCTGGCGGCGGACACGCCGGACTCTACGCCGAATATCCGCTTATACAGTGAGAACATTCAAGTTTGCATCCGGAACATGGACGGTTGGACGAATCAACTCCTGTCCCTGGCTCTGCAACTCATCGAGATGCCCTTCGGTCCCGATATGAAACCGGTCCTGGATGAAATGTCGGTTCTATCGAGAAATCTCGTCCGTGGGACAGACGCGGAAGGAAACGGGTTGATTGATCCCGTTCCCGGAGAATGCGGCGCGGACGCGGCGTACGAATACGGTTGGTACATGGCGGACATGCACCTTTTCCCCGGCGCGGATCGAATCCCTCCTTCTGGGAAATGAACAGCCTCCTGCAAATCGCAGGAAGCTGTTCATTAAATCGCCCCAGACGAAGGTCACGGGGAGATCTGATAGAACGTTTCGCTGACCAGCGGGGCGAGGAAACTTAATGCCCCAACGATGACTACCGCGATGCAACACACAAACACGATCAACGGCAGGAAGAATGAACCGGCCGCCTGTCCCCAGCCAAATTGATTGACGCCTTTACTGCCAGCAACTGCAGGTATATGGCATAAAATCCAAGAACCAGGCTGATTGCACTGACGCAATACCCGACAATCTGGATCGCACTAAATGGTGTAAGAAAGGACGTGATCAGTGAAAACGGAACGGAGATGGCGGCTGTCACATAGGCAAGTTGCGAAAATGTCCCAACACCCTTGAACATTTTTGCCGCCCATTGGATGATGCCCACAAAGACGGCAAAGAAAAGCACGGAAAACGCGCCGGCAATCGGAGAGGTGCAAAGGGCAATTCCCAAAGAAGCCAGCACCCGTCGATAGGTGTGGTGACTGGGTATCTGTTTGCGTTTCAACCCCAGAACTTTGGCAATCCATTCCCCGCGTAGCGCCACCCACTCGGCAATCCCGCTTGGCTTTGTCGAATCGCCTGAGTTTTATGGGGAAACATTTTTTGTGCCGAAACGGGCGCGTTGGCGGGAGGTGACTTTCAGTCCCAGAAACGGAAACGGGAAGTCTGCATCGGAAGCCTCCGCGCTGTACAACATAAGCGTCAAACCTCAATTCGAACTTGTGGTTGCACCAGAGACGAGCAGACAGAAAGACCTGGTTTACGTTGCCAATTTGAAGGAAGGTAGCACTCCACTAAAGCGTGGTAGTTATGGTTTTCTCATTATCTGGTGATTACCCACAAGTAAACTCCTGGAAAGGGAAGGGGTGC
>CAYQOF010000027.1:15012-18904 GCA_964419035.1 uncultured Anaerolinea sp. | reverse complement strand
TACTGTGAGGGGCATTAGTTAGTCTCCTAGTCTGTTAGTCTTATAGTCCTATAGTCTTATAGTCTGATAGTCTTATAGTCTGATAGTCTGATGGTCGTTTAATCTTATGGTCGTTTGTCGAACAGTCGGAAGTCCTCAGCCTTGCAGACGAGACACTCAGTCAATGGACCAAGCAACTATCAGACTACCCGACTATCCGACTATCCGACTATCTGACTATCAGACTACCCGACTACCCGACTAATTCTGTAAATTCTCGAACACCGCCGCAGCGCCCATGCCGCCGCCGATGCACATGGACACCATGCCGTATTTCGATTTGCGGCGGCCCATTTCGTAGATGAGTTGTGTGGTCAGTTTTGTGCCTGTGCATCCGAGCGGATGACCGAGTGCGATCGCGCCGCCATTGACGTTGATTTTGCTCTCATCCAATTCGGCAAGTCGAATCACAGCCAGCGACTGCGCGGCGAAGGCTTCGTTCAATTCGATCAGGTCAATGTCGTTCATCGTGAGACCCGCGAGTTTCAACGCTTTGGGAATCGCCTTGACGGGTCCGATGCCCATGATCTCAGGCGGGACAGCCGCGACCGCAAACGAAACGAATCGCGCCAGAGGCTTGAGTCCCAGTCGCGCGGCTTTTTCCGCAGATATGACCATCACCGCCGCCGCACCGTCGGACATCTGCGACGAGTTGCCCGCCGTCACTGTGCCGCCCTCTTTGAAGGCAGGTTTGAGTTTGGATAATGCTTCAAGGCTCGTATCGGCGCGCGGACCTTCATCGCGCTTCACGGTGAAATTCCTCTTGATGGGCTTTTCGTGTCCGTTGAACTCGACCACCTCCACGTCAATCGGCACGAGTTCAGGGTCGAAGAGTCCCGTGTCAACCGCGCGCGCGGCGTTTTGGTGGCTCTTCAATGAAAACTCATCCTGGTCTTCGCGGCTGATCCCGTATTTGACGACGAGATTCTCGGCGGTAAGTCCCATGTTGGTGTAGTAGTGAGGCAACTCCATGGCAAAGAATGGATTCGCCGAGAACTTATATCCCATCATCGGCACCATCGTCATGGACTCGACTCCGCCCGCGATGGCGGCTTCGATTTGACCCGATTGAATCGCATACGCGACGTGCGCGATGGACTGCACGCCCGATGAGCAATAACGGTTGATGGTCTCGGCTGGAACCGAATCAGGCAAGCCCGCGCGCAACGCGATCATGCGCGCCACGTTCATGCCCTGTTCGCCTTCAGGGAAGGCACAGCCGAAGACCACGTCCTCGATTTCGGCGGGGTCGAGATTCGGCGTCCGCTTGAGCAATGCCTGGATGGCAGTGGCAGCCAATTCGTCGGGGCGAACCGTGGCAAGTCCGCCTCTTTTTGCTTTGCCGACTGGTGTACGAACAGCAGAAACGATTACCGCGTCTTTCATAGTTTACTCCTCTCACAAGAGATTAGAGACTGGAGACTGACCAGTCTCTAATCTCCAGTCTCTAATTCCTCAACGGCTTCCCCGTCTGCAACAGCGACCACATACGCGCCTGCGTCTTCTCCTCGCCGAACAGCGAGAGAATGGCTTCGCGTTCGAGATCGAGAATGTACTGCTCGCTCACCCATTGCGGACGGGTCAGTTCGCCGCCGCACATCACGCAGGCGAGTTTGCTGGCGATATGATGGTCGTATTGCGTGATGTATTTGCCCTCGGCAAAGGACCACGCGCCGATGCGGAGCGCGGCAAGCGCGTCACGACCTGCGGCATAGATGGATTCGGGCGCGGGCGGCTTGTATCCCGCCGCGACCATGTGCAGAACTTCCTTCTTCGCCTCGGCAAGCAGATGGTCGCGATTTATCACGACGCGATCCTGTGGACCCAGGATATTCATGCCGCGCGCCTCTTCCGCGCTGGTGGCAACTTTCGCCTGACCGATTTGCAGGAAGGCGCGTTGCAGTGCAGGCAGCACCTCAACGCTTTCGACCCGCATCATGGGGTTGACGATGCGGCGCAGCATTTCCTTCGTCCCGCCGCCCGCAGGGATGACTCCCGCGCCGAGTTCGACGAGACCGATATACGTCTCCGCCGCGGCAACCACACGCGAGGCGTGCATCGTCACTTCGCATCCGCCGCCGAGCGTAAGACCCGCAGGCGCGATGACCACAGGCTTCGATGAATAACGCATCAGCATGTTCATGTCCTGCAATTTCTTCACCGCCGCCGCGAGCATATCCCACATGCCTTGCTGCGCGCCGACCACCATCATGAACAGGTTTGCGCCCGCGCTAAAGTTCTCACCTTCGTTGCCGACGACGAGTCCGTCGAAATCGGTTTCGAGTCTCTGCATCGCTTCGACAGCCATCGTCATGATGTCGTCATCGAGCGCGTTCATCTTCGTATGGAACTCAAGGCACGCAACGCCGTCGCCCATGTCGCGCAGCGTCGCACCCGCGTTCTCGCTCACGACCTTCAAGCCCTTCAACATCACCGCGCCTTCGGGCTTTTTGATTCTCACATACTTTTGTTTGACGACATCATAGACCGCGACCTTATCGCCATTCTTATCCGCAGGACTGCTTCGCTTGTACTGATAGAACGACTCGACTCCAGCCTTGAGCATCGCATCCACCCATTTGGCTGGCGCGTACCCCGCGGCTTTCATCTGCTTCACCGTCTCTTTGACTCCAAGCATGTCCCACGTCTCGAACGGACCCGCCTCGTGCATGAATCCCCAACGGACGGCGTCGTCAATCGGCTTGACCGTATCCGCGACTTCGGGAATGATGGACGACGCGTACTGGAAGCCTTGATACGTCAACGCCTTGACGAGAGCCGCCGCCTTGTCATCCGCTTCGAGCATGACCTTGAGCCTGTCTCCCAAACCCTCGACATCCTTCGCCGCCTTGACCGAATCAAAGCGCGGCTTCGTCGGCACGACATGTTCGAGTGTCTTCAAGTCCAGCGACCAGAATTCCTTCTTGCCATCCTCGCCGCGCACTTCCTTGTAAAAACCGACCTTCGTTTTATTACCGAGCCACTTGCGTTCGATCATCGTCGAGATCAACTTGTTTGGCGCCTCGGCTTTGAGATATTCCTGCGCGAGTTTATCGTGCGGAATCAACGGCGCGAGGTTCCGTCCGACATGATCCCATACGTCAATGCCGACCAAATCAATCAAGCGAAACGTCGCGGTCTTCGGTCTGCCAATGAGCGGACCGGTGATGGAATCCACTTCATCAACGGTATAGCCGTTCTTGAGAATGAAATCCATCGCGAACGCGCCTGTGCCGAACGCGACGCGGTTGCCGATGAAGTTGGGCGTGTCCTTGCACAGCACGATCCCCTTGCCCAGGCGATACTCGCCGAACCACGAGACGAACTCGACAACCTCCCTGCTTGTGTCTTTTGTTGGGATGACCTCCAGCAGTTTCAAATAGCGCGGCGGATTGAAGAAGTGAGTCCCCAGGAAGTGTTTCTTGAATTCTTTGGAACAACCTTCGGCAATATCGTGAACAGGAATGCCGGAAGTATTCGTCGTGACGATGGCATTCGGTTTCCGTACCTCGTCAATGCGCGCCATCAATTCTCTCTTAATCCCCAAATTCTCCACTATCGCTTCGATGATCCAATCCGCCTCCGCCACCGCGCCAAAGTCATCTTCGAGATTGCCAAGCGTAACGAACGTCTTCAAATCCGAAGACATCAAGTTGGCGGGTTTGGCTTTCAAACATTTATCCCACATGTCCGTGACGATTTTATTTCTCGCAACTTTATCATCTGATGGCGCGTCTTTGGGAACGATATCCAACAACGTCACTGGCACACCCGCGTTCGCGAGGTGAGCCGCCAGCGCCGCGCCCATCGTCCCCGCGCCGATGACTACGGCTTTGTGAATTTTGTATGTCAT
>CAYQOF010000027.1:0-14912 GCA_964419035.1 uncultured Anaerolinea sp. | reverse complement strand
CAAATCCTTCCCGCTATATTCCAAGATCTGCCGCGCGACCACGAGGCGATTGATCTGTCCCGTCCCCTCATAGATGTCCGTAATCTTCGCGTCGCGCATCCACTTCTCGGCGAGGAACTCGCGGCTGTAACCAAGCGGACCCAAAATCTCGACGACCTTCTGCGTGATCTTCGTGGTCACGTCGCCCGCCTTCACCTTGCTCATCGAAGACTCCAGCGCGTTCGACTTTTTATTATCCGCCATCCACACCGCCTTGATGACCATCAGCCACGCGGACTTGAGCATGATGTCCATGTCAATGACTTCGCGCTCGATGTTCGTCAACTTCTGACGCGGCAGACCGTAACGGATCTGGATTCCGTTCTCGGCGAGTTTCTCTTTCAGGAATTCGAGAGCGGCTCGCGCGACGCCCAAGCCTGATGCCGCCACGAGAGGCCTCGTCGCATCGAACGTCGCCATCGCGCCCTTGAAGCCCGTCGTCGTCTTCTCGACGGTCGGACTGCCGAGGATGTGATCGAACGGAACGCGCGCGTCCACGAGCAAAATCGAAGCTGTATCGCTGACTCGGATGCCCAGTTTATGCTCCAGTTTCGTGACCTTGACTCCGGGCGTCTCTGCCTCGACAACGAAGGCGCGCATCCCCGCGCGTCCCGCGGACGGGTCAATGCTTGCCCAGACGACGACAAAGCCTTTGCCGAGTTTTTCATATTCGGTCAATGACTTATCTCCCGCGGTGACAAAGATCTTCTCACCGTTGAGTACCCATTCGTTGGTCTTTTCATCCAATACCGCGCGCGTACGAATGGCGGAGGTATCCGAGCCTGCGCCCGCCTCGGTCATACACATTGCGGCGAGCGTTGGTTTCTCCCCGCCAAACCTCGCCAGGAACTTGGCTTTCTGCTCCTGTGTGCCCGCCGCTTGAACAGCCGCCGCGCCCAGCCCGCCTCCGGGCGTGACGAGGTACATCCCCACGTCACCCCACGCCAGCGCTTCGATTTGCGCCGCCAATATCTGATAGGCTATCGGCGGGCGTTTTCCATTTCCTCCCTCACCCCTGCCCCCCTCTCCCTCAGGGAGAGGGGATGGGGGTGAGGGTTTTTCCTTGGGCGCCAGCGACCCGACGCCCATTGCCTTCATGGCGGTGTGCATGAACTCGATGTAATCCCAGGGAATCTCGTGCTCGTGTTCATCGAAGTAACGCGACTTCGCGCGCATCATCTCCTCGGCGACGGTCTTCAACACGAATTG
The DNA here is from genome assembly GCA_964419035.1 of uncultured Anaerolinea sp. Taxonomy (GTDB): domain Bacteria; phylum Chloroflexota; class Anaerolineae; order Anaerolineales; family Villigracilaceae; genus Defluviilinea. The sequence continues at coordinate 13,664 of CAYQOF010000027.1, read as the reverse complement.
CGTTTGAACGATCGGTTTGGGTGATTCGAATTCGATAGGCATTTTTCGCTCCTTTCATTCTTGTCATTGCGAGCCGCCGCTGGTCGAGTGTGCGAAGCACGTATCGAGACCGAGGCGGCGAAACAATCTCCTGTTATCGGAAAGCATTTCGTTTAGGAGGAGATTGCTTCGGGCTATCGCCCTCGCAATGACATTAGACAATAGCCAATCCCGTAAACATCGCAAACCCGCGCCCCTCCCGCATCCACATCTCGACGGGATGTTCGCGGATGTATCCGTGCCCGCCCAGGATCTGCACTGCGCGGTCCGTGACCATCATCGCCATATCCGCCGCGCCTGTGGAGGCGAGGTACGCTTCGGTATACGCGTCCTCCTTGCCCTGGTCGAGTTTCCACGCGGCTTCCCAGGTGAGCAGGCGGCTGGCTTCGATTTCCGTCCGCATTTCAGCGAGCATGAAGGCGATGGCTTGTTTCTGCGCGATTTTGACTCCGAAGGCTTCGCGTTCCTTGGCGTAATTCTTGCTGTATTCGAACGCGGCGTTCGCCACGCCGACAGCCAGCGCGGCGTTGGCAATCTGCATCGAAGCGAGGAGAGGCTCAAAGTCATGTCCCGACGCGCCGCCCAATATCATCGAAGCAGGGACCTTCACTGAGTCCAGTTTGACACGGTACATCGGGAGCGAGTTCAGTCCCATCAATTTTTCGCGTTCATCGCTGATGGTCAATCCCGCCGCGCCTTTCGGAATGATGAAACCTTGCGTTTTGCCATTGAGGTCGGCATACACGAGGACTGCTTCGGCGTCCTTCCCAAACGGGACGAACGCCTTTTCACCGTTCAGGATGAATTGGTCGCCGCTGGCAGTCGCCATGGTCTCCAACGCGTCGGGGTCGAAGTCAAGGACATATTCGATGAGCGCGGCAGTGTACTGGACCCAATCGCCTTCGACGATTTTCGGCAGATATTCCCGCTTCTGTTCCTCGCTGCCTGCCAGAAGAATCGGCGTTGCAAAGAGACCCGGCGTCATCACTGCCAGCGTGCCAGCCAGATCGCCGAACGCCATTTCCTCCAGCGCCAGCGCGCTCGTGACCACGCTCCGCTCGCCGAATCCCCCGTACGCTTCAGGAATGGAGGCTTGAAGCAAACCGAGTTCCCAGCCTTTGCTGATGAGTTTCCTTGGCAGTTCGCAGGACTCCTCCGCTTCACGCGCCGCGGCGCGCAAATCGTTGACCGCATACTTTCCCACCGATTCCACAAGCATTTGTTGTTCTTCAGTTGGGTCGAATGAATACATGGTTCCTTCCTTTCGGTCGTGGTAAACAAGTACACATGTAAACAGGCATGCAAGCCCCGCCTTTCTTAAGTGTCCATGTGTGTACGTGCATACCTGTATACGTTCTTTTCCAATTGCGTGATCGAATCGCTGCCCGGCGCCTGATACTTCGCAGGCAGACCCCGCTCCACTTCGTCTGCGTTTGCGATTTCGATCATGCCGCGCTGGTAAAGATATTCGACGTACGCGCCCGTCTTTTCGAGAATGAGGAGAAGGTTGTATCCGCCCGCTTCGCCATAGACCGCATGACACACCTCAACGACCGTGAGAGGTTCTTCCAGCGCCTCCAATGCCCTGCCGAGGCGGCGGACAAGGTTCTTATGCGTCGCTTCGATGCGAACAGGCAGATCCGTGAACACATCGTCGTGGCCGTTGAATATCAGCCGCGTGCCGTTTGCCCAATGCTGAAAGCGCGCGAGCGAATCGAGGTAATGGTCAAGTCCGCTGTGGGGATAGATGGATTCAGGCGCGAGGTGCGGGGTGACATGTTCCACAACCATGTCGCCGCAGAAGACGACATCATCGAGTCGAATGGCGACGTGACCGGGGCAATGCCCGGGCAGATGGATCATATCGAAGGGGACGAGGTTCATGCCGTTGGATTCAAAGGTGAAATCCACAGGCACGGACCGGTAGAGGATCTTCGTAAAACGGTAAATGTCGAGGAGGGGAGCACGCGCCTCTTCAGCGAGCCCCGCGTCGGCGAGGAAGGATGCGATGCGTCTGGCTGTGAGGGCGAGTCTGGCTTCGTGATGAGCGACGGTTTGTACATCCAGTTCGTGGACTCCGATCCTTGCCTCCGTAAGCGGCTTGAGGTGCGAGAGTCCGCCGTAATGGTCAATGTGAGCGTGTGTCAATAAAATGTGGGTGAGGTCTTTGGGCTGAAAGCCTGCCCGACCCAGGCCGTCCAACAGGTTTTTGTGGGAGGATTCCGTGCCGGAGCCGCAGTCAACCAGCACGCGCAAATCATCCTTCGTGACGAGGTAAACATACGCCCAAAAGTTTGGGAAGGCTTCGAGCGGCAGGCGGTGGATCCTTGCGCCGCCCGAGGTTTCAAAAACCGCAAAGGCCGCGTTCTCCGTCATTGTTTGAGCAAGCCATACAAAAGCAGATCCGCATACTGGTCGGCGATCTGTTCGATGGATAGTTCGCCGTCCGCGCGGTACCAGGTGACCGTCCAATTCATGATGCCAAGCAGGGCGCGCGCTGCAAGCGATGGATTATCGCACTTGAATATTCTCTGGCGCACACCCTCTGCAATGACGTTGCGCCACAGGGTTTCGAATTTGTCGCGGTTGGGAACGTGACGCGCGTGCTGGCGGCGTTCCAGCGCGCGATGCTCGAAAAGCAAAACTGCAGCGAGATCCATGTTTTCGGCAAGGATTTGCAGATATTCACGGATCATCAGCCGCAGTTTCTCGTCGGGGGAAAGGGTTTGGGTCGAGACACTCGAGATGCGTTGGTTGAGCAGCACGAGGGCGCGGTCTAATAGATCGAGCAAAATCTCCTGCTTGGACGAGACGTGATGATACAGGCTCGCCTTCTGCAAGTTCACGGCGTATGCGATATCGTTCATGGATGCGCCATGGAACCCCTTCTGGCGAAAAACCTGCGCGGCGGCGTCGAGAATATCTTCCCTGGTCATGGCATTTCCCTACCGAACGGTCGGTTGCAACGGTATAATAACCCATGTCGTGACCAAAGTCAAGATGATCAGTCCTTCCATCCCTGATAATTAAGATGCTATAATGATTTCATGACAACGCCGCAAACCACACCTGAAACAACGAATACACCCGCACCCGAGGAACTTGCCGCGGCGCGCGAAACGGAGCGACAGCAACGAACCCTCGTCATCAGCCTGACCGCAGGCATCATCCTACTGTTGGGCTTGCTTGGCGTGGCGATCTACTTCCTGCTCCAGCCCGCCACCCCCACCGATAAGATCCGTGATGTGTTCATCATCGTGGTCGCGCTCGAGTCGCTGGTCATTGGCGTGGCGCTGATCGTGTTGATCGTACAACTGGCAAGCCTGATCAACCTTCTGCAAAACGAAGTGCGCCCGATCCTCAAAGCCACCAGCGAAACCGTCAACAACCTGCGCGGCACGGCGGAATTCCTGGGCGAGAACGTCGTCGAGCCGGTCATCAAACTCAACGCATATCTCGCGGGCTTGTACCGTATGTTAGAATTGATGGGCATCAGGAAGAAATAGGCGCATTCCGCGCTGAACGGAGTGTAACGCAGTCGAAGCGCAGGCATACTTCTCATCAACGTCCTTCTACTACGGGTCTCGAAGAACACTCGGCCCTCCGCTCAGGACGATAAAACTAACCAACAACCGTAAAGGAGGTTACCATGTCTGATCGTGATGAATTCGGAGCCTTTCTCGTAGGCTTCATCGTCGGCGGCTTGACCGGCGCCGTCGTTGCATTGCTCTTTGCGCCCCAATCCGGCGAAGAGACCCGCGCATTGATCAAGGACAAATCCATTGAACTGCGCGACAAGGCATCCCACACTGCTGAAGAGGCGCTCGCCCGCGCCGAAGCGGCTGCGGCAGAAGCACGCACGCGCGCGGAGGAACTGGCGAAGGTCGCCCGCACCCGAGCCGAGGAGCTGGCGGCAGAGGTCCGCGAACGCGGCAAGAGCGCAGTGGAGGCTGTCCGCAAGCCGAAGAAGGGTGAAGAAGAAGCCGCCGCGTAACGCGGCAAGCAAGGGCTTGGCTCAAGTCAAGCCCTTGTTTTTTTATGAAACTTCTCCTGCGGCTTTTATTCAAACTACTCTATCATCAATTCTCCTTCGCCTACGACCTCGTCGCGGCAACGGCATCGTTTGGTCGCTGGAACGACTGGGTGATGAGCGTGCTCCCGTTCATCGAGGGGAGGCGCATACTGGAGATCGGTCACGGACCCGGGCATTTGCAGCGCGTCCTTCTCAGCCGAGGCATGGTCGCCGTTGGATTGGACGAATCGGCGCAGATGGCACGCCTCGCCAAAAGGAATCTCGAAAAGGCGATGTACAGTATTCAGTCGGCAGATGAGGATACTGTGCAACAATATGGCTGCACGCATATCAATTTGACTCGCGGACTTGCCCAACGCCTCCCTTTTCGAGACGCGGCATTCGAGACGATCCTCGCGACCTTCCCATCGGAATACATCACCGACCCGCGCACGTTGACCGAGGTGAGGAGATGTCTGTTAAATGGAGGCAGGTTTGTCGTCCTGCCTATTGCGATGCCGAGGAATCGGTTCCTGTCATGGCTGTTCCGAGTCACAGGCGAGGCTCCATCCGATGTGTTGAAATTCGTCCAGGAAAAATTGGAAGAGCCGTTCGTGAAATTTGGTTTCGATACAGAGACGCACATACTGGAGATACCATCGGGCATGCTGATCGTGATCGTTGCGAAAAATAGAGCTGCCATGTGAGGAAGAGCATGTTCAAAAAACTACGTGAACCTGTCAACAGCCTGACGCATTGGGGCGGCGCGGCGCTTGCGCTGGCAGGCTTGATCGCGTTGCTGGTCGTCGGCTGGGGGACGCCTGCAAAGGTGATCTCGCTTGCCGTTTATGGATTGAGCCTGATCTTTTTGTTTTCCGCGAGCGCCACGTATCACATGGTGCGCGTCCGGGACCGTGCGCTGGAAATCTTCCGCAAAGTGGACCACGCCGCGATCTATTGCCTGATCGCTGGAACGTACACCCCGTTCTGCGTGAACACGTTCGAGGGGTTTTGGAAGTGGGGCATGCTGAGCATCGTCTGGTCGCTGGCTGTGATCGGGATCGTCGTCAAGGTGTTTTACATCCGCGCGCCGCGCTGGTTGAACGCGGGGATCTATCTCGCAATGGGCTGGCTGTGCATGGCGGCGATCGGACAGATGCTCGCCGTGTTGCCCTTCTGGGTCATTGGCTGGCTGGTTGCGGGCGGCGTGATCTATACGCTCGGCGCAATCGTCTACATAACGAAGATTTTCAACTTCCTGCCGGGCGTGTTCGGGTTCCATGAGATGTGGCATATCTTCGTCCTGCTTGCCGCCGCCGCGCATTTTATCGCAGTGTTGGGGGTGGCATTGTAAACCAAGCAAAATGCGAGGTAATGAGCAAGAGTATTCCTCGCGTTTGCCGCCACCTTGTTTCGGTTCGTTTATTGATTATCAACTGGCTACACGCAAAACTTGACGAAATATTCACATCTCCTCCCGCGCGGACAACCCGCCCGGGCAATTACCAATTTCTAATGTTTAAAATATTTTCACGCGCGCAGAATGGATATATAATCGCCGCACTTTCAAATTTTGAGAGGCACGAAGAATGTCCAAGCCCGCCTTCCGAATCTACTTCAACAACAATAAACAGTGGTTCAACGTCTACATCGCCCGAGACCCCACCCGCTTCAAGCGCAAGAACCAGTGCCATGCCTACTACATTGCGGCAGAGACCCGAAAACAACGGCAGGGTTTGTTCGGGCACATCTACCTGAGCGAGTTAAGCTTCTCCCCCATGGCGCATGAACTGGTGGCGCATGAGATCCAGCACCTGATCTTCGACTGGGTGCTTACACGCAAGGGGATGAAACTGACCGAAAAGAACGAGGAACGCATCGCCACGATGACCGGCGAGATCGCCCGCCGGTTCTGGCGCAAGTACGAGCGCTGGTCGAAGTACGAGTTTGTGTAATCCCTGCCGGGGGGAGATAAAGTCCAAACCGGGAAATCAAGTTATGGGTCGGCACGACTCGGACCCGGACGATTCAATTCATCGAGTAAAGTTCTCAATCGAACGCCTGCAAGATCCGTCAGGATTAGTTCGGCATCCCCCACGCGTTCGGGCGGTCCGACGCCAATCGTGCGAAAGCCGCCCGCGCGGGCGGCTTCGATTCCAGCGGCAGCGTCCTCCACCACAACACAAAAGGCGGGAGGCAGGTTGAGGAGCGCCGCCGCGTGAAGAAAGAGATCGGGAGCAGGCTTCTGACGCGTCACGCTGTCGCCATCGGCAATTGCATCCAAAAGGCTGGCAATACCCAATCGTTCGATGACCTCACGCGCGTTCCTGCTCGCCGAGCCCAATGCGGACCTCAGCCCTGCCGCCCGGATTTCCTCCAATAACTCACGCGCGCCGGGCAACACATCCTTGTGTGTAATTTCGCGGATGTACTCGAGATAATATCCATTCTTCCGCTCCATGAATTCCTGCAATTGCTCTTCGGAATATACCCGCCCTTTGAGCAAGATCAAGAGTGACTCGCGCCGAGGGATGCCGCGCAGGGTTTCGTTTTCTTCGCGCGTGAAAGGGATCGCAAGTTCGTCGGCGAGGCGCTTCCAGGCGCGAAAGTGAAACTCCGCCGTATCGGTCAGCACTCCATCGAGATCGAAAATGAAGCCTGAAATCGTCATGATTGGGGAATATCCACGTTATGTTGTTTGCCATGCAGGAAGAAACGGAAGGAAAGATGCTTCCAATGCTTCGGCAGACGCGGGGAGATCGTCCATTCTGAACCGTCCACGCGCAAGCCCCCAAAGCCGAACACCGCCGCCTGCCAGATGCCTCCCGTGGAAGCGGCGTGGATGCCGTCCCCGGCGTTGCCGCGCACATCGCGCAGATCGGCGCGGGCGGCGCGGATGAAATGTTCGTAGGCGTCCTCCACATCCCCCATCGAGCAGGCAACCGCGGCTTGAATGGCGGGCCCGAGCGATGAACCGTATGTGTGGTCAGTGCGCGGGTTGTAATATTCGTAATTGACGCGAACCCGCGCGTCATCGTAACGGTCACGCAGGAGGTATTGCACCATCAACACATCGGGTTGTTTGATCACCTGATAGTGATTGGCTTCCTCGATACCCAAAATCTCGTGCATGGATTTTTCGCGCGGCTCGTAATCGGCAAGTTTGATATCCTTCAACTTGAAGTAACCTTCGAATTGCTCGATGAGACCATTTTCATCCTTAAGGACGAGTATCTTCTCAACCACGTCGCGCCATTTGGCGAGGACATCAGGCGTGAGGTTCAAGCGCTCGGTCAACGTCCGAGCCGGTTCGGGAAAATGTCGCTTCAACCATTCCAGCGTCTCAAACGCCCTCTGCAGATTCCACTGCGCCAGCAGGTTGGTATACGCGTTGTTATCCACGTGATCGTGATACTCATCCGGTCCAATGACATCGCTGAACAAGTATTTGCCGCGCTTCGCATCCCATTCCGCGCGCGAGGCGTAGAATTTGGCGGTATCCAGGATCAACTCCGCCCCATAGCGCGCAAACCATTCGTCGTCACCCGTTGCCCGCCAGTATTGCCAGACGCCATAAGCCACATCCGCTGAAATGTGAATGGCGAGGTCGCCCGTCCAGACACGCGCGAGTTTTTTAGGATCGTGAAAATCAGGCACCCAGGCGGGCGTCACCTCTTCGCCGGTGGCAGCGCTCTCCCAGGCAAACCATGCGCCCTCATATCCTGCGCTCCGGGCTTTTTCGCGCGCGGCTGGAAGGGTCAGATAACGGTATTCCAGCAGGTTGCGCGCGATGTGAGGCGAGGTATACGTAAAAAATGGAAGCATGAATATCTCGGTATCCCAAAAGGCGTGACCGCGATAACCAAAACCGGAGAGGGCCTTTGCGCCAATATTGACGCGGTTATCGTGACGCGGCGCGGCGATCAACAAATGGAACAGACTGAAGCGGACCGCCAACTGAGCCTCGTCGTCGCCTTCGATGACCACGTCACAACGGTTCCATTCCTCCTCCCAAGCCTGCTTCTGCGCAGAAAAGGCTGTATCGAAATCCGAAACACTTTCGAGGTGACGCAGAACCAGGTCAAGGGGAGAAGCGCCGTCGCGCGAGGTGGCAACCACGACGAACTTGGTCACTTCCACGCTCTGCTCTGAGCGCACCGCCTGGACGACTCTAAAAGTGGGGATGCTTTCCACATCCCAATATTCCGGTTGGATATTCCATTGGCCGCCTGCTTTGACGTTCAGGCGCATGGCATAAGCCATCTCAATCTTGCTTTTACGCGTGCGCACGCGCAAAGTCGCAGTTCCCTCCTGCAAACCTTGATCAAGGAACCTCCAATGCGCTACATCTCGATTATCCATGTTGCTGTCGATGGAGGCGCGAAACTCCACCACGCCGTCGAACTCCGGGAATACACGACAACGCAAAACCACCAAATGCTCGTTGGCGAGAGAGGCAAAACGCTCGAAGATCAAGGTCGCCGCCTGCCCACCTGGAGCCTGCCAGCGCACCTTACGCGTGAGCAGCCCGGTGCGTAAATCGAGATGCCGCTCGTATTGATTCAGAACGCCATCCTGCAAGGAAAATCTCTGCCCGTCGAGCAGTACTGTCAACCCCAGCCAGTCGGGCGCGTTCGCCAGTTCCGTGAATGCTATCGGTACATCGTCGAAGACGCCATGCACGAATGTGGCGCGTCGTCCGTTCGGATAAGATTCCTCGAACGCGCCGCGTGTACAAAGGTAACCATTGCCAATTGTGAAAATCGTCTCCTTATGGTGAAAGGAATCAAAATCAAGAGCGCTTTCTCTAACCGTCCACATTGTTGACCTCATTGTATGGATTCAAAAAATAAAACGCCCGCCGCTGTGTTCCGACAAGAGGACAGGGCAGGCGTAGAAAGCAAGAAGATTCAGCCCTCCTTCGAACCGGTCGTCGCAATCCCTTGAATGAAATACCGCTGGAAGAGAAAGAACAGGATCAGGATCGGAAGCGTATTGAAAAGCGATCCCGCCAGGACCACCGAGTAAAGCGTGTAATATTCACCCCTGAACCATTGCAAGCCGAGCGGAAGGGTGAAATTTTCGGGACTGCGCAAAATGATCAACGGCTCCAGGAAGCGGTTCCACTCACCCTGAAAGGTGAGCAGCGCCAGCGTGACAAGCTGGGTCTGGCTGACAGGTAATACCACGCGGAAGAACGTCCCCCACGCGCCGGAGCCGTCTATGGTCGCGGCTTCTTCCAATTCACGCGGGAAGGACTTGTAGAACTGCGTCATCATGAACACGCCGAAAGCGTCCACTGCGCTGGGCAGGATCACGCCGCCCAGGTTGTCAATCAGACCAAAGCCGGTTGGAATAGTCAAATCGCCCAGTTGTAAACCGCCGCGAATGAAGCCAGGACCAATGACGAGAAATTTGGGGATGAGCGTCACAACGCCGGGGATCATCATCGAGACCAGCATTCCGTTGAAAAGCAGATTCTTGAAAGGAAATTCCATGCGGGCAAATGCATAACCTGCCATCGCGCAGAACAGGACGCGCAACACGGTCACAACGACAGATACGATGGTGCTGTTCAATACCCAGCGAGGGAACAGGTCGAAGGAAGCCAGAATCGTCCGGTAATTATCCAGCGTAAAAGGCGTTGGCACCCAGATGGGCGGAGTGTATGCGTTTGCCACAGGCTTGAGCGAGAACACCAGCGTAAAGTAGAGCGGCGCAAGCGAAAGAAATGCCCAAAAGATCAACAGGGCATAGAAAACCGGTTTTTTGAGACGCTCCCAGATCTCGATCATGCGACGGCGGACCGAAACCTGTTGCAATTGAGAGACGGATCCAGTCATGGCAACTCCTTACCGGACGGTCGAACCGCTTCCTTCGATCACGCGTCGCTGGAGAACGGTTACCGCCAGAATGATCAGGGTCAGGATGATCGCCAGCGCGGAAGCCTGCCCCATTTTGATGGAAGTATCGCGGAACGCCCATTTGTAGATGAGGTAGGTTATCGTGGTGGTGGAGTCGAGAGGGCCACCGGCGGTCATCACGTAGATTTGATCGAAGACCTGGAAACAACCAATGATCCCAACCGTCACGACGAAAAAGATGACGGGGCGAAGCATGGGGATGGTGATATAGAGGAAGGTCTGGATCGAATCGGCGCCGTCAATTTCCGCCGCTTCATAGAGCGAACGGGGAATATCCTGCAAACCGGCGAGAAATATCAGCATCAACGTGCCGCTGGTCGTAAAGATATTCATCCCCATGATGACATAAAACGCGGTGGCGGGGTTATCCAGCCAGTTGACCGTGAGGCGTGTGATCTGATTGAAAACGCCCTGTGGAGCGAAGATCCAAACGAAGATCAACGAAATGACGACCGACGATGTCACAGAGGGAAGATAGAAGATGGTGCGGAAGGCGCGGCGGAAGCGCAATTTCTGATCCATCGCAAATGCGAGAATTAGACTCAACACAGTCTGAAGAGGAACCACAATCAACACATATTTAAATGTGTTGGGCAGCGCCTTCTTCAGGAACAATTCATCATTGAATACGCGATTGTATCCTTCCCACCCCCAGAACTCCGGTGGTCGAAGCAGGTTGTAACTGGTGAAGGACAAGTAAAGAGCGTACCCAATCGAGAACACGCCAAACACAAAGAAGATGAACAACCAGGGCGAAAGAAAGAGGTACGCCGTCACACTCTGAAGAAGTTTTCTCCGGACCTTCACGAGACGCTCCCGCGAACAAGATCACAACCTTTCAAATTACCGTGGAGAGGGACCTGTCCGCAAAAGCCCCTCTCCACAAACAAGAAGAATTTACTGTTGCGCCAGCGCCTGACGGATGGCATCCGCCGCCTGCTTCAGCGCATCACCGACAGGCAAGTTTTCCTTGAAGACCCGTTCGAGCGCCTTGCCCATCTGGTCGTTCACGTCTGAACCGACAGCGCCCCAGAAGAAGGGATGCGCACCCGCAGACGAGCCGCGGAAGATGGCAGAGGAGGCAGGGTTATTCTTGAGATAGTCACTTTCCTGCAGGGAGGCGCGCGATGGCAATGCAAAGCCGCTCTCCAGTACGGTTGTCTGGCTGGCTTCGTTGGTTAGGTAGTTGACCACCGCCCATGCCGCTTCGGGATTCTTGGCGTTGGCAGAAATACCCCATGCCACAGTGAAGATGAGGTTGCCCTCACCAGACGGACCGGCAGGAGGCAGAACAACGCCATAACGGGTGGTGGGGAATTGGTCCCTCAGATAGGGGATGAGCCATCCGCCCTCGTACACCATCGCGCATTGGCCCTTGCCAAAGAGCGTCCCCTGCCAGCCTTCGCCAAGGTCGGAAGGAATGGCGCCAACATTTTCCGCGCGGAAGGACGTGTAGAATTCGGCGGCGCCCACTGCGGCTTCGCTGTCCAGCAGGGTGTCTGTGTAATCCTCGTTCATCACCATGCCGCCATTCTGGAAGACAAACACCGGGAAGCGACCAGGATCCGCCGGGGTGCAGAAACCATAGACCGGTTTGCTGGGATCGCTCAAATCGGTCAGTGCGGAAGCGCCGGTTTTCAGGTCATCCCAGGTCCAATCGTCGGTGGGATACTCAAGCCCGGCTTTGTCGAAGAGATCGGTGTTGTAGAACATTCCCAGCGTGTTGAAGTCCTTGGGAATGCCGTAGGTCTTGCCGTCGAAGGTAAACGCATCAAGGAGCGAAGGGATGAACTCCTCGCGCCCGACACCCGACCCCGCCATCAGGTCATCCAGCGGGAGTATCACTTCGTTTTTGGCGAGTTCCTGCCACCAGAAGATGTCCATATAGTAAACGTCCGGTTCGGTGCCGGCGGCGATGGAGGTCAACAACGCCTGCCGGTAATCGCCGGTGATCGGTTCGTACTTGACGAGGATATCCGGGTTTTCAACCGAGAACTTATAGAGCAGGGATTCGAGCAGGGCGGTTTCCGCCGGGCTGGAAACCCAGCCGGAAAGACGAACTTCGACCTTCTCCGCAGGCACTTCCACGATCTGCGTCTCTTTTACGGTGACTGTCTCGACGATCTTTTCAGGCGTCGGCGTAGTGGCCGGACCACAAGCGGCAAACAACAGCGCCGCCACGAACAACAGAGAAACTGTTTTGTAAAGCGATTTCATGACTACTCTCTTTCTTATTGGGTTTTTGAATTTGACTGGGACAGAACGACGAAAATGTGGTAAAAGAAGTTGCTCCGGTTCCTGGGTGCGGATACTCACCTCCTTTCCAAAGGTGGTTATAGAGAGGCGTTGCGCGATGCCGCCGTGTCAAAGTGACTCGCGTTACGCCAACGACATCCGAGCCGGGGCAATTTTTACCCTGAGGCTCGTATAACTAAAAGCGGTTTCAACAAAACCTGTTCTTCGGCAGGCACATGGCCTTCCATCAGATCGATCAACATTTCAACACACTTGCGTCCCACCTCAGCGATGGGCTGGCGGATAGTGGTTAAAGGCGGGTCGAGAAATTGAACCATCGGCGCATCGTCAAATCCAATCACAGCCACATCCTGCCCGGGGCGCAAACCCATTGACCATAATGCCTGAATGGCGCCAATCGCCTGAGTATCGTTGAGCGTGAGAATGGCGGTGGGACGCTTTTCCAACGGCAAAGCCATCAGACCAAGAGCAGATTGATACCCCTGCTCGAAATCCCCCGGCACATGAAACATCCATTCCGGCAGAATCGATAAACCTGCAGCGCGCATCGCTTGAAGATATCCCCCGGTGCGATCGTTTCCAACGCGTGAATTCTCGGGCCAACCAACCAGCGCAATATTTCGATGACCCCTCGCCGCCAGATGCTCCACAGCCTGATGCAAGCCGTTTGCGCCGTCAACGTCAACGAAATGGAATTTCCACTCCGGGTTGGAACGACCAAACGCCACAAATGGAATGGTATGCTCCGATAGATATCGAACACGTTCATCGTCAAAATTGACGCTGGAAAGAACGAAACCGTCCACTTTCCCCGTCTCGATCAAATCTTCATACATCTGCAAACCCATTCCGTGACTTGGGAACGGCAATAAATGGTATCCGGCCGCCTCCGCTTCACGCACCATGCTGGTAAGGAATTGATCCAGGATGTGATTGACCTGACCCGGAGGCGTCTGCTCCCACGAATAACCGATCATGAAACTGCGCTGTTTACGCATATTGCGTGCCAGCGCGTTCGGACGGTACCCCAGCGCTGCAACACTTTCCAAAATCCGTTGCCGGGTTTCGGAGGTGACTTGAGCCTGCTGATTCAGCACTTTGGAAACTGTCTGGTAACTGACACCAGCCTTGGCTGCTACATCTTTGAGCGTGGGAGATTTTATAGGCATGAAATCTCGGAGTAACACGAACGTTCGGGCGAACGTTCGCACTGATAATACAACGGTTTTCAAAGTTTGTCAAGAACTATTCACCCTCTTGTTCAAGGCTTTCTGCTAATTGCTGATGAACTCAGAATTGGGTACACAACTTGCACGAAAGGAGAAAACAATTCCTACTTTTTCCCGTTTCGCAGTATTAGCGATAAACATCCTTAATCCTATAGATGTTAAGAAAATGATTTGGAACAAATTACGTGGTTTGAGGAGCAGCGA
>CAYQOF010000026.1:14928-19090 GCA_964419035.1 uncultured Anaerolinea sp. | reverse complement strand
AGCGCATTCTCGGCGTGTTGCGCTGGGTGGTCGTCGAGATGGAACATCGCTATCGTCTGCTCGAAGCCGCGCACGCGCGCGATCTCGAAACGTACAACCGCCGCCTGGCGCGCAAGAAGGAAGGCTCGCCGCTTCCGCGCATCGTCGTTCTGATTGATGAATTGGCGGACCTGATGATGTCCGCGCCCGATCAGACCGAACACAGCCTTGTGCGTCTCGCACAAATGGCGCGTGCAACCGGCATCCACCTGATCGTCGCCACGCAGCGCCCGTCCACGGACGTGGTAACCGGTCTGATCAAAGCCAACTTCCCGGCGCGCCTGGCGTTCGCGGTCGCTTCGGGCGTGGACAGCCGCGTGATCCTGGATGTGACCGGCGCGGAAAATCTATTGGGACACGGCGACATGCTGTTCCTTAATCCCGAAGTGGGGAACCCGGTTCGCGCGCAGGGAGTGTTTGTCACCGATATGGAGATCGAGCGCGCCATCTCCTACTGGCAAAAGAACGCGGAGACAACCAGTGAAGCGCCGCCCTGGGAGAAACTGTTGACCGAACCGGACGAGAACGAAGACGAAGGCTTGATCGAGCAGGCGGTTTCGATCGTGCGGCAAAGCCAGCGCGCCTCCGCTTCGCTCCTGCAGAGGCGCCTGCGGATCGGCTACCCGCGCGCCGCGCGTCTGCTCGATCAACTCGAGAAGATGGGCGTGGTCGGTCCCTCGCAGGGTGGAGGCAAGGAACGTGATGTGTTGATGGGACCGCTGGACGAGGATGAAGCAATTGAAAGTGAAGGGTGACGGATCCGCCGGTTGCAGATCGCTTCACGAAAGCGCGTGGTTGACGTTCTCCAACGTCAAACTTGTGTGCCACGCGAAGAGCGCAACTTGTGCAAGGTTTTCGTGATCGCCTGATCGTTAATCCTAACCCGGACAAGCCGGAACATCTGGGTTGAGCCTGCCGAAACACCTGGGTTGAGCCTGCCGAAACACCTGGGTTGAGCCTGCCGAAACCAAAAAGGATTCAACCACGAAGGTCACGACACTTGCACCCCGTTCGGGCCGCGAGCCCGTCGGGGCGAGACGGCCTGCGCAAGTGCAGGTGAGGGACACAAAGGAAAACCGTTTAAAACCTTCGTGCTCTTTGTGTCACTTCGACAGGCTCAGTGCAAGCCTTTGTGGTGAAAATTCTTGCACACGTGTGCCTGCGGCCCAGTGCAGGCAAAAAACAAGAATTTCACTGGTAAGATAAACCTGTACTTAGCAAAGTCGAAGTATCGAGAAGTATCGAAATGAGGAGTTTAATGGAAAAATCCGCCGGCACGACCAAATCGAGAAAGACGCTTACCGACTATCTTCGCCTGTGGTTCAAATGGGTGCTCGACCCGCTTGGCTGGTTCTTTATTCGTCTTGGGATCACGCCCAATATGATGACAATGCTGGGGCTGATCGGCAATTCGGTCGGCGCGTATTATCTGGCGCGCGGCGATATGCTGATCGGCGGCATCCTCGTGCTGGTGATGACCCCCATAGACGCGCTGGACGGCACCATCGCGCGCCTGCTCGGCGAGGCAAGCGACTGGGGAGCATACGTGGATTCGGTCTCCGACCGTTATTCGGAATTGATCATTTATGGCGGTTTGTTATATCACTTTCTGAACACGGGAGATGTGATGGGCGGCATGCTCACCTTCGGCGCAGCGGCGGGATCGGTGCTGGTATCGTATGTCAAAGCGCGGGCAGAGGGGCTGGGGTATGAGGCGAAGGTCGGTTTACTCACGCGCGCCGAGCGGTATCTGGTGCTTGCCCCGGCGCTGGTCTTCAACCTGGTTTACGTGGGTCTTGGAATACTGGCTGTCTTTGCGAACATTACCGCGTTACAGCGCATTTGGCACGTGCGGAGACACGCGCATCAGCAAATGAAGAAATAAACTTGGAGGTGTCGAATGCCCGAGGGATTTCACATCGGTCCGCTTTTTATTCGTTTTTATGGGATCATCCTGATGCTCGGCGCGGTGGCGGGCGCCTGGCTGGCGACGCGCGAAGCGAAACGGCGCGGCTATAACCCCGAGATAGTATGGGATTTGCTCGTGTACCTCCTGATCGGAGGCATCCTCGGCGCGCGGCTCTGGCATATCCTCACACCGCCTCCCTCTTCGGGAATTACCGCCGCCTGGTATCTTACACATCCTCTCGATGCGCTTGCCGTGTGGAAAGGCGGACTGGGAATTCCGGGCGCGATCATTGGCGGTGTGATCGCCCTGTCTATCTATTCCCGAAAGCGCGGTTTGAATTTCGCCGAATGGACGGATATAGCCTCGCCAAGTCTCGCTTTGGGACAGGCAATCGGCCGTTGGGGGAATTTCGTCAACCAGGAACTGTACGGCGCGCCGACGGACCTGCCATGGAAGATATTTATTGATCCCGCACATCGTCTATCCGGTTACTTCGACGTGGAGTACTACCATCCCTTGTTCCTGTACGAATCCATTTGGAACCTGGGGAACATGATTCTATTGATATGGATTTCGCGTCGGTTTGCGGACCGCCTGAAACATGGCGACATCTTTCTCGTGTACCTCGTTGTCTACCCGGTGGGACGCTTCCTCCTCGATTTTCTGCGGCTCGATGCGTCCCTGGTTGGGGGAATCAACATCAATCAGACCATCATGGGCATCGTCGCGATCTGCTCCGCATTGGCGTTATTCTTACGTCACCGTAAGGTTTAATTCTCCCGAACGGTGATAAGATTTTCGGGGTGACCCTTGTCTTATTGACCATAAGATTGTCTATGCTATGCTCGCCAATGGAGAAGAAAAACAGGAAGTAAAATGATCGAAACACATGATCTGAGCAAACAATTCAATAATGAATTCTGGGCGGTGGATAATATGAGTCTGAACGTCCAGCCTGGACAGATCCTGGCATTGCTTGGGCAGAACGGCGCGGGCAAGACGACGACCGTCCGCATGTTGACAGCGCTGCTCGGTCCGACGCGCGGCTGGGCGCGCGTGGCAGGGTTTGACGCGGCAAAAAATGCGCAGGATGTGCGCGCCAACGTGGGCGTGTTGACGGAACAACACGGCTTGTACACACGCATGACGGGCGCCGAGTACCTTGAATTCTTTGGCAAAGTCTACGGCTTGGACCCGAAAACGAGAAAAGCAAGAAGCGATTACCTGCTCGAGTACTTCGGGCTTGCCGAATCGGCTCACCGGCGTTCGGGGGAATATTCCAAAGGCATGAAGCAGAAACTGGCTCTGGCGCGCGCCTTGATCCACGATCCGCCTGTGCTGCTGCTGGACGAGCCGACCTCCGCCATGGATCCCGAGTCCGCGCAGTTGGTGCGGAGCGAGATCTCACGCCTGCGTTCCTCCCGGCGGACGATCGTCATCTGCACGCACAATCTCGCCGAGGCGGAGTCGCTGGCGGATACGATCGCCATCATCTATCGCGGAAGGATTCTATTGAACGGGACACTGGACGAATTGAAGCGGAGTGTGCTGGGTCCCGTCGAATACGAAGCGAGGTTCGCGGAAGCCTTCGACGCAGGCGAACTGGACCTGCCTCAGGGGGCGACCCTGGTCTCTCGAAGCGCGACCAGCCTGCGGTTCCGGGTCGAAGCGCCGCAGGTCGTCAATCCGAAACTCGTACATGCGCTGACCTCCCGCAATGCTCCACTGGTTTCGTTCCACGAGGTCCCAAGAAAGTTGGAGCAGGTCTATCTCAAGACGATGGCGGATGCGCAGGGGGTGGCGTATGCGGCGTAATTTCGAAGCGATCTGGATGATCGCGCGGCGCGAGTTCCTCGACCAGTTCCGCGACTGGCGCATTATTGTTCCGATGATCCTGCTTGTTGGCATATTTCCGTTCATCGCGGACGACGCCACGCGGCAGGCTGTGAATTTCATGAACCGCTATGGCGGCGATCTGATCCTGGATCGCCTTGTGCCTTTCGTCGTTTTAGTGATCGGGTTCTTTCCGCTTTCCTTCACTTTGGTCGTGGCGCTGGAGTCTTTTGTGGGGGAAAAGGAGCGCGGCACCATCGAGCCGTTGTTGTCCTCCCCGCTCGAAGACCGGCACATGTATCTCGGCAAACTGCTGGTTGGCATCACGACGCCTCTTTTCTTCAGTTACGCATCCATCGGCATCTACCTGATCCTGGTGGC
>CAYQOF010000026.1:12695-14828 GCA_964419035.1 uncultured Anaerolinea sp. | reverse complement strand
TTCAAGCGCGAATACCTGCTGGGGCGTGAAATTGACACACTCAACTTCAAGTGGATGTGGCGCATGTTCGTCAACCGTTTCAGTGGCGACGCAAAGTCGGTGGCTGACTGGTATCGCAGGGAAATCCCGCTGACGCTCAACCAATTGCGCCGTCCATTTGCCATCGTCCTCGCCCTGGCGGTGATCACCTTGATCGCAAGTTATGCCTGGGTGACTGTGTATGTGCCAGCGCACATTGACCTGACGCCCGAACGCGTGGATCGCGTGCGGGCGTTCGTGTCCGAGAATCTATCCAACCTGAATGTTTTGAGCCGGCACCTCTCCGCGCCGGTCTTGTTCTTCCACAACCTGCGCACGATGGTTGTTTTCCTTCTCGCCGGGCTGATCTCCTTCGGCACGCTCGGATTGACATTGTTCATGGTGAACGTGGCGTTGATCGGCGGCGTAATGGGAGGCGCAAGCCTTTTGGGATATTCCCCTCTTCTCCTGTTTGTCGTAGGCGTTCTGCCACACGGACTGTTCGAACTCACCGCTGTGTTTCTCGCCACGGCCGCGGTGCTGAAGGTCGGCGCTTTGCTGGTCACTCCTCAACCGGATAAAAGTCTGGGGGAGGTGCTCCTGCTGTCGCTTGCGGATTGGTTCCGCGTATTCCTCGGACTCGTCGTTCCACTGCTCGCGATCGCGGCAGTGATCGAAATCTACTTTACGCCTGTATTGTTGAAACTGGCATTTCCATATCTCTAGAGCGGGAAGGTATACGTGCCGAAGGTCATCATACTTGGTTCATCCAATGCAGTGCCATCCATTGACCATGAGAACACCCATCTGGTTATTATCGGTGATGAACGCACGCTCCTTGTGGATTGCGTGAGCAACCCGATCGTTCGTCTCGAACAGGCGGGTGTGGATTACGACGATCTGACCGATATCATCATCACCCACTTCCACCCCGATCATGTTTCCGGGGTCCCGCTTCTCCTCATGGACATGTGGCTGATGGGGCGCACCAAGCCGCTCAATATCTATGGTTTGCACTACACCATGGATCGTCTTGAAGACCTGATGGGTTTCTATGGCTGGGCTGATTGGCCCAATTTTTTCTCTGTGGGCTTTTACCGCCTGCCCGAAGCGGAAATGGCGTATGTTCTGGATTGTGATGATTTCAAAATTTCGTCATCCCCTGTTCATCATATGATACCCACGATCGGCATCCGTGTGGAATGCAAAAAAACGGACAAAATTCTTGCTTACTCCTGCGATACCGAACCCTGCGAGCAGACCGTCCGTCTTGCTGAAGGGGCGGATATTCTCATCCATGAAGCGGCAGGCGCAATCTACGGTCACTCCTCGGCGGAGCAGGCGGGTGAGATCGCGGCCCGGGCGGAAGTCGGGAGGTTGTACCTGATCCATTACCCGACAGGACGTTATGCAAAAGGCGATATCGCCGCAGAGGCGGCCAGGACCTACAAAGGCGAGATCATCGTCGCCAAAGATTTCATGACAATCGAGATATGAAAAGACGGTCACCATCTGGGTGACCGTCACGTTATGGGGCGTAATTACCAGCCGTTGATGAACGGCTCCCATTCCTGGAATTGATTCAGATGTCTGCCAAAAATATACATCGCGCTTGCCGGAGGTTCCTTGGGCGGGTGCAGCAAACGCATGTGTGCCTCCTCCACTTTCCTGCCTCCCTTGCGATGATTGCAATGCGGGCAGGCCGTGACCACATTCGTCCAGATGTGCAAGCCGCCCATGTGACGCGGGGTCACGTGATCCACCGTCATGCCCCCCTCGCGCTTCCCGCAATACTGGCAGGTATAATTGTCGCGGCGAAAGACCTCGCGGCGCGTCAACTTGACGCGCGGCCTCGGGCGATGGACCTGCATCTCCAGCCGGATGACCGATGGGCGCGGAAGCAATTCCCTGACGGTTTTGATGTAACCGCGTCCGTTCACAACCATGCCGGCTTTGCCCGCCAGAAGCAAGCCCACCGCGCGCCGCGTGGTGCAAATATTGATCGGTTCGAAATTGGCGTTAAGCACCAGTACAGGTTCGTACATTCTGCCTCTCGACGCAACAGGCACGATTATATGCCAGTTGCCTGAATCCGTAAAACCGTCTTTTTGCATG
>CAYQOF010000026.1:0-12595 GCA_964419035.1 uncultured Anaerolinea sp. | reverse complement strand
ACCCGAACGCGCGCAGTTGACAGACGCCCCCGAATAGGATAAGATTTCTCCCAATAGAACTACAAACCTCGACTCCAACAAGGAGAGCCAAATGTTACGAGAATTCGACACAAACACGACAGTAGCCACTGGTTTTCAATCCATCACACTATCACAAACTGCGACTGATGCGGTGAAAAACATCCTCGCCGAACGCAACCTGGAAGGATATGCCTTGCGCGTGTACGTTGCCGGCGGCGGTTGCTGCGGCGTGAATTTTGGCATGGCGCTCGACAATAACATCCGCGATGTTGACACCACATTCGAAGCGAACGGCGTCATGGTTGTGGTGGACGAGGTCTCCATGGATTACCTGCGCGGCGCGAAGATTGATTTCGTCAATGACCCGGTGCGCGGCTCGGGCTTTGCAGTGGACAGCCCTGGCGCCAAAAGCCACGAGCACGCCCACGGCGAAGGCGGGTGCGCATGCGGCGGCTCCTGCGCCTGCAATAACTAAAAAAAACATGCATCGTTTGGAAATAAGAAGAGACCGGGTTGCCCGGTCTCTTCTTATTTGGACTCCCTTTTCCTCTCCGCGACGAAGCCTGCGTGGGTGAACGAGTTTGTCTCTATCTCCCGCGCAAATAGGAGATCACCGCGCCAAAAAAACCAAAAAGACCCAGGCTGAGGATCAACAGCCCGGCCGGGATGCCGGGCGTCTCTGCCGCGTCCGGTTCGGCGAACAAGGGCAGGTCCAGCGGAGGAGGAGGCGTGAAAGTCGGCAGACGGGTTGGTGTCTGTTCGCCGATGAAAGCGGCTTCGAGGGTAGGATTGAGTGTGGGAGTCGAGAATGGCGTTGGAGTTGACGGAATCTCAATGGGAGGCAGGACGGCGCCCGGCGAAAGGGAAACGTACAACGCGTACACCCATGCCACCGAGCCAGGCACGCCGGGATAGTAGATTTGGATCCAGTCCGACCGGTCTCTGG
The DNA here is from genome assembly GCA_964419035.1 of uncultured Anaerolinea sp. Lineage (GTDB taxonomy): Bacteria > Chloroflexota > Anaerolineae > Anaerolineales > Villigracilaceae > Defluviilinea. Next base: position 11,628 of record CAYQOF010000026.1, on the reverse strand, counting down.
CGCGCCCCAGCGCGGGAACAATTTCATTCTTCAACAAGACGCCGACAGGCGGGTAATCGAATGAACTGGGGCCTGCATACACGCGGATGTAATCAAAACTCGGATCCACCTTGATCGTCGGTCCCGCCGGCGTGCCTGTGACGGTCGGCACGGCGCCGGTGGGCTGTTGCGCAAGAACGCTCGAATCGCCCGCATCGAACAATCCGAGCGCTATCATTCCGAGTGAGACGATAAACAAGAGCAATGACTTGCGGAGGCGAGACATGATTTACGATTTGCTCAACACGAACGAAACCAGCAGTCCTGCCGCGCCGATCAATACAAGGCTGAGAACAAAAACCCCCGACGGGACTCCGTTCGGCCGCGCAAAGGGAGTCTCCGTAAACTGCGGAACGGTCAGCGGGGGTGGAGGCGTGAAGGTCGGCAGGCGCGAAGGAGTAGGCTGAAAAGTGAATTGCGCCGCGAAGGTTGGGTTAATGGTGGCAGTCGCGAGCGGAGTCGGGGTCGGCGGCGGTTCGACAACACGAAGTTCGCCGCCTGAAACCGTCACATACGCCGCGTACACCCATCCCACCCCGCCCGGCGCATCTGCATATGCAACCTGTACCCACTCGCGTCCCGGTGAAACGCCGAGCGCCGGCAGGATATCGCCGGGAGATAATCTGCCCACAATTGGATAATAGACCGTATTGGGTCCGCCGCGCACGTTGATCGGCTCATCATACGTGACCGTGACGAAAACGCCGGTCTGCGCCTCGGGATACGCCCCAGCCTGATCCGGCAAAAGGAACGTGACCAAAGCTGACGCGATCACCACAAACAAAACCAGCGTTTTCTTAAACCAAATTCGCTTCATGACGTAGATATTCCATAAAAGACGGAATACGACGACAAAACGTCGTCGCCCGTAAAAGGATTATAATCGAATTCATGGACAGACGAATTTTATACGGGAACATCGAACCGCGCGACATTGCGCAAGCCCTGCTGGCTGAATTCAACCGCGGCAACATGCAGGCGCAGGTCGTGGGTCATGCCGAGAAGATGGAGGTGCAGATCGCCACCCGCATGGGTGCGCGTTCCGGCGGTCACACGGCACTGACGATCACCATTCAAAAAGTTGAGGATGGGGTCATGATGGAGATCGGCCAGCAAGCCTGGCTGGGTTTGGCGGCGAGTCTCGGTCAGACCGCTTTCTCAGCGCTCCGAAATCCATTCAACCTGTTGGGGCGGCTCGACGACCTTGCCCAGGATATCGAAAACCTGCAATTGAGTGAAAACGTATGGGCGGTCGTCAACCGGACAGCGGCGGCGCTCGGGGCTTCGCGTGAACTGTCCGAGAGGTTGAGGCGCATTACCTGTGCGTATTGCGGGACGGCCAATCCGCTGGGTGAAGGCTCGTGCCTCGCCTGCGGGGCGCCGCTCGGGGAGGCGCATCCCAATGCCTGCCCGAATTGCGGGTTCGCGGTCAGAAGCGGGGAAACGGTTTGCCCCAACTGTAAGCGAAAGTTATAATGCCCAGGTTTACACAGGTTTCCTTTCAGTCTGTCAAAATAACCCCTGCCCTTGAGCGTGAATAAACCTGTGATTTCGAAGTCGAACCCTGCTGTCTTGCGGTTTTTTTACCGCACACCTATAATAGCCAAAACCACGAGGCGCCCCGAGGTTAGTTCATGATGATGTTAAAGTTGGATCAACTGGAGGCAAAACTCCAATCGCTGGTGGAAAATCAGTTAACCGGCATCCTGCCGGGGCTCAAGTTCGAAGAAAGGGTGATCCAAAAACTCGCCGCGGCGCTCAAGCAAAACATCATCGAGCACAAGGACAGGCGGGCGGTCGCGCCCAATGTATTCACAATGATCGTGGCGACCGACTCCGCCCCCATGTGGAGGGAACCGCGCATTACGGAGGCGCTCAAGAACATCATCAGCGCGGCATGCAGGGAGGTGGGACTGAAACTGGAATCCCAGCCCGCGATCACGGTGACGACGGATGACGCATACTCGGCGGGGGAAGTCAGCGTGATCGCGTCGCATAAACTGGAGCCGGTGGAGGAGACTCAGGGAATGATTACAAACACGGAAAACGACCCTGACACGGGCAGTTCGATACCCGAAAACGCGTTCCTGATCGTCGAAGGCGTGAAGATCCATCCGCTCAAGGAGGCGGTCGTCAACATTGGACGCAGACTCGAGAATCATCTCGTCATAGACGATCCGCGCATTTCACGCAACCACGCACAACTGCGCGCCATCAAGGGACGCTTTGTCCTTTTCGATCTGAACTCGACCGGCGGAACGTTCGTCAATGGTCAGCGCACCAGCCAGACCGTTCTTTACCCGGGCGATGTCATCTCGCTGGCTGGTGTCGCGTTGATCTTCGGGCAGGATAACCCGCCGCCGCGACCCGACCTCGCAGAGACCTCGCCTTTGGAAACCGATCCCAACATCAGCGAAAGACCGACTGCCACAGTTGACAAGCGGACCTCGGAAATCAAAACAGACGAACTCAAAACAGACCAATGACCGCCACCATTGTCCTTGGCTTGCGAATTCTGCTGGCAGGGGCGCTTTACATCTTCCTTGCGTGGGCGCTGATCACCCTGTGGCGGGAACTCAAGCAGCAGGGCGATATTCTTGCCCTGCGAAAAAGACCGGGCATTCACATTACCGCCAGACTGGCAAGCGGCAGGGAGGATAAATATTACTTCTGGCAGACGGAGATCACGATCGGCAGGAACGCCAACTGCGACATCTCCATCATGGATGATGCACTATCGGCGCATCACGCCCGCATATCGTACCACCACACGCAATGGTGGCTGGAGGATCTGAATTCCACCAACGGGACATTCATCAACAACGACCGTGTCTCCGTTCCAACCGTCATCATCTCCAGCGACCAGATCAAATGCGGAAATACCGTTTTCGACATCCGCATTGATACTGCGGATGACAATCCATCTTCTGGGAAAAACCACCAACCCGGAGGTCCGCTATGAGTGAACTTGTAATCATGGCAATCATTGGAGGCTCGGGGCTGTATGAGATGCCGGGACTCCAGGAGACGCGTGAATATGATCCGGACACCCCCTTTGGAAAAACCAGCGCGCCGATCGTCGTTGGCACGCTGGAGGGGGAACGGGTCGCTTTTCTGGCACGGCACGGGATCGGACATCACATCACGCCGGGCGAAGTGCCATATCAGGCGAACATCCATGCCTTGAAATCATTGGGCGTCCAGCGCATCGTCAGCATCAGCGCCTGCGGATCGTTGAAGGAGGAGTATGCGCCCGGGCACATCGTCATTCCCGATCAGATCTATGACCACACGCGCGGGCGGGCACGTTCGTTCTTTGGCGAGGGATTCGTCGCCCACGTCAGCGTGGCAGATCCGTTTTGCGCGGATCTCTCCGGGCAACTGGAATCAGCCGTCGGCTTGGCAGGAGGCGTTGTTCACCGCGGCGGGACGTTCATCACCATCGAGGGTCCGCGCTTTTCCACGAAAGCGGAGTCCAACACCTATCGCGCCTGGGGAATGTCCATCATCGGCATGACAGCATGTCCCGAAGCCTTCCTGGCGCGTGAGGCAGAAATCTGTTACGCCACGATGGCGCACGTCACAGATTACGATGTGTGGCACGTCAGTGAAGCGCCTGTGACGGTCGAAATGGTGATACAGACTTTAAACAAGAACACAGGGCTGGCGCAGGAGGCGATACGCTTTCTCGCCAGGAACCTTAAACACCAACGAAGTTGCGAGTGCGGTCACGCGCTGTCCACTGCATTGATCACGCGCAGGGACGCGATCCCCCCGGTCACGCTCCAAAAACTGGACCTGCTGGTCAGGAAGTACCTGTGAACGATTACAGCGAATGAACAGATTCATCCAGGGTCGCCTGGTTCAGATCGCGGCTGGTTTCCTCTTTTTACAAGCACTCCTCATTACATTGGCGCCTGCGGTGCGCGTCCGCTCGTGGGATGCGGATTACAACTGGTCGCAGTGGAGCGCGTTCATACTTTGGATCGCGCTGGCATTTCTTGCACACCGCGAGATTGCGCGCCGCCTGCCCGATGCCGATCCTTATCTTTTCCCCTCCGCCGCGCTCCTGAGCGGATGGGGCCTGTTAGCCATCTGGCGGCTCGACCCGAATTTCGGTTCGCGTCAGACGCTCTGGTTCCTCATCAGCCTGGTCGTATTCATTTTTGGTCTGCGCCTCACCACGCTCGATTTTCTCCGCAGATATAAATATCTTCTTCTCACCAGCGGTTTGATCCTCACCGCGCTCACCCTGCTCTTTGGGACAAACCCCGGCGGCTTCGGCCCCCGCCTGTGGCTTGGGTGCTGCAACGTTTATTTTCAGCCGTCCGAGCCTCTCAAACTTTTACTGATTGCCTACCTCGCCGCTTACCTTGCAGACAAACTTCCCTCGCGCCTGCGCGCCATTCACATCCTCTATCCAACCCTGATACTGGGCGGCATCGTCGTCATGCTTCTGCTCGCCCAGCGCGATCTCGGGACTGCATCCATTTTTCTCGCGCTATATACGATCATCATCTACCTTGCAACCGGCCGCAAACGCATCCTCCTCATCAGCCTCGCGTTTATCTTCCTTGTTGGTGTGGCGGGATATTATTCGGTGAACATCATCGAAGCACGCATCGAGTCCTGGCTCGATCCCTGGAACGACCCAAGCGGCAGGTCTTACCAGATCATTCAATCCCTGCTGGCGATTGCGAACGGCGGCATCGAAGGACGCGGACCCGGACTGGGAAATCCCGGATTCATTCCGGTTGCCATATCCGATTTCATCTTTGCGGCGATCGCGGAGGAAACGGGTCTTTTTGGGACTTTGGGCATGCTTGCGCTCTTCAGCCTGATCCTCGCCCGCGGCTTGCGCGCCGCACTGCGCGCGCCGGATATCTTCCGCCGCGTCCTGGCGGCTGGTATCGTGACCTACTTCGGCGTGCAGACCATACTGATCGTGGGCGGGAACCTGCGTCTCCTGCCGTTGACCGGCGTAACGCTTCCCTTTGTATCCTACGGCGGCTCGTCGCTGCTGACATCATTCATTGCCCTGTTGTTCCTGCTCCTCATCAGCAATCATCTGGAGGAGGAACCCGCGCCTCTCCCCCAGCCTCAACCCTACGTCGTTTTGAGCGCGCTTCTTTCGCTTGGCATCTTTGCCTCCGCGCTGGCAAATGGATGGTGGTCCGTCGTCCGCGGACCGGACCTGCTCACGCGCACCGACAACCCGCGCCGCATGGTCGAGGAGCGTTTCGTGCCGCGCGGCGCCCTGCTGGACAGATCCAACACGATAATTTCCACCACCGAAGGCGCGATCGGCAACTATTCGCGCTCCTATAGATATGTGGAACTTGCCCCTGTCACAGGCTATACCCACCACATCTATGGTCGGGCGGGGCTGGAAGCATCGTTGGACGAATTCCTGCGCGGCAGGACGGGCAATCCCGAAACCAGCGTGGTGATAAATCAACTGCTCTACGGCATGTCCCCGGACGGGTTGGACGTGCGCCTGAGCATCAACCTGAACCTGCAATCCCGCGCCGACGAAATGATGAGCGGGCATCGCGGCGCGGTTCTATTGCTCAACGCGCGCAGCGGCGAGATCCTCGTCATTGCATCACACCCGACCTTTGACCCAAATCAGTTGAACGAGATTGGAGCGCAACTTCTCAACGACCCGCATAAACCCCTGATCAACCGCGCTGCGCTTGGGCTTTACGCCACCGGCACAGTCATGGAACCGTTCGCAAAAGTCCTGTATGGAGACCAGACTCTCGATCACAACGAGTTGCGATCCATGTATGAAACCTTCGGGTTTTACAATGTCCCCCAACCACGGATGCAGGTTGCGCATCCCCCCTCCCGCGCGAATGTTGAGATCGTGCGCGTCAGTCCGCTGCAAATGGCGCTTGCATCCGCCGCATTGAGCAATCACGGAGTGATCCCTGCGCCGCGCATTGCGATGGCGATCAACTCGCCGCAACAGGGCTGGATATCGCTTCCAGCGTTGGGGCTGCCTTTCGAAGCGGTTCAGGCGTCGGCTGTGGATGAAGCGATCCTGTCCTACATCCCCGCCAACAGACCCCACTGGCAGCACATCGGTCAGGCAGAGGAGGAAGAGGAGGGCATGTTCGTCACCTGGTTCATCGGCGGAACGCCCCCCAACTGGCAAGCCGCGCCGCTGGTGGTGGTCGTGGCGCTGGAGGAGGATAATGCGAGGCTGGCGGAACGCATTGGACAGGAATTGTTGTTTCAGTCGATGAATCCCTGAGCAGATAAAGAAACGTCCCGAAGGTTTCGTTGACACGATTGGAAAGTCGTTCAACCCTTCGGGACGATTCAAAGAAGAGCCGGGTGGGAATACCTGGCTCTATTTGTCGAACAGTCAGATTTATGTGCCGTCGTCCAAATCCTTGGCGCCGTAACCGGGACCGGTTTTGAAGAAGTCGTAGTTCGGCTGGATGTCGGGCGTCATGTCAACCACTTCCCCCGCCTCCAACTGCCGCACTGTATCCAATACAATGGGCTTGCCGTGATGATTGGTCGCCTCGAAGTGACCGGTGAGCCCGACGCGGCTGATGTACTCGCCGCCCTTGGCTGTGTACGCCGAGGGCACTTCATCTTCCGGAAAGATGGCGGCATACGGACATTCGGGAATGCACGCGCCGCAGTCAATGCAGGTGTCCGGGTCAATGTAGATCCAGGGCCATTCGTTGATGGGAAAACCCGGGATCATGCACTCAACGGGGCAAACGTCAATGCACCCGCGGTCGCGAACGCACAGACTTGTGATGATGTGGGTCATGGAAATCTCCTTTTGAGAATCTGATTAAGCCTGATGAAACTCATTATATCCCGCTTCCGAAAACTTCGGAGGCGGGGATCGAAAAAATTATTTGTATTTCTCGGCAACCGCATCCCAGTTGACCACGTTCCACCAGGCGGCAATGTAATCGGGTCTGCGGTTCTGATACTTCAGGTAATAGGCGTGTTCCCAGACGTCAATGCCAAGGATGGGGGTCATGCCGTCGGAAAGCGGGGTATCCTGGTTTGCCGTGGAGACGACAGCCACTCCGCTGTCCTTTTTGACGAGCCATGCCCAGCCGGAACCGAAACGCGTCGTGGCGGATTTGGTGAACTCATCCTTGAACGCGTCGAACGACCCGAAGGCTGAATCAATTGCCTTTGCCAGTTCTCCGCTGGGAGCGCCTCCGGCGTTCGGTCCCATCACCTCCCAAAAAAGGTTATGGTTATATGTGCCGCCGCCGTGATTGCGGACGACCATTCGAACCGCTTCAGGGACGGCGTTCAAATCGCCCAGCAGTTCCTCGAGCGATTTCCCAGCCAGGTCAGGCGTCTTCTCGATTGCGCCGTTCAGGTTGGTGATGTAGGTCTGGTGATGCTTGGTGTGATGGATCTCCATCGTGCGTGCATCAATGTGCGGTTCGAGCGCGTCGTATGCGTAAGCCAGTTTTGGAAGTTCGAAAGCCATGATCCTCTCCTTGTAAATAAATTGATCTGCCCCATGCAGATTCTGTGTGCCGTGTCGTCAAAAATTGTAGCCCCTTGAATGGCTCGTGTCAAGAAAAATATTCGACGTTCGAGACGACACTGAATCCCTTGCAAATACCGTCATCCTTCGGTTATCCTATCACGGCAGGCGCGAGATTCCCCAAAAGGAGAATGGAGAAGAGTTCGATGACGAAAAAGACGATCCTTGTAATTCTGGCTGGTCTCGTTGGAATCCTGGGGCTGGCAGGATGCGCTGGCGGAAACGGAACGGCGGACTCCGCGCAGCCTCAACCCGAATCAACCATCGGATTCCAGACGCCCGATCCCGAAGAATTCATCCGGGATTATTTCCACGCAATCGTGAACGAAAGAAAATACGAGCATCTCTGGCTGCTTGCCACGGAGAGTTTCAACGACGCCAATTACGGGAGCGACTATCAGATCTTCGTTGATTTTTGGAACTCGGTCGAAGAACTGGAGATCGAATCGGTGGAAATATCAGAACGGAGCAACACGTCCGCCGTTTGCGTGGTCAAAATGAAATTGAAGATCAGAGGTGATGAGATTTCAGCGGAAACGAATTACCATCTCATCTACGATGCCGGCAAGGAATCCTGGGTCTTCGAGAGTCCTTAGCATCAGGCATCGCGGTTAAAATCATGGGATGGACAAACAACGCCTCATTCCTCTCTTCAGCCTGCCGACCGTTATATCAGCCGTCCCCGGCGCCTCGATCAGGCTCCGCACAGCGCAGTTGACGATGGAGGGGAAATGACCCTCTCCCTGACCGATAAAGACCGGGGAATGTTGCGCGGGGATCACGGTCCTGCCGCCAGGATGGCGATGTCCATTGTGGTGCGCATGGCGGAGGTTGCAGGCGCACGGGAATTGCTGGATATCACCGGCGCGCACATTGACAGCACGGTGTACATCGGCGATGCCGGATTGGAATTTGCCGAACGGCTTGCAGGCATGGGCGCCAAAGTTTCCGTGCCGACCACGCTCAACGTGAGCGGACTTGACGAACATCACTGGCAGGAATGGGCGGTGCCAAACGATTGGGCAAGGCAGGCGCACCGCCAGATGATCGCTTATCAAAGCATGGGGACGATCCCCACGTGGACCTGCGCGCCCTACCAAACCGAAATGCGACCCTCCTTCGGTCAACAGATCGCCTGGGGCGAATCGAATGCGATCGTATTCGCAAATTCCGTGCTGGGAGCGCGCACGGAACGCTACCCGGACCTGTTCGACATCTGTTGCGCCATCACCCGCCGCGCTCCTGCGATGGGACTGCATCTCACTGAGAACCGCGCCGGGCAGATCCTGCTGCAGTTGAAAGACATACCCCAATCCCTGCAACAAAGCGACGATTTTTATCCCGTTTTTGGTCATTTCATCGGCAGGGCATCTCACGACAAGATTCCGGTCATTCAGGGGATGAGCATCGTCCCAAACGAGGATCAACTCAAGGCGCTGGGCGCGGCGGCGGCATCGTCCGGCGCGGTGGCTCTGTTCCACATGATCGGCGTCACGCCCGAAGCGCCGACCCTCGAATCCGCCTTTCAGGGGAACCAGCCTGAGGAAACGATCCATGTGACCATGGATATGCTCCGTCAGGCGCGCCGCGAACTCACCCACACCGACAGCGATGCGTTGGATATGGTCGTCCTCGGCAGTCCGCATTTTTCGCTGGCGGAATTCAAACTACTTGCGCCGCTGGTGCACGGCAGGCGCAAACACCCGAACGTAAAATTCCTCGTCACCTCCAGCCGGGCGATGACGCAACTGGCGCAACAGGCAGGTTACCTCGACGTTCTGCAGTCCTTCGGCGCACAACTCACCGTGGACACCTGCATCCTCACAACACCGATGCTGCCGCCGAATGTGAAATATCTGATGACCAACTCGGCAAAGTTCGCGTATTACACGCCCGGTCTGCTCGCCAGGCAGATCACATTTGGGAGTTTGAAGGACTGCGTCGACTCGGCTGTTGAAGGCAGGGTGGTCCGGGACGAAACGGCATGGGCACAGTAACCTTTCAAGGCAAGCCTTTCCTCGCGGGTTCAGCGAGCGGACCGGCGCTTGTGAGTCATGAGCCGCTTTCGTTCTGGGGCGGCTATGATTGGAAGACCGGCGAGATCATTGATCGCAGACATCCGCTTTCAGGTTCTGTTGCAAAAGGGAAGATTTTGGCGATCCCGTTCACGCGCGGCTCATCAACGACTACAGCCGTCCTGCTCGAAGCCATCCGCGCCGGGACAGCGCCCAACGCCATCATCACCACCGCGACGGACTTTTTCTTCGCGCTCGCCTCGGTCGTTGCTGACGAACTGTATCAAACGCCGATTCCATTGGTTGCGGTCTCCACCTCGGATTTTTCGCGCTTACAGACCGGCGATCAAATCGAGATTGACAATGACGGCAAAATAACGATCACCGACTCAAAGGAAATGATGGAATGATAAAACTTCCCGCGCACATCCACCTTGACGAACACAACATCCCCTACGAACGGAAAAGTTTCCCGCCTGAAACTGAAAAGGGCGCGGCGAACGTCGCGCACGTGCTCGGCTTTTCTGAAAGGCAGGCAGTGAAGACCCTCATCTTTCAGGTGGATACGGGCGAACGCGTCCTCGTGATGCTTGGCGGCGACCAGAACGCCGTCTCCGGGAATCTCAAAAAAGCGATCGGCTCGCGCAATATCAGGATGGCATCGCCGGAAATCGTCAAGGAGACGACTGGATACGTCATCGGCTCGATCCCCGCTTTTGGCTGGCAGCCGCCTGGATTCCGCACCTTCCTCGAAGCGAGTCTCGTTAAAGAACCCACCCTCGGTACGGGCGCCGGTCAATGGGGCGAGGAGATCATGATCACGCCGCAGAACCTCATCAAAGCCAGTAACGCCATCGTGGTCAACCTGACGGAGCGAATGCCGTAAGAATCCCTTAAGAAATTTTCAGGTAATGACAGAGGCTCGCGTCCCATCCATTTGGCAACGAATAATGGAGGAGGTTCCCATGAAGGATTTCAAGAAACCATCGGATAGCGAACTTCGGCAAAGATTATCACCCCTGCAATACGAGGTGACCCAACACGAAGGCACGGAGCGTCCGTTTGCGAACGTGTATTGGAACAACAAGCAAGCGGGCATCTATGTTGATGTGGTCTCCGGCGAGCCGCTTTTCAGTTCGCTGGATAAATATGACTCTGGCACCGGCTGGCCCAGTTTCACCCAGCCGCTGGAGCCGCAGAACATCGTCAATCGCACGGATCACAAACTCTTCATGCCGCGCACCGAGGTCCGCTCGAAGCGCGCTGATTCCCATCTCGGTCACGTCTTCGATGACGGACCCGCGCCGACAGGCCTGCGTTATTGCATGAATTCCGCTGCGTTGAGGTTCATCCCCGCCGAACGACTGGAGGAAGAGGGCTACGGGGAATATTTGCATCTATTCGAGGGGCAATAGAGACGAAAAGAGAACGCTTCACAGCATCCTCTTTTTTTATCCCTCGCGGTTAATATAAGGCGAAAATGATTGATTCCTTGTAAGCCTTGATGCTAATGCGCCGTTGGCGAGCAACTGATTGGCTACACGCTATATTACCCCACTCCTATCACCTCAAATACAATTCATTGAATTCTTTTAGCCGCAGAGCGAGATTTTCGCTCATATCTTCCTCAGCCATGCGCCATTCCCAGTTGCCGCCCAGGCGCGACGGGAAGTTCATGCGCGCCTCCCCACCCAGCCCGAGCGCATCCTGCATTGGCGTGAGGGCATACACCGCGACCGACGACCACACGCCGCGGATCAATTCCCACACGAAATTCTCCTCGTCCGTGTTCAGGTATTTCAATGCGAAGGCGCGTTCCTCATCCGGTGCGGTATCGAACCAGCCGCGTGCGGTATCGTTGTCGTGCGTGCCGGTGTAGGCGACACAGTTCGTGACGTAATTGTGTGGAAGGAAGGGATTCTTCGCGGCATCGAATCCGAATTGGAGGATCTTCATGCCGGGGAAGCCCAACCCATCGCGCAATTCCTCCACGTCGGGCGTGATGACGCCCAGGTCTTCTGCAATGATGGGAAG
>CAYQOF010000025.1:0-19125 GCA_964419035.1 uncultured Anaerolinea sp. | reverse complement strand
CCACCTGGATCATGTTCTCCACTTTCTTGGGCGGGACATCCAACGCTTCTGCCAACTCCTCGACGCTTGGTTCACGCCCGAGACGTTGAGTCAACTGATGCTGGACGCGCAATAACTTGTTGATCTGATCGCCCATGTGGACGGGCACGCGGATCGTGCGTCCCTGGTCGGCGATGGCGCGCGTGACAGCCTGGCGGATCCACCAAGTGGCGTACGTGGAGAATTTGTGTCCGCGGCGGTAATCGAATTTTTTCGTTGCGCGGATGAGACCGATGTTGCCTTCCTGGATCAAATCGAGAAAAGGCACGCCGCGTCCCATGTATTTCTTGGCAACCGAAATGACCAGGCGCGAGTTCGCTGTGATGAGGTGTTCGCGCGCCGACCAGCCATCCTCGATCAATTTGCGGAGTTCGGTGCGGCGGCGCGGGCTGGCGTTGCCTTTGGCGAGTTCCTCGCGCGACATGCGCCCGCGTTCGATGCGCTGGGCAAGCGCCACTTCCTCTTCCGCGGTCAGCAACGGGACGCGGCTGACCTCCTTGAGATACAGCCCGATCGTGTCGTCGGTATCAATGTTGGCGAGATAATCGTCGAGCGCGATGTCAATCTCCGGCTCGATCTCCGTCGCCTCCACCGCCACCAGTTCATCCTCGGTCGGCTCGGTGATGGTCGCATCCTCCACGAAGGGAATCCCCGCGCTCAACAGAGCCGAAAAGGCTTCCTCCAGTTGTTCCACGTCCTGCTCGGCTTCGGGGAAGAAGTGTATGATATCGTCGAGGGTGATGTATCCCTTTTGCCGCCCCAGTTCGACCAGGCGGGCAATGGCGGGAAACTCTTCCTCTTCGTCAACCATCAGAATTTTGTCTACATCCATTCGCTACATTTCCATTTTCTTCATTAATCAGAATACACTTTTTTCAAGTGAAATACAAGTACTTTTTCATTGCTATTTCAGTATTTTTTCCTGGTTTCCTGAACTTGGGGGAGTATCTGCCTGCTTTGTATAGACGTTATCCAGTCGAAAATGTTACGGCTGAGGCGTGGCGGATTCGTCCGTTGGAGAACCAGCCTGGGGCGTGGAGGGAAGCGGAGTCGGTGTTTCCAGATAGGGCGGGTTCGTCAGCATGTTGAGCAGGGAGTCCACTGCGCTTCGGCTTACGATGACGATCTCACCGTCTTCGCCGCGCGCGTAATAACCGCTCTCGGTGGGTGTGATAACACCGATCTCGATCAGTCGTTCCAAGCCGTTCGTGAATTTTACGGTCAGAATGTATTCGGGGGAATCCAGTCCGACTGCTTCCGGCGCGATGTTTGGGAGACGATCCAGGATGCGCATGGTCGTGACCTGGGTCGCCGCCGCTTCAGCCGACCCCGCGTCTGCCGCGGCTTTTTCGGGCAGGATCAACTCCCAGGCATTTTCCGCGTTACGCGCCGCTTCGACGACTTCTCCCGTTTTCGATTCGATGCGGATGCTTGTTGGCAGTCCATCCTCTGCTGTGAAGAGATAGGTGATCTCCGTCGTCGGCTCGGGTGTGACGGTTATATCCTCCGCTTCCGGGCGGTTGCTGAGATAGTAATATGTGCCTGCGATCATAATGAAAAGCAGGAGGATTACGAGGGTTGACCTGCGCATGCTGTCATCCCTGGCGCCGGCGCGCAAGCCACGTGGATACGCCCGCCAGCACGACCAGACCCGGCAGCAGGATCACCGAGCCAAGCAGGATGATGAGCCATTGGCTCTGGGTGGGAGGCGTGAACGTGCGCTGGGTGGGCGTGTTGGGCGTGACGTTGATCAGGTTCTCCTGTTCCGCCGCCCAGTCCACCGAGTTGATGAACATGTTACCGTTGCCGTAGGCATCGAAACCCTGGTCGCTCGCAAAGATGGAGTTGCCGAAGACCACCACGCGTCCGCCGGTGGTCGGATTTTCGCCTGCAACCGCCATCGCGAGCGGACCCATGAGATCCTCGGGATCCGGTGAGACCTGCGCTCCCTCTGCGGTTGTGAAGTTCGTTTCTCCCCACGAGTTGGGGGAGGTCAGGATCAATTCTGTTTGCGTGATCCCGTCCATTGCCTGGGTGATGCTCAACGATCTCGCCTGCGGCATGATGACGATGTAGTTCTGGCTCAGGTTTTGCGTGATCGGGTGCTGGCTGTATTGCGCAGAGACCGCATAAAGAGGCTGCTGGCTGTTGAGGTCAATGATCACATTATCGTTCAGCCGGATGCCCCAGTCCTCTTCGAGATATTTTGCCAGTGGATCGGGCGCGCTGCCGAAGTCTGTGAATAGGACCGGGTTTTGCATCACCACCAGTGAGCCGCCGGCGTCCACATATTCCTTCAGGAGTTTGACCTCCTGCTCTGAGACCGGCTTCATGGGACCGGCAATAACGATCGCCAGCGCGTCCTCGGGGATCTTGTTCTCAGCCAGCAGGTTCAGGCTGTTGACCGTGTAGTTCTTGCTTTCCAGCGTCCGCTTTGCGGTGGAGAAACTGATGTCGGCGAACTCAAGCGATGCCTCGCCATGCCCGGTCAGGAAGTAGACCGCGCGCGCTTCCGGGCTGATCAGTTTGATCAGGGTTATGGTGAGTTCCGTTTCGGAGGCAAAGTTGGCGATCTCCCGCCGTTCGCCCATGACCAGCATGATCTTGCCGTCGCCGGTGATGCCCGCTTCGCGCGCGGCAACCGGATCGGTATCCGGGTTGACGAAACGGTAATTGAATTTACCCTTGCTGTTGGCTTTGAAGTTATCCAGCAGTTCGGTCGCGCTCTGGGCGGGAAGGTTCGCCGAATAGAATGCCACTGCGGTGACGGGTTCGGGCAGGGTCTCCAGCGCTTGAATGGTCTCGGGCGCCAGCGTGTTTTGTTTATCTTCCGTCAAGTCCCAGCGTTGGGGGTTCTGGTACACGAGGACGTTTCCAACGATGAGAATGCCGAGAAAGGCTGTGGACATGATGAGGGCGTTGCTCCCGTAGCGCGCCTGCCTGCCGGTGAAAGTCCGTCGTGTTTTCTCCGGTTCGAGCATGGCGTAGAGGGCGAGGGCGAGGATGGTCACACCGCCGCTGATGAGCGCGCCGCGGTTGAGCGTGTCCGCGGTCGCGCCGCTGAACACGCCGATATTGAGGAAGCCCCTCGTAATGAGGAACAGAAGTGCGCTGACGAATGCCAGCCCTGCGACGATCAGCGCAATGAAAGTGTATTTGCGCCAGGTGGGTTGCTGTTTCTTTGCCATTATCGCCATCTCCGCATTTCGACTGCGACCGTTCCCGTAAACAGGCCCAGGGCGATCAGGCTCAGGTAATAAACGATGTCCGAGAGGTTGATGACGCCCCGGCTGAGGCTGTCATAAAAGTGACTTTGCATGCTCAAATAACGGAAGACTTCCGCGCTGTCGCCCGGGATCACATTCGCCGGGAAGCCGACCAGCCACCACAGAAAGACGAAGAGCATGAGGGTCACAAAAAAGGAGGCGATCTGACTGGTGAACATGGCGGAAACTCCCACACCCAGCGCCAGGAACGCGCCCGCGATCAGGATCACACCGAGATAGGTTGTCAGCGTTGCCTTGATGTCGAGACCCGGGGTGATGAAGTTGTTCAGGACGATGGGATAGACCAGCGTGATGACGATGAGCGTCAGGATATACAGCATCGCGCCCAGCCATTTTCCGGCAACCAGTTCGAAGTCGCGGACGGGAGCCGTGAGCATGAGTTCCAGCGTCCCCATACGCGCTTCGTCCGAGATCAGTCTCATGGTCAGCGCGGGAGTCGAGAGAACAAGCAGGAAGACGAATGTTCCCGTCACCGGTGAAACATCCGGCGCGGCGCCAAAATTTTGAAAGGCGTTTTGGATGTAGTAGAACAGGTTGATGGCGAAAATGACGCCGATCGTAAAAAGGATGGCGAACGCCACCACGTAGGCGATCGGGCTGATGAAGTAATGGTCGTATTCGCGTTTTGCTATGGTCCAGATATTTCTCATGGTTTCCCTCACGAGCGTTTGCTTGGGTTGTCGTTCTGTGTCAGTTCGAGGAAGATCTCCTCGAGGCTCATTCCAACGGGACGCATCTCGATCAGTTCGTAACCCGCCTCGATGACGGCTTTTGCCACCAGCGGACGCGCGTCCTGCCCGGCGGAGAATTCGAACTCGACTGCATCGTCCTGTTTTGTCTCCACCTTGCGTGTCCCTTTGATCTTTTTGACCGTTTCACCCAGCCCGTCCGCATCGCCGCGCACGCGCAGGATGACGCGTTCCGCCCCGAGCACGCGGGATTGCAGGTTTTCGGGCGTATCCTCCGCGACGATCTCTCCTTTGTTGATGATGAGCACGCGGTCGCAGATCTGCTGCGCCTCCGAAAGGATGTGCGTGGAGAACAGCACGGTTCGATCCTTGCCGATCTCGCGGATCACACTGCGCACCTCCACCACCTGTGTGGGGTCGAGACCGATCGTCGGTTCGTCGAGGATCAACACTTCGGGGCGGTGGAGCAGAGCCTGGGCGAGCCCGACGCGCTGGCGCATTCCTTTGGAGAACGTGCCGATGTAACTGTCCGCGCGGTCCTGCAGGTTGACCATCCCCAGTGAATCGTAGGCGCGCTCCTCCGAATTGGGGAGTTGCCGCAAGTTCGCCATGAACTTGAGATATTCCAGCGCGGTCATGTCGTTGTAGAGCGGAACGGTTTCCGGCAGATAGCCGACGCGCCGGCGCACCTCCAGCGACTCCTCGACGACATCGTAACCCGCAACGATGGCAGTCCCGTCGGTGGGCGGCATGTAGCCGGTCAGGATACGCATGGTGGTGGTCTTGCCTGCGCCGTTGGGACCGAGGAAGCCCACGATCTCTCCCTGGTTGGCGTGGAAACTGATGCTGTTCAGCGCGCGCCGCGCGCCGTAGTCCTTGGTTAGACCCTCGACCTGGATCATTGGTTCTCCTTGAATGGGATGTGCTGACAAACAAAAGGCACGCCTGCCGGTGGGCAAACCGTGCCAATCTATTGATCGTAAATTACTATACAAAAATTCAAAACCAAAGTCAAGCGGCTTGTAACATTCTAATCAAACGCTAATATTTGTTAGACAATTCACAATATTGGCTGATTTTATCATTTGCTGTACACTTCATGAAATGGAGGCTCCATGACAGAACTGCTCTATCAAACCGATTCGTATTTGCAGGAGTTCGTCGCGACCATCACATCGGTGCAGGACGAGACCCGCACAGTCGTCCTCGACAGGACCGCCTTCTATCCCGGCGGCGGGGGACAACCCTGTGACATTGGATCGTTGTCAATCGGCGGGGTGATCTACCCGGTGGAAAAGGTAAAGAAACACGGAGACGACGTGCTGCATTTCCTCGGCGGGAGCGCGCCGATGCCTTCTGCTGGAACCGCTTCGCGCGGGACTTTGGACTGGGCGCGGCGATACCAACTGATGCGCACCCATTCCGCGCTTCATGTCCTCTGCGGGACGGTTTTCCGCGACTACGGCGCGCTCGTCACCGGCGGCGACATGGAGCCTCTCAAGGGACGTATGGACTTCGAGTTCGAGACCATGCGCGGGGAGTTGGTGCGCGAGATCGAAGCCGCGGTCAACAAGGAGGTGGCGGAGGGACGCGAGATCAGAGTCAGGATATTGCCGCGCGAGGAGGCGTTCCAGATCCCGGACCTGATCCGCACGAAGATCAACCTTTTGCCCGAAGGCATTACACAAGTTCGAATTGTCGAGATCGTGGGACTCGACCTGCAAGCCGACGGCGGCACGCACGTACGCAACACAAGTGAAACAGGAAAGATCCGCGTCGCCGATTACAAAAGCAAAGGCGCGATCAACAAACGGATCTATATCGAGGTTGAGTGACTATGTTCTTGGGAGAATTGCAATGAAAACCAAATTGCTGTTTTTGTCTGCGCTTTTTATCCTTGCCGCGTCCATATCCGCCTGTTCAATGTTGGGTGGGGAACCCAGCCTCTCGAATCTGCGCATGGCTTTTGATGAATATGGCGAGGACGTGACAACCGCTTTCTCGCCCTCGGATGTGATCTACGCGGTTGTGGATGTCGAAAACGCGCCTTTGGGGACGGTGATCGCTGCAAAATGGTATGCCGTGAACGTGGAGGGCGAAGAGCCTGATCTTCTTTTCCAGGAACAGATGCTCACAACCAGTGATGATAATTTCTCCGGCACGCTCTACTTTCAACTTGCCAATGACGCCGATTGGCCCCCGGGTTTGTACAAGGTCGAACTCTATCTGGATGGTGTGCTTGCGCAGAGCATCGAGTTCAAGATTGAGTAATGCGCACCATCACTCCCAATACTCGCACACATCCATGCCGGGTTCCCGTTGACATCGAATTTGCCCTACGCCACATCCTCCGAATGGGACACTGCCAATTCGTTGGGGCGGTTCTCGAAGGCTTTTTTGTAGATGAGCGGTTCGATGTCCTTCCCGTCCAGCATGGCGAAGAGATAGGGCGATAGTTCCTTGTGATTTGCCATGACCCATAACGCGAAATCCTTGCGAGTATCCTTGGGCGCCTGCGCGAAGACCTGTGCCGCGTCGCGTTTGATGCGCTCGCGCGTCCCTTCGATCTCCTTCACCCAGGCGTTGAACTGACCCAAAAACTCATCGGGGATTTGCGAACGGATAGCCTCCGCTTGATTCGTCATCACGGCTTGCAGTGTGTTCTTGAACGACAAGCCAAACACCAGGCGATGCAGTTCGAGATATTTGTCGCCCTTGAATTTGAATCGCTGGCCATCCGAGAACTCAACGACAAAGCCTTCATCATTCACGCCGAGTTCTTTTATTCGTGCGACAAGGGCTTCGATGTCGTTGAAGGAATAAGTCTTCGGGATGGGAAAGCCATATTTTTCGGCGAGCAGTTTCAGGTCGGGAAAGAACGGGAGGTAGTCGCCGGTGAAGCGGTTGCGCGCCGCCAAAAGCACAAGGTCTTCGCGTCCGCCGTAATCCACAATGACGCGGTTTTCAGGGTAGATGATCTCGAAGAGCAGGGTAAGTTCATTGGGCAAGCCATCCAACGTGTAGCGTTTGCGCAGGAATTTCGTTGCCCATTCCGCCTGGTCGCTGTGGAAATTGCCGCGCGTGGCAATGCGATATTCGCCGTTTACGCGATACAGGATGCCCAGACTTCCATCCAATTTTTCCGTGACCGCAACGATATGCCCACTGGAAGTTTTCCCAGCCTGCATCCAGTTGTAGAACTTATCGAACGCTCGCGCCACGATTTCGCCTGTCACTGCATGGACGATGAGTCCGCGGCTGACGCGCTCGAAGAAGTTCCAGCGTCCCTCGTATTGCGCCCGCGCGGTGTAGTTGAAGATGAGCAGGTCGTCGTCGCGTTCGACCGAGACATCCCCCAATTGTTTCCAATCTGTGAAGCCCTGCGTGACGAGGCGCTGAATGTCGGCAATCGAGATGATTTCATTCATGGGCGGAGGGTGCGTCGCACTTTCCAAATGGATATGGGAGAGCGGCATGGAGTATAAAAACGTCCCTCAGACACAGGTCCGAGGGCGGGGAGGCTTGGGAAAGATTATTCCACTTTTTTGATGAACTTGTCTATGCTCGAATACAATTCGTTGAGGTGGAATGGCTTGGTGAGATAGTCGTTTGCCCCCGCGCCGATGGCGACGATGCGGCTGTCGGTGTCGTTCAGGGCGGTGACAATGATGATGGGGGTGCGCCTGAATTTGGGTTCGCCGCGCAGCATCCTGCACAGTTTGAATCCGTCGGGTTCGGGCATCATCAGGTCGAGGATGAAGAGTTCGGGTTCTTCGGTGTTCGCCACTCCGAGCGCCAGGGAACTTTCGTTTATCGCAATCGCTTGGTGTCCCTGCATGGCAAGGACCTCCTCGAACAGGGCGGTTGCGTCTTTGTCGTCGTCTACGACCATGATTTTTGCCATGATGATTTTCCGGGTTGCTTTTATTCTCCGCCGGTCTGAGGGCGTGGTTTCGCAATTATAAGCCAAAATCCTACCGCCCGGAGCGAATGTAACTAACTCACCTTACGCAGAACGTCCCGAAGGCTTTCTTGGTTCAAACTTGAATTGCAGAACAAGCCTTCGGGACGGTTCGTAACATCAGTGCTAGTGGAATACCGGCTGGCGTTTTTCGACGAATGCCCGGATACCCTCCTGTCCATTCGGGTGACGGGCGCAGTCGCTGATGCCCCGACGTTCCCGTTCAAGTTGAGTTTCCAGCGTGTTGGTGAAGGATTCGGTCATCAGTCGCTTCGACCACGCAAACGAATGCAACGCAGACTTCGCCAATCCCTCCAGCATGGTCAACGCTTCTTTCTGGACCTCGGAGTCGGGCGCGACCTTCGTGACCAATCCCCACTCCCAAGCCTTTGACGCGGAAATCGGCTGGTCGAACGCGGCGATCTCCATTGCGCGCGCCAACCCGATAAGACGCGGCAGCGCGAACGTCCCGCCGCCATCAATGCTCAAGCCGTTCGATGTGTAGCCCTGCTTCAACACCGCCGACTCCGCCATGACGCGGAAGTCACATGCCAGTGCCAGCGAAAAGCCTCCACCTGCTGCAATGCCGTTGATCGCCGCGACGACTGGCTTTGCCATGCGGCGGATCTCCGTAATGGCGATGTGAAACTGCGGCGCGAGCCTGTGCAGGACTGACCCCGCGTCGCCCTCCTGCTGGCTGATCCATTTCAAGTCACCGCCCGCGCAGAACGCTTTGCCTTTGCCGGTGATCATAATCCCTTTGATGTCCTCGTCCGTCGCGGCGGAGGCGAGCGCGTCGCTCAACACTGACATCATGTCGAGATCAAAGGCGTTGTATGCTTCGGGCCGGTTGAGCGCGATTTCGAGGATGGGTCCGTGTCGGGTGGTGAGAATGGAAGAGGTCATGGCTTATTCCCTTTCGGAGAAAGCAAAAGACGACAGTCGGTCAAGAATTATGCCTGTCGTCAGTATTGTTTGATGCTTTGCATCAAGATCTTGCCGGCGTGAATGCCCGATAGCGCCATCGTTGAAGGTGTAACCGTTGATCTCCGTCGAACCACAGCATCCACCGATCTTCGAGTTAGCCTCCAGCGCTTTGACGTGGAAACCTTTTCGCGCGAGATAACTGCCTGCCGTCAATCCTGCAACACCTGCGCCAATGATTATGACTTTCCTCTTGTTTTGCATGACTCACCCAGCCAGCAACGCATCCACTGCATCTGCCAATTCCCTCAAATTGCTGACCTTCAACACAGTGTCACACAGCGGCGCGTACTTGGGCATGTCGCTGTCGCCATGCCATAATTGCGGGGGCTCGGGATTCAGCCAGATCGTGCGCGCGGCGCGGCGCGTCATCGTGGAGAAGATGTCGAGGCGCGGGTCGTAGTAATTGTTGCGTCCGTCGCCGACGATGATGAGCGTCGTCCCGCCGTTGAGCGTGTCCATATATTCGCTTTGAAAATTATCCAGCGACCAGCCGAGGTCGGTGTTGTAGTGTCCGCTGGGCATGCGCCATAAAACGGAGGCAATCGCCTCGTCCGCGTTAGAGCCGCTGAAGTCTTCCGAAATTGATTCGAGATGGTCAATGAATGCGAAGGCGTGAGTTTTGCGGACCTGCCCTTGCAGCGCGTACAGAAAACTCAGCATCAACTCCGAACAAAAACGCATCGAAGTGCTGATGTCGCAAATCACCACGATCTTCGGTTTGCGCACGCGGTCTTTGTGTTTGATCTCCATCGGCACGCCGTGATATTTGAGGTTGGTGCGGATGGTCGCCTTCGGGTCGAGTTGTCCGCTTTTGGCGCGCTTCTGCCGCAACGCAATCCTCGTGCGGAGCATCGCTGCGAGCCGCTTCACCTCATTTTGCAGCGCTTTCTTATCCGCGTCCGACAGCGCGTTGAACGGACGGTTCAGCAGGTTGTCCATGCTTTCGCCAGGCGGTCGTTCACTCATGTTCTCGGCAATGCGTTCGCCCGCGAATTGTTCGATTTGTTCGCGCATCCCCTCGATGTTCTGTTGGATCATCTGCCGCATTTGTTCGACGCGGTCGCGGCTCATGCCCATTTGCTGGAGTTGTTCCATCAACTCCTTCAACGCCTCGCGGACTTCGGGGAACGCCAGGGCGCGCATCATTCTTTGCGCCATCCAATTTTGATAGCGGAGGTCGTCCATTTGATTCAGACCGACCATCCGACCCAGCGCCTCGAGTTCATCTCTGGACAGTTGCTCGCCGTTCATCAGCCTTTGCATCCGCTGACGCAGATTCTGCGCGAACTGACGCAGCGCATCCGCCAACATCTGCGCTTCCTCGGGCGTCATGTCTTCCATCGGATTCCCGCCCATCATCGGCGGAGGCTGTCCCGTGCCGAAGAAGAGGGGAAAGAGTTTATCGAATATGGGCAGGTCGCGCAGGTCCTTGATGAGCGTGGCGCGCAACGAGAGACGGAAATGCTCGCGGTCTTGGATCCCCATCAGGTCAACGGCAGAGAACGCCTCGGCGCTCTCCGCCAGAGACACGCGCACCCCGCCGGCGCGTAATGCGGCAATTAACTGTAGGATACGGGATTCCATGCTCTATCCTTTGTCGGAACCAAAGCCCGATTTACCGATAAGCCTCGCGGCGGTGTTTGATGCGGTATGTGGTCACAAGTTTGGCTTTGTCGTCAATGTCGTACAAAATACGATACGTTCCAACTCGTAGCGAGTAACCCGCGTCGCCCTTGAGTTTCTTTGAGTCATTGGGGCGCGGGTTTGATTCGAGCGAGTCAATGTGACTAGGACGGGCGTAGTCGGCGGGGACGGAACCAAGGTCTTTGTACGCCTTGCGGCGCAAGTCAATCTGATACATGCTTATTCCCCCAGATTTAACTCCTTCTTTGCGGTCCTCCAGGGAACCGTTTCCTCCTTCACCATTCTGGCGTGTTTGACTTCTTCCGCGTCTTCGGCATCTTCAAGCATGGCAACGATTTGCTCCCAAACCTCCATGTCCACCACAACCGCGGACTGATGACCATCAGGCTCGACGACGAATTTTACTGAATTAAGAATATCTGTGATTGTCATGCTTCACCTCAAATCAATTATAAACCTATGGGCAGGGGTTAGTTCCCAGAAAATCTTCCAAGTTCATCAGGTCTCTGCCTCGGCGGGGGCGGATTGATGATCTGCCGCTTTGCCTTCTGCAAATCCGCTTCGTGCTTGAGCAGGACCGAAAGCGTTTCCTCCAGCGTGTCCTTATCCAGATTGGAGGCGTTCAACGCCACGAGTGCGTTCGCCCAATCCAATGTCTCGCTGATGGAGGGGGACTTGCGCATGTCTCCATTCCGTAATCTATGCACGAATTCCACCGCCTGCCGCGCCAGTTTGGGATTTAAGTCAGGGACTTTGAGCCGCACGACTGCCAGTTCCTCGTCTATGGTCGGGTAATCAATGAACAGATACAAACAACGCCGCTTCAACGCTTCGGATAACTCGCGCGTGTTGTTGGATGTCAGCACAACAAACGGTTTGTGCTTCGCAGTCAACGTTCCCAGCTCTGGCACGGAGACCTGGAAGTCGCTCAGCACTTCGAGCAGGAAGGCTTCGAACTCCGCGTCGGCGCGGTCAATTTCATCAATCAACAGGACAGTTGGTTTGTCGCTCAGGATTGCTTTCAGAAGCGGACGCTGCAACAGGAATCGGTCGGAGAAAAAGACATCCTCCTCTCTTGCGAGTTTATCGGCGGCTTCGGCGAGCGACTCCGCCTTGCCGAGCGTATCGTTCAATTTGTCACGTAATAATTGCGTATACAGCAATTGCTTCGAGTATTCCCACTCATACAACGCCTTGGATTCATCCAACCCTTCATAACATTGCAAGCGGATCAACTCACGTCCTGTTGCGCCCGCGATGGCTTTGGCGAGTTCCGTCTTGCCCACGCCTGCAGGACCCTCGGTCAGCAGCGGCTTGCCGAGTTTCTGCGAAAGGTAAACAATCGTGGCGATCTCATCCGAGGCGATGTATTTTTGCTTATTGAGTTCGGTCTTTACATTCGTCGTCGAGTCAAAGAGGGTTGTCATTTTTCACCTGTGCGGAAAAGTATACCCCTCTTGATGTGGATTGAAACGATTCTCTTTCCTGGTCTTAAGGATGGGTGGAAGACTGCGGGTCGGTATAAAAATTAGAAATATCTTACCATCCCATAACGTCCATGCAAAAAGCGATATAATGACGCGCGAAGGAAATACGAATGAACGAAACTGCATTAACCTGGTTGATATTCATCCTTGCCTTTGGAGGCATGGTCGTCATACACGAATTTGGTCACTTTATCGTTGCGCGGCTGGTCAAAGTGGAAGTGGAGGAGTTCGGCATCGGTCTGCCCACGCCGGGCGCCATTACTTTCTGGATCAGCAGGGGTCATTTCTTCCTGGGAAACGGAAAACGGATCGAGATCCCGCGCAACTTCCACATGCCTGTCCCCTGGAACAGCCTCGTTGACCGCGACACAAAACTGACGGTGGATCAGATCAATGATCGCCTGGTACTGCGCTCGATTGAAGTTGCCACACTCGAGGAGGGGCAGCAATCCCGGCCGACACGCAAATTGATCCGGGTTGGCAATAAAACCGGCGAGATCGAACTGGTTGATATCATCGGCAAAGTCCATCCCGGCACGCGCTTCACGCTCAACTGGCTGCCGCTCGGCGGATTCGTCCGGCCGAAAGGCGAGAACGACCCGAACGTGGAGGGCGGTCTCGCCGCCGCCAGTCCGTGGAAACGGCTGGCAGTGCTGGTCGCGGGTCCGTTGATGAACCTGCTTACGGCTGTCATCGTATTCAGCATCATCTTCAACCGTGTCGGTGTGCCGGATACCCAGCGTGTCCTGGTGACAGACATCGTCCCAAACAGCCCGGCGGCTCAGGCGGGGATCGTGAGCGGTGATATTTTCGTCAGCGCCAATAACCAACCCATTCACAGTTATGACGATCTGCGCGCCATCGTGGACGCCAATGAGAGCCAGCCCGTCCTGTTCGTCATGGATCGGAACGGCAGACAGGTCGAATTGACCGCTGTCCCGCTGATGAACGATGAATCGAACCGCGTCATGATCGGCGTCGGGTTGGGCGTTCCGTTCAGGCAGCCCGACTCGTGGTTCCAGACGGTTCAACTCGGTGCGAATTCCACATACATTGGAATGCGCACCCTCATCTCGCTTCCCGCGCAAATCGTACGCGGCACGCTCGCGCCCGAGGAGAGCCGACTCATCGGTCTGAAGGGCATATTCGACATCATGGAGCAAAGCGTCTCGCACGACGTGGAAGCCAGCGCCAGCGCGTCCGCTGCCACGACCAACCCCATGAACGCGCCCATCCGCACGCTCAACCTGATCGCGGTGCTTTCCATCAGCCTTGGCATCCTCAACCTGTTCCCGTTCCCCGCGCTCGACGGCGGACGCATCCTCTTCGTCATCCCCGAGATCATCTTCCGCCGCCGCGTCCCTCACCAGTTCGAAAACCTCGTGCATGGCTTGGGCATGGCGTTCCTGCTCCTGCTCATGATCTACGTCAACGTCATGGACTTCGTCAACCCCGTGACGCTCCCGTAAGAGAAAATGAACTCCCACATTCCATCCTTTCAACTCGTATTGGATTCCCTGCTCGACTCGAAGAAGGAATTCCCGCGCCGTTACCTGAGTCAATTTTCGGATATGGGGACTCTCGAACTCGGGACTCTCCTCGACGTTTGGAACCGCGTCGGACTCAGCCGGAAACTGTCCCTGCTCGAGAGGCTTGAATCGCTGGCTGAGACCGATACCCTCGTCTCGTTCGACGACCTCGCCCGCGCGCTCCTCACCGACCCCGAACCCTCCGTGCGGATCCACGCCATCCGCCTGCTCGCTGAATGTGACGATGCAAAACTCATCCCCTCCTATCTCGATATGTTAAGCAACGATCCCGATTCAGATGTCCGGGCAGAAGCGGCGGCCGCGCTCAACCTCTTTGTGGATCTCGGCGAACTCGAGGAAATAACGGAGGAGGCGTACAGCGAAGTCCATGCCGCGTTGATGGAATCAGCCGTCGGTGAGGGGGAGATGCGTGTCCGTCGTCACGCGTTGGAGTCGCTGGGGTATTCGTCGCGTCCCGAGGTCGTCCCGTTGATCGAATCCGCATTCAACCGCGATAATCCCGAATGGAAGGCGAGCGCGCTCGTCGCCATGGGTCGTTCGGCCGATGACCGCTGGGAGGATGAAGTGTTGAGCGCGTTGCTCAGCGAGAACAATGATATGCGCAGGACCGCCTTGCAAGCCGCGGGCGCGCTGTCGCTCAAATCGGCGAGACCCATCCTTTTGCGCCTGCTCATGGAAGAGGAAGAGGACGACGATGTGACCAGCGCGGCGATCTGGTCGCTTTCGCAGATCGGCGGCGAGGATGTGCGGACGTATCTTGAAACCATGCTCGACCAGACCGATGACGAGGATCAGATCGAGTTCCTTGAAGACGCGCTGGATAACCTTGCCTTTACGGAGGATCTGGACCGGTTCGAGTTGATGTCCTTCGACCCCGATGAACTGGACGACCTCGATGAACTCGACGAACTCGAAGACGACGAAGAGGAATAATTAATTTTCATGTCATTGCGAGACCCGATAGGGGCGAAGCAATCCCCCCCCCAACTTTGCAGGAGATTGCTTCCCGCTGGTCTCGATGCGCTTCGCACTCGACCAGCGCTCGCAATGACAGTATGTGAATCCAAATCACGGAGACGTTATAATCTCCGTGATTTTTCTTTTCGGACATAACCCAACCGGGATCAACCGAGGATTCAACCACGAAGGTCGCAAAGGAACACAAAGGAAAACCGTTTTTACATCTTCGTGCCTTTTGCGCGCTTTGTGGTAAAAACTCTTTGCGCAAAAAGCAGGAATATCACTGATAAAGCCCATGTCACTTTCCGTCCTTGCCTCCACCTTTGCCAACAACATCCTTCCGATCATCCTGCTCGGCAGCGCGGGGTTCGCGCTTGGAAAAGTGCTGCACATCGAACCGCGCAGCCTGGGACGTGTGGTCTTCTACGTGTTCAGTCCCGTGTTGATCTTCGACCTGATGGTCAAGAGCCGCTTGAAGTTGAGCGAAGCGGCGGCGGTGATCGGGTTCACGGTCTTCGTCGTTCTGTTGATGGGATTGCTTGCCTTTTTGCTGGGATATTTCCTGAAACTCGAACGCCCTGCGCTGATCGCCATCCTGATCACGACCATGTTCGGCAACACGGGGAATTACGGTTTGCCCCTCGTTTCGTTTGCGTTCGGCGAGGAAGCCCTGTCCTATGCGGGCGTTTATTTTGTCACCACAACGCTGATCTTTTATACGCTGGGCGTGCTGATCGCCTCGCTGGGACACATGAACGTCAGGGAAGCCGCGCTGGGATTGTTCAGAGTGCCGACCATGTACGCGGTCCTGTTTGCGGTTCTGGTCAACGCGTGGAATATTACGATTCCCGCGCCCATCGAGCGCGCGGTCGAACTGGCGGCAGGCGGGACGATCCCGCTCATGCTTGTCCTGCTCGGCGTGCAAATGATGCACGTGGAATTTTCGAACAACATGCGCGCATTGCAGGTGAGCGTGGCGCTGCGCCTGCTCGTTGCTCCTGTCATTGCCATGTTCCTCACCGCCATGTTCGGGATTCAAGGATTTGCGCGCGATGCCAGCGTGGTCCAGGCTTCCATGCCGAGCATGGTCAGCGCGACCGTGCTGGCGACCGAATATAATCTCGACGCGAAACTTGTCACAGCGGCGGTGTTCGTCAGCACACTGCTCAGCCCGCTGACGTTGACTCCGCTGCTTGTGTTTCTGGGAAGTCCGTGATGAGGAAATTTGGAACACTGTCCACTGCTTGCTGGTCACTGGTCACTTGCTTCTTGACCGCTGCGCTGATTCTTTATAACGCGGAGCAGGCTTTGGGTCAATCTGGAATCGAGATGGAGTCCACAGCCGTGCATCAATTCGGGGAACACGTCACGTTCATTGCGCAAGTCGCCTCTCCACTCCAAATCCAGGCGGCTTTCATCCTCATTTTCGATGAAATGCAGGGCATCTCACGCGTCGAGCCGATTGCGTTCAACCAGGGGCGCGCCGAATATCGTCTCGACACCAGGCAAAACATCGTGCGCCCGTTCTCGCTCCTGCGCTGGCATTACCAACTCACGCTCGCTGATGGCGCTGCCGTTCAAAGTGAATCGTTTTCCATGCGCTACGACGACAACCGCTTCGATTGGCAGAGACTTGAATCGGGCGCGCTCCGCCTGATGTGGTTCGATGGCGACGCAAATTTCGGGCAGAACGCGTTGAACGCCGCGCTATCGGGATTACAGACAATCAATGAGATCGTTCCACCCGATCTTTCACAGCCGGTTGACATTTTCATCTATCCGACGCAAAGCGATTTGCCTCCCAATCTGTCCCTTGGCGGGGAGCAATGGCTTGCTGGAAACGCCAGCCCTGCGCTGGGCGTGATCGTTGTCGTCATCGAATCGGGGAGCAATCAAAACCTCATCATGGAGCAGCGCATCCCACACGAACTCATGCACGTGATGTTGTACCGTCACCTCGGCGGCGGATATAACAACCTCCCCGCCTGGTTCAGTGAGGGGATCGCGATGCAGACGGAACTTTACCCGAACGTGGAATATGACCGCGTGCTTGCGGAAGCCGGCGCGCGGAATACGTTGATCCCGCTAAAGGATTTATGCGCCTCCTTCTCACCCGATCCTGCCGAGGCGTTTCTGGCTTATGCCCAAGCCCGATCCTTTACCAACTACCTGCGCGCCCAATACGGCACAAGCGGATTATTGTCTCTTGCCAGCATTTATGCAGACGGCGCGGACTGTGAGCGCGGCGTCGAGCGCGCCTTCGGCGTTCCGCTTGCCAGACTGGAAAACGACTGGCGCGCATCGGTGTTGGGTCAGAATACGATTGTCGCGATTCTCGGCAACCTGTCCCCGTATCTGGTTTTATTATGTCTGGTATTGATCATTCCGTTGATCGGCGTCTTGAGCGCCACGCGCAGAAAGGGAAGCCGTCATGAGTCAGAAAAGTTCGCAGGACGAAGATAGAACGGTCCGCGCGCACGTGTGGGTGAAGGGACGCGTGCAGGGAGTCGGCTTCCGCGCCCATGTGGAATATTACGCGCGGCAATTCGGCGTCACGGGCTGGGTGCGGAATGTCGGCTGGGATACGGTGGAGGCGGTCGCGGAGGGGGAGCGTGAAAAAGTGGAGCGATTTATCGAGATGATGAAGGAAGGTCCACGCGCTTCACGGGTGGATGAGTCACGGGTGGAGTGGGAGGAAGTGACGGGAGAGTTTAGAGAATTTGGGGTTAGGAGGAGTGGGTGAAGATAATGGTTTGTATTATCTAGCGACGGGAACTGTACAGAACTAATTGAGTTCAGTCAATACTTCTTCAACTGTGCGTTTTGCCATAGCAACAAATTCTGGGTTTGTTTTTGGATAATATGGAATTATCATCAGCGCTTGGTGTAACGCATACCCACGCGCTCGACTCCAAGTATCATCATTTACATCCAATGCCTCTTTGAATGTCTCACGCCCGACTTTGCTGAAGACGCTCCATGCAGGGACTACATCCGCAGCGGGATCGCCGATGCCAACTCCGCCGAAGTCGAGGATAGCGCAGGGGCGACCACCCTGAATCAGCAAATTGGACTTTATCAAGTCACCATGTATCCATACGGGCTTTCCATCCCATGGGGATGACTCAAGTGAACGTGTCCACGCCACTGACACTGCTTCGGTGTCTATCACGCCGCGCAACGATTCAATGGCAGAACGTGTTTCTGTGTCCAGTTCGAGTAGCGGAAGTCGTCCACCACGAGGTGCTTCCACCATATCCACGTTTCGTAGCTCCAAAATGAATTTAGCGAGATCATAAGCAATCCGGCGTTCATCGCTGATTAGGTCATCTTGATATGGAGACCCTTCGATCCAATGATATATTGCCCAAGAACAAGGATACCAGTTCGTAGGCTGTCCCCGCGCCAGTGGCTTTGGAATATTGAGCGATATATGTGGAGCAAGTTTTGGCAACCAAGCCCATTCGTTGTTAATGCTCTCTGCCCATTCCTCTAATCGAGGTAACCGTACGCAGAACTCGTCGCCAAGGCGATATATCGCGTTTACAGTTCCGGTCGAGCGGATTACGGTTATCGGTTTTTCAGCCAGATGTGAGAACTGTTCAGTCAACAATCGTTTTACGAGCGCAATGTCTATGGCGATTTCGCCCTCATGCATTTTAACTTGGGCTCCACGTTTGAAATTCTGTGTTTGTTTATTCTCCTCTTCGTTTGTCATGCAAATCCCAACCCTCTCTCCTTCAGCGAGACCCACTTGCCTTGGCCGATGACCAGGTGGTCAAGTACCTCCACATCCAGCAATTTGCCTGCCTGCACGATGGCGCGTGTCACAGCGACATCGTCGGGGCTGGGAGTCGGGTCGCCGGATGGATGGTTGTGTATGACTACAATCGCAGAGGCGTTCTTGCGCACGGCTTCCTTGAAAACCTCACCGACCCGCACCTGCGAGGAATTGACCGAGCCTTTATACACCTCCACCGTTTCCAGAACGCGATTCCTTCTGTCCAGGAGCATGACACGCAAATGCTCCTGCTCGAACGCGGACATTTCGTACGAGACCAGCGCAGCGGCATCCGCGGGAGAGTTGATCGTGGGGCGTTCTTCGGGGGCTTCGAGAGTCAGCCGTCTGCCCAGTTCGATGGCGGCTTTGATCTGCGCGGCTTTGGCGTCGCCGAGTCCGTGTTGCTTTTTGATATCGGCGAAGGGCGCGCGGTGCAAACCGGTCAGCCCGCCGAATTTGTTGAGCAGGCGTTGTCCCACCGCGACCGCGTTTTCCCCTTTCACGCCCACGCGCAGGAGGATGGCAAGTAATTCAGCGTTGGTCAATGCCTGGGGTCCCAGCGAGGCAAGCCTCTCCCGCGGGCGATCCGATTCGTGCAGGTCCCTGATGCGGTAGATGGGTTTGGCGTCTGTTTCAGCAGGCATGATATTCTCCGATAGTAAAGAGATGCGTCTATTTTACAACCAAATCTTTGCTTGACATCGCCCTTTGCGTACAGTAGAATACGCTTCGCCTTGAAC
>CAYQOF010000024.1:0-19205 GCA_964419035.1 uncultured Anaerolinea sp. | reverse complement strand
CGCGTCCCGACGGATCGGTGCGCTGGATCTGGGACCGCGCCTTCCCGATCTTCGACGACTCAGGCAGGGTTACGCGCGTGGCAGGCATTGCGGCGGATGTTACCGACCGCAAGCAACTGGAACTCGAGCGCAACCTGCTCACCAGCGCGATCTCCGCCAGCCTGAACGAAATTTATCTTTTCGATGCCGATAGCCTCAAGTTCACCTTCGTCAACAGCGGCGCGCTCCAAAACCTGGGTTATACACAGGCCGAAATCCTGCAGATGACCCCGCTTGATCTCAAGCCGGAGTTCAGCCCCGAGTCCTTCCAAGAATTGATTTCGCCCCTGCTTCGGGGCGAGAAACCTGCTCAATTTTTCGAGACAGTCCATCTTCGCAAAAATGGAAGTATGTATCCCGTTGAAGTCCATCTGCAATTGTTCGAGCAAGGCGACCGTCGCGTTTTTCTGGCTGTGATTCAGGACATCACCGAGCGCAAACAGGCGGAGCAGGCCGTGCGGGAAAGCGAGGAAAAACTTCAGAACATCATCCGCCATAGCAGCAGTATGTTTTATACCCATACGCCGGAGCATGTGCTGATATATGTCAGCCCACAGTCGCGCGAGGTTCTGGACTGCGAACCGGAAGAGGCGATTGTACGCTGGCAGGATTTTCTCTCCGATAACCCAGCCAACCTTCGGGGTATCGAAGCCACCGAACGCGCCATCCGGACCGGCGAGCGTCAACCGCCGTACGAATTGGAACTGGTCACCTGCAAAGGTCGCAAAATTTGGGTGCAGGTGGATGAAAGTCCGATGGTCAGGGATGGAAAAACCATTGCCATAGTGGGTTCGATCACCGATATCACCGAGCGCAAACAGGCGGAGCAGGCGTTGCAAGAGAGCGAGGAACGCTACCGTTCGCTGTTCGACCGCATGCAGGACGGCGTGTATCGCAGTACGCACGCAGGCAGGTTCGTCGAAGTCAACCCGGCAATGGTCAGGATGTTTGGTTACTCCAGCCGCGAGGAATTGCTGGAAGTGGACATTAAAAACGAACTCTATTTCGAACCATCGGAGAGAGGCAGTCACGTTTTGGATACCGGTCAGGAGGAGGTGGAGGTTTACCGAATGCGCCGCAGGGACGGATCCGAAATCTGGGTCGAAGACCGCGGCTCGTATGTTCACGATGAACTGGGAAACATCATCTATCATGAAGGCATCCTGCGCGATGTCACCGAACGTGTGCAAGCCGAGAGGGAGACTGCCCGCCACCTCGCGGAACTCGAAGCCCTGTATGAGAACGGACTGGCAATCGGACGTCTGCTCGAGCCGCGCGGGATCGGGCAACGGATGATGGAAACATTTACGCGTTACCTCTCCTGGCATCACGCCGCCATCCGCCTGCGAAAGGAAGACAGCGACGAACTTGAACTCGCGGCTTTCAACTTCCCTGAATTGAAGGATGAGCAGAGGGACGAGATGGAGAGGCTCTTCAATTCAAAGATCAGCACTATTGAACACGGCATGAGCGGACTGGTCATTCGGACCGCGGAACCCATCCGTACCGGGAATGTGCATGAACATCCGCAATACGTGGATACGCTCGCAGGCATCCGGTCCGGCTTGTATATGCCGCTGAAGATCGGCGACCGGGTGATCGGCGTGATCAGCGTGGAGAGCGAACGACGGGACGCCTTTACGGAACAGGATGAACGACTGCTGGCGACGCTTGCAAACCAGGCGGCAATTGCCTTCGAGAGCGCGCGCCTGTATCAGGACATTCAACGGGAACTGGCTGAACGCAAACGCGTTGAAGCGGAATTGCGGGAAAGCCAGCAACATTATCAGGATCTGTTCGAGAACTCGCCCATCGCCGCCTGGCTGGAGGATTTCAGCGGTGTGCACGCGTGGATGGAGGCATTGAGGGCGCAGGGGGTGAAGGACCTTGGGAAATACCTTGCCTCGAATCCCGACGAATTGAAAAAAGGAGTCGGGCTGATCCGCGTCCTGAACGTGAACCAGACGGCAGTGACGATGAACGGCGCGCTCAGCAAGGAGGAACTCATCAACAAGGTTCACGGATTGATGCAGGACGAGACTCCCCAGCAGGTGATGATCCACGAAATGGAAATGCTCTGGAACGGTTTCAGTTCATTCGGTTTTGAAATGCCCCACCGGAAACTGGATGGCTCCGTCATTACCGGCATCCAGCGCATCTTCATCCCGACCCAGGATGGCAAACCTGATTTCACGCGCGTGATCGTCACCAGCACGGACATCACCGAGCGCGTCAACATGGAAAAAGCCCTGCGCGAAAGCGAAACGCACTACCGTGAACTTGCGGACAGCGTCACCGACGTTTTCTTCGAACTGGATCGGGACCTGCGTTACACGTATTGGAATAAAACCTCCGCGGAATTGTCTGGCGTCGAGGCAAAGGATGCAGTGGGCAAAACCATCCGCGAGATATTCGGGGAGTCGGAGGAACAAACCCGCATCGGCAAGATCTACGAAGACGTTCTTGAAAGCCAGCAGCCGAAAACCTTCGAGACGTTCTTAACCTTGAACAACGAACAGCGTTCCCTCGAGATCAACGCCTACCCATCCACGCGCGGCGTTTCGGTCGTCGCCAAGGATATCACCGCGCGGAAGAGGTCGGAAACGATCATGCAAAAGCGTCTCGAGTTGATGGAGTTTGCCGCCCACCATTCGCTGGAGGAGATCATGCGATGGACGATGGACGAGGTGGACAGATTGACTGGCAGTCCCATCGGCTTCTTCCACTTCATGGAGGCGGATCAAACCACCCCGGGCTTGCAGACGTGGTCCTCGAACTCGTTGCTCCTTTTCAACATCCCTGTCAGCGCGGGGCGACATCTTCCGTTGGATCAGGCCGGGGTGTGGGCGGATGCGATCCGTCAGCGGCGCCCGATCATTCACAATGATTACGAATCCATGCCGAATAGAAGGGAGTTGCCCGAAGGTCACGCACAGATCGTGCGCGAGATGGTCATCCCCATCATCCGTAATGACAAAATCATGGCGGTGATGGGAATCGGCAACAAGCCGCAGGAATACACCCGGCAGGACCTGGGGATCGCCGAACGGTTTGCAGATTTTGCCTGGGACATCACCGAACGCAAACAAATGGAGATGGCGCTGGCGGAGGAACGCAACATGCTGGCGAGGCGCGTCGAGGAACGCACCTCCGATCTCAGCCGAGCCAACGCCAGCCTGGCGCGCGCCCTGCGCGTAAAGGATGAGTTCCTTGCCAATATGAGCCACGAACTGCGTACGCCGCTCAACGCCATCCTCGGTCTTTCGGAGAGTCTCACGGAACAGATCGCGGGTCCTCTAAATGAGAAACAATTGAAATATCTCACAACCATCAGCGAGAGCGGACACCATCTATTGTCGCTCATTAACGACGTTCTCGACCTTGCCAAGATCGAAGCCGGTCAGATCACCCTCGATATCAACAGGGTGGAAGTCGAGGGGGTCTGTCAGGCAAGCCTGCGCATGATCAATCAGCTGGCGCGGAAGAAGAACCTGGAAGTCTATCTGGATATCGAGGCAGGCTTGGGCTTCATGTGGGCGGACGAACGCCGCTTGAAACAAATGATGGTCAACCTGTTGAGCAATGCTGTCAAGTTCACGCCGGAAGGCGGAAGGATCGGGCTGGAGGTTCACGGGAATCAGGAGGAAAACAAGGTTACGATCACGATCTGGGACACCGGCATCGGCATCAGCGAAGAGGATTTGAAGCAGTTATTCCAGCCCTTTGTACAACTGGATTCAGGCCTGGCGCGCGAGGCGCCCGGCACGGGCTTGGGGCTGGTACTGGTGGCGCAGATGGCGCGCCTGCACGGCGGCAGTGTCGCCGTGGAAAGCCAGCCCGAAGTGGGCAGTCGTTTCACGATCATGCTGCCATGGGAGCCTGCCCTGGCGGTGGATACCATCGAAAGAATGAAGATCACCGGGAAATTCCGCGCAGTGAAGTCCGGTGAGCATAGACCCACCATCCTGCTGGTCGAGGACACCCAGGAGGTGACCATGATGCTCAGGGACTATTTGGAGATGAACGGGTTTACAATGGTTACAGCGCAGGATGGCATCGAAGGAATTGCCGAGGCGCAAAGGACGCGACCCGATCTCATTCTGATGGACATCCAGATGCCGCGCATGAACGGGATCGAAGCCACGCAAAAACTCAGGAGCGATCCTCAATTCGAGCATACGCCGATCATCGCCCTTACCGCGCTTGCCATGTCGAACGACCGCGAGCGTTGCCTTGCGGCGGGCATGGACGAATACATCAGCAAGCCCGTCAACCTGAAAGCGCTCGTAAAGATCATTCAGGACTGCCTGTCCATCAAAGAGGAACCCAAATCCCAATGAGCACCATCCTGATCGTTGACGATGACCCGAGCGCCCGTGAGACTCTGGTTGCCATGCTCGAGGGGGAAAACTACCAACTCGAACTGGCGAAAGACGGATTCCAGGCGCTTCGAATGCTGGAGCGGCTCCAGCCCGATTTGATCATTCTGGATGTGATGATGCCCGGCATGGACGGTTTCGAGGTCTGCCGCCGCATCCGTTCCACGCCGAAACTTGCGGAGGTGCCGATCATCCTGCTCACCGCCCTGGACGACCGCGCCTCACTCCTTCAGGGGATCGAATCCGGCGCGGACGACTTCCTCACCAAACCAGCCGACCGTTACGAACTCGCCGCACGCGTGCGCACGATCACGCGCCTGAACCGTTATCACACGCTCATGGAACAACGCGAAAGCCTGCGCGAAATGGCGGAACGCGTGGTCATCACGCAGGAACAGGAACGGCGGAACATTTCACGCGAACTGCACGATGACCTGGGTCAGGCGCTGACAACGCACCTGCTCGACCTGCACAACCTTCAACACGATCTGGCAGCCATTCCATTGGAGACCCTGTCCAAACGCCTGCAAGCCCTCTACGACCAATCCTTTGAAATCTCGGTCAAGATCCGCAGGCTTGCCCACGATCTGCGTCCGCACGTCCTGGATGCGCTGGGGCTGGAAACCGCCATGCAAACCTATTGCGTGGAATTCACGCGCCGCACAAACCTGCCGATCACGTTCGAAGTGGACCCGTCCCTGCCCGCGCTTGCAGATATTCACAACATCACCCTCTACCGCGTTCTGCAGGAGGGACTCACGAACATCGTCAAACATGCGGGCGCCAGCCGCGCCTGGGTGGAATTGAACGTCGAGGACGATACGATCAGCCTGACGATACAGGACAACGGGGGCGGGTTCGTCAATGGGATGCTGCCGCCCGGTGGGATCGGTTTGTCCGGTCTGCGTGAAAGATTGACCATTGCCGGCGGCACGCTCAATATCCACTCCAACCCGGGAACGGGGACCATCCTCACGGCGCGGCTGCCCTTATCGAACGGCAGCGCAGATCGAGGCGCGGCATGATCCGGGTGGTCATTGCGGAGGACCATCTCATGGTGCGGGCGGGCATCCGTGCCCTGCTCGAAAAAGAGAGGGATATTCACGTGGCGGGGGAAGCCTCCAACGGGCAGGAAGCCATCGAAATGAGCCAGGAACTCAAGCCGGACGTTCTCATCATGGATATCATGATGCCGCGCATGAACGGCATTCAAGCCGCCGAGAATATCCACAATTTGAAACTCCCCGTGAAGATTCTCCTGCTCTCGATGTATGCAGACGAAGGTTTTGTTTATCAGGCGTTGCAGTGCGGTGTGAAGGGCTACGTTCTGAAGTCATCCGTCAGCGATGAATTGCTGTGGGCGGTGCGCGCCGTTGCAAATGGGCAGACCTACCTGGGCAGTCCCATCTCGGAGATCGTCGTGGAGAGCGCGATCAATCCGCGCACGACGCCGTCGAACAACGATCCGCTGGCGGGCCTCTCGCCGCGTGAAAAGGAAGTCCTGCAATTGATCGCGGAGGAATACACCAGCAGTGAGATCGCCAAAATGCTCTTTATCACCGAGAAGACGGTCGAGAAACACCGCGCCAGACTCATGGAGAAATTGAATGTCCGCAACCTGGCTGGGCTGGTGCGCATGGCAGTCAAATATCGTCTTGTGGACCGCGATTCTTGAGGGGAATAATTTGTCAAATGGGGAGAGGCAGGGATTTAACTATTTCGTCCTCGCAAATCGGACTGCAGTTTCTGTAGCCACAGTAAATTGGTTTTCCAGCCTGTCTATGTAATTTTCGAGCAACCTTCCGAGTACCTTAATCTTTGCTATGGTACGTTCATCATCCAATCGAAACAAGACAACTCCTTTGTGTGATTTTCGGTCGCGGAAAATCTTGTCTCCGAAATCTTTATCGTTTGTGAGCAAAATCCAATTTTCGGAAAAGGCCTTCTGAATGATGTCATCATCGTCCATGCCTCTTGCCTGTTCAAAGACGGAAAAGACATCATGCCCGCGTTCGCGAAGCCATTGCGCCACTCATGGGCCCGTAGACTCATCAACAAGGAAGCGCATTACGCCTCGGTCGCGAACGGCATGAAGACTGTGTTTTCAAGCGACTTGGTTGCAAACAATATGCACGCGCGAATATCATCCTCTTTCAATCCCTGATATTCCTTGAGGATTTCGTCAATCGTTGCGCCGTGCGCAAGCAGATTCAAGATGAATTCAACTGTCAGACGCGTGCCGCGAATGACGGGTTTGCCCACCATCACTTTTGGATTTATTGTAATTCGGTTGAGGAGTTCCTGATCTGTCATGGTTCAATCTCCTATCCCAATCATACACGATTTTCCAGTCTCGCGAGGAGACCTTATATAATGCCCACGGTCACACACCTGCCCTGGCGGGCGGTGCCAGGGAATTGCGCTATCCTCCTTTTGAAAAAGGGCAATTTGTGACCGCCCTGGGTATAATTGATCTCGATATCAATCTCCAGTCTCCAATCTCCAGTCTCCAGTCTCCAGTCTCCAGTCTCCAGTCTCCAATCTCCCATCTCCAATTCTCCAATCCTCCAATTCCCATGACCCTTCCCCTCATCGAATGCATCCCCAACTTCTCCGAAGCGCGGCGACCGGAAGTGATGGACCAGATCGCCGCCGCCATCCAGTCGGTCAGCGAAGTCAAACTGCTCGACCGTTCCTCCGACCTCGACCATAACCGCACGGTGCTGACCTTCGCGGGCACACCCGAAGGCGTGGAAGAAGCCGCGTTCCGTGCCATTAAGACTGCTGCCGAACTGATTGACCTTGATCAGCACACGGGCGAACATCCGCGCATCGGCGCGACGGACGTGGTTCCGTTCGTGCCGCTCTCGAACGCGACGATGGAAGATTGTGTCGCCATCGCCAAACGCGTGGGTGAACGCGTCGGTAACGAACTCAACATCCCGGTCTATTTGTATGAAGCGGCGGCGACTCGACCTGAGCGAACGAATCTCGAAAACATCCGCCGGGGACAATACGAAGGGCTCAAGACCGAGATCGAGTCCGACCCGAATCGCAAGCCTGATTACGGTCCCAGTAAACTTCCCAAGGCGGGTGCGACCGTTATCGGCGCGCGCGAGCCGCTCATCGCGTTCAACGTTTACCTCACCACCGACGATGCGGGCATTGCAAAGAAAATCGCAAAGGCTGTGCGCCAATCATCAGGCGGCTTTCGTTACGTCAAAGGGCTGGGTCTCCTCGTGGACGGCCGCGCGCAGGTCTCGATGAACCTGACCAACTTCCGAGAAACGCCCGTCGCCCGCGTCGTCGAGTTCATCCGGCGCGAGGCACAAAGATACGGCGTCGGCATCCATCACAGTGAACTCGTCGGCTTGATCCCGCAGGAGGCGTTGGTGGATGCGGCGGTCTGGTACACCCAATTGGATGGATTCGAGAAAGAGCAGATTCTCGAGTCCAGGCTTTATTCCTCTTCCGCCGCCGCTTCGGACCCTCCCTCACCTCGGTCTGTTTCCTTTATCGAAGAACTCGCCTCCCCGACGCCAACCCCCGGCGGAGGCTCTGCAGGCGCGTATGCCGGCGCGATGGGCGCGGCGCTTGTCGCCATGGTCGCCGGACTCACCATCGGCAAAAAGAAATATGCGGAGGTCGAAGCCGAAATGCAGGCGATACGCGTCATGGCTGAGAAACTACGCAGGGAACTGACCCAGGCTGTGGACGATGACGCGTCTGCGTTCGAAGTGTTGATGGCAACATTCAAAATGCCCAAAGATACCGGGGAACAACAAGCCGCCCGCAACGCGGCGATTGTCCAGGCGACGCTCAACGCCGCGCACATTCCGCTTCACGTGGCTGAAGATGCGGTCAAGGTGATGGAGCTCGCCTTGAAATGCGCAAACGATGCGAACGTCAACGCGATCAGCGACGCCATGTCCGGTTTTGCGATGGCGCGCGCTTCGTTGACTGCGGCTGGATACAATGTGCGCATCAACCTCAACTCGCTTGGCGAGGTTTCGTCGTCGGGCGGCAGGATGTTGAAGGAATTGATGGAATTGGAAAAGGAAGCCGATAAACTCGAAAAGGAAATCCGAAAGGTGATGAAGGAGAGGGGAGGGATTTGATAATTCACCGCGAAGGCGCGAAGTACGCGAAATTTTTGGACTTCGCGAAGATTGACATCCCATGCGCACCCGGTCTCATTTCGACAGGCTAAACGCAGGCTTTACGGTGAAAAAGGTCTTACTGATTTCCTTGATATTCCTTGTTTCCTGCGTGCCTGTCCAGGCGACGAATTCAACACCGACGATTGCTCCATCCATCGAGCCGACTTTCACGAGTCGCCCCTCCTGCGAGCCAACAGTTACATCAAGTCCTGCAACCGTGGCGTCTTCTCCAACCGTTGCCCCAACCGGCACACCGATTCCCTGCGATCCGTTTTCTGCGGAATTCTGTATCAGTGATGGGCACTTCCTCTTTCAGCGCCCGGTGCGACCGCCCGCGAATGAATCGGTGGATCGAACGTATCCGTACGCCTCAACAGCGGACGGGACGCGTGATCCGCATCACGGGGTGGAGTTTCAGGGCAGGTTTGGGACTCCCGTCCATGCCGCGGTGGATGGAATCGTCGTATTTGCAGGTCCGGATGATGTTGCGTTTTATAGTCCATGGTCGAATTATTATGGGAATGTCGTCGTCATTCATCACGCGAACGATTTGTTCACGCTCTACGCGCATCTATCCGCGGTTGAAGTGGAACCGGGTGATCGCGTGAAAGCGGGGGACAAGATCGGTGAAATCGGTCAGAGCGGTGTGGCGACGGGCAGTCACCTTCACTTTGAGGTGCGGCAGGGAGATGTCGAGGATTATTTCTCGACTCAAAACCCCGAACTGCGGCTTTTGCCCAGCCAGGCTGATTTTGGGGTAATGGAATTATCCATCATCAACGAAAAGTTCGAGTTTCAGCCGGCGACGATCACGTTACAGCGCGTGGACGAATCGAATAATGTACTCGAAGCGTATTATGTTGAAACCTATCATCCTTCGCTTGCATTTGGACGGGAAAACGCCGCCATCGGCGATTTGCCCGCCGGGCGTTACCGCATCACGCTGATATATAACGGCCGTTTCTTCGAGCGCCGGGTTGAAGTACAATCGGGCAAGTTGACCCAGGTTGTGATCGTTGTGAAATGATTTTCACCGCGCAGGCGCGGAGAGCGCGAAGGTATTGCGACCTTCGCGAAGAATAAAATTTTCTTTGCGTCCCTGGCGTCTTCGCGGTTCAATTTATAAGGAGCATAGTATGGGATTGAAACCTGATCACTGGATCCGCAGGATGGCGCTCGAACAGAGGATGATCGAACCGTTTGTGGATGGTCAGGTCCGCAATGGAGTGATTTCCTATGGTGTGTCGTCGTATGGATACGACATCCGCGTGGCGGACGAATTCATGATCTTCACCAATGTCCATTCCGCCATCGTGGATCCGAAGAATTTCGATCCGAAGTCCATGTTCGAGTACAAGGGGGATGTATGTGTCATCCCGCCGAATTCGTTCGCGTTGGCTCGAACAGTCGAGTATTTCCGCATCCCGCGCAAGGTGTTGACGGTCTGTCTGGGCAAGTCCACGTATGCGCGCTGCGGGATCATCGTCAACGTCACACCGTTCGAGCCGGAGTGGGAGGGCTACGTCACGCTGGAGATCTCGAACACTACGCCGCTTCCCGCCAAGATCTACGCCAATGAGGGTCTGGCGCAGGTTCTGTTCTTCGAAGCGGATGAGGAATGTGAAATCTCTTACGCGGATAAGAAGGGCAAGTATCAGAAACAGCGGTCCATTGTCCTGCCGAAGTTGTGATTTGGAACGAAAACAAAAGACCGGGGCTCGTCGCCTCGGTCTCTTTTCTTTTTATTGCGCATGTTCAGCGTCGTACTTCTTTACGTCCGCTATCGCTTTGTTGACGTTTACCAATGGAAGCAGGATCAATCCCATCACAAAAAAGAAGATGAGCGAGAGGATCGCCGGGCGGAGACTGCCAAAGATTTGGTTCGTAAGGCCGAAGACGAGGGGACCAATCCATGATGTGCCGCGTTCACTGACCTCATAGAAGGAATAGAACTCCGCTTCCTTGCCGTCGGGGATCATCTGCGCGAAGAGACTGCGGCTGATGGCTTGTGATCCGCCGAGGACGATGGCGATGAACACGCCCAGGATCATGAATTCCATTACGCGGTTGTCGCCCTGCAACCCGCCATACGCATAGATCACAACACCGGACCAGATCACAAGGCTGACAAGGATGGATTGTTTTGCTCCGATCCATCCCGCGAGTTTGCCCCAGAAGAGCGCGCCGCCAAAGGCAACGAACTGGATCATGAGGATTACGGCGATCAACGTATCCTGCGACAATTCGATGCCGCCGCGAATGAGCGGAGCCGCGGCAAATGTGGATGAGACTGCGATCACGGTCTGGATGCCATCGTTATAAAGGAAGTAAGCCAGCAGGAATTTGAGTGTTTCAGGGAACCTTCTGATCTCGCGCAGGGTGTTTCCCAGTTGTTTGAAGGAAATGCTGATATATGTCTCGCCGGCAGGGAGGGCGCGAGCGGCGCGGCGCGAACGAAGGCGTGACCACGTGAGGAACGAAAATCCCAGCCACCAAATGCCGGCAGATGCGAGATTGATCCGCACTGCGATATCGCCGGGTACGCCGATGTCGTCACTGAAGATGAAGAATGCCAGGTTTAGCGCAAGAAGTATGCCGCCGCCGAGGTAGCCCATTGCCCAGCCGTAGGAGGAGACCCGGTCGCGTTGATCCTGGCTGGCGATGTCCGGCAGGTAGGCGTTATAGAATACGATTGCCGCGCCAAACGACAGGTTCGCGATGATGAACAGAACCCCGCCCAGCCACCAAAGATTTCCAGTCACCAGGAACAGCAGAGTGGTGGCAGCCGCTCCAATGGTGGCGAAGAGTTGCATCATCCTCTTGCGCATGTGCGAATAGTCCGCGATCGCGCCAAGGATGGGGAGGAAAAGCACCTGCAAGCCCACTGAAAAAGACACGCAGTAGGGAAAGAATGAATCGGGCGCGACGGGAATGCCGAAAAAGCGAGCCATTCCATCCGGGTAGGCTTCCGCCGCCGCTGCCGCGAGCGATGCGACATAAGGTCCCAGAAAAACAGTTCCAACCGTTGTGCTGAAGGATGAGTTCGCCCAATCGTACATTCCCCAGCCGAAGATCTCGCGCTTATCGTTCATGATGGTTGCCTGCGGTGTCGTCATTGTTCCTCCGGTAAATTGATTTTGGCAATTCTAACAGCCTAAACCCCAATTGTCTCCATCTGGTTGCGGAAATGGTGGTTTGTGATAGAATCACCGCATCCATGGGGTGTGGAAATTGAAAAATCGAAGTTTAAATTCCTTGCAGATATGCAAACTTTCATATATAATCACAGTTTGCTATCCCGCCAAATCGTCGCGGGATGTCTTCGTGTGTATGCCGTTTCCTGCACTATCCGCTGAATTTGAATTGCATCTGTTACCTGGCAAGCACTAAATTTCGGGATGGGATTCGGCTTTTCGTAACGGCGCACATACCCAAGGTCAGGAGTGAACCGAATGTCTTCTTCTTTGCCCCGCAAGAGTTATGCGCGTATCCCCGTCAATATCGAACTCCCCAATCTGATCGAAGTCCAACTTGACTCATTCGAGCGCCTCAAACGAGAGGGTCTGGGCGATCTCTTCCATGAAGTCTCGCCGATCGAATCTTATAACAAGGGGATGAAGTTGTATTTCCCGAGCCGCAGTCCCGAATCGAAGCAATGGGGGCTGAAATACTGGTTTGGTGAACCGAAACACACCATCGAGGAATGCGTCGAACGCGATCTCACCTATGCCAGTCCGTTGTATGTGTCCGTTTTGCTGGCGGGTGCGGATGTTCCCGAGCCCATCAAGCAGGATATCTTTCTCGGCGACTTCCCTGAGATGACCGACAAAGGGACCTTCATTATAAATGGGACTGAACGCGTCGTCGTCTCGCAGTTGATCCGTTCCCCCGGCGTGTACTTCGAAGCGCCCACGGATCGCTCCACGGGACGTCCGCTCGCCATGTCCAAACTGATCCCCGATCGAGGCGCGTGGATGGAGTTCGAAACGCGTAAATCCGATTACATCATTCTGAAGTTCAACCGCAAACGGACTGTGCCGATCACGGTCTTCCTGCGCGCGCTGGCGGCAGTCAATGATGGGATCAAAGATTCTCCCTTGAAGACCGGTTCTGATGAGGAGTTGCTCTCGCTCTTCCAGGATGTGGACAACAACCCTGAACGACTCTTCATCGCCTCCACGCTCAAACAGGAGCCACAGTGGGAACTTGCCGGCAGCCAGACGATTGCGGAAGCCGCGTTGATCGAGTTCTTCCGCAAGATGCGCCCTGGTGATCCTGCCACGCTCGAAAACGCGCGGCAATTTCTCGAGGAGCAGTTGTTCGACCAGCGCCATTACGACCTCGAACGCGTGGGCCGTTATAAACTGAATCAAAAACTGGATCTGAACATTCCCATCCCTCATCGCACCGTGACCAAGGGGGATGTGATCCGACTCATCCGCCGCATGATCCAGATCAACAACGGGGTCGAAAAGCCCGACGATATTGACCATCTGGGGAACCGCCGCGTCAAGACGGTGGGGGAGTTGATCCAGAACAAATTGCGGATCGGCCTCCGACGCATGGAACGCGTAATCAAGGAGCGCATGTCCATCCGCGATCAGGAGCAGTTGTCGCCCGTCACACTGGTCAACATCCGCCCGGTGGTTGCGGCTCTGCGCGAGTTCTTCGGCTCGTCGCAGCTTTCACAGTTCATGGATCAGACCAACCCATTGGCTGAGTTGCGTCAC
The DNA here is from genome assembly GCA_964419035.1 of uncultured Anaerolinea sp. Classification (GTDB taxonomy): domain Bacteria; phylum Chloroflexota; class Anaerolineae; order Anaerolineales; family Villigracilaceae; genus Defluviilinea. The sequence goes on along the minus strand of CAYQOF010000024.1, from coordinate 5,897 downwards.
AAGCGCACTCTATCGGCGCTGGGTCCCGGCGGTTTGCGGCGTGAACGTGCGGGCTTCGATGTCCGTGACGTGCATCACTCACACTATGGACGCATTTGTCCTATTGAAACGCCCGAGGGTCCGAACATTGGTTTGATCGGGCGTCTGGCTTCATTCTCCCGCGTGAATGAATACGGCTTTATCGAGACCCCTTACCGCAAAGTCTTTCGAGTCATGGAAGCAGACGATGAACGGCTCGAAGGTCGGTTGTTGCGAGAGAATGTTATTGATCCTAAAACAGAAGAGATTCTTTACAAGGCTGGCGAAAGGATCGATGCCAGAATGGCGAAGAAGATCGCCAGGATTGGCGCGCCGGTTGCCATCAAGCCTTATATTTCCGATCAATTCGATTATCTCTCCGCCGACGCAGAGGACAAGTATGTGATTGCGCAGGCAAACGCGCCGCTAACTGCGGACAGGGAATTTGTGCGCGACCGCGTTTCCTGCCGTTATCACTCCGGCTTTATCTTCTCGACTCCTGACCAGGCGGATTACATGGATGTCGCCCCGCATCAGGTGGTGGGAATTAGCGCCGCGCTCATCCCGTTCCTTGAACACGACGATGCGAATCGCGCGCTGATGGGGTCGAACATGCAGGCGCAGGCGGTGCCGCTTGTCCGTCCGGAAATCCCATTGGTGTCCACTGGCATGGAGTATCATGCCGCGCTTGACTCGGGCCAGGTGGTGGTGGCGGAGGCGAACGGCGAGGTTACTTCTGTCACTGGCAGTTCGATCACCGTCAGGGAACGCGGCGGCAACATCCGCACGTATCAGTTGCGCAAGTACCAGCGTTCCAATCAAAGCACCTGTATTGACCAGCGTCCCGCCGTGGTCAAGGGGCAGGTGATCAAGAAAGGCGATATTATTGCCGACTCTTCGTCCACGGAGAGCGGTCAACTGGCGCTCGGTCAAAACGTTGTCGTTGCATTTCTTTCCTGGGAGGGCGGCAATTTTGAAGATGCCATCCTGATCTCCGAGCGGCTCGTGCAGGAGGATCGCTTTACCTCCGTGCACATTGAAAAATACGAGGTTGAAGCGCGCGATACCAAACTGGGTCCCGAGGAAATTACACGTGACATTCCGAACGTTGGCGATGATGCGATCAAGGATCTCGATGAGAATGGGATCATCCGCATTGGCGCGGAGGTGGGTCCCAACGATATACTCGTTGGCAAGATCACGCCGAAAGGCGAAAAGGAACTTACGCCCGAAGAGCGTCTCCTGCGTGCCATCTTCGGCGAAAAATCGCGAGATGTGAAAGACACCTCCCTGCGCATGCCTCATGGCGAACGCGGAAAAGTAGTGGATGTGAAGGTCTTCACACGGGAGGAAAACTCCGATCTCTCTGCAGGCGTGGACATGATGGTGCGAGTCTCCGTCGCCCAGCGCCGCAAGTTGACGGCTGGCGACAAGATGGCGGGTCGCCATGGAAACAAGGGCGTTGTCTCCAAAGTGGTTCCCATCGAAGACATGCCGTTCCTTGAAGACGGAACGCCTGTTGATCTCATTCTGAATCCGCTGGGCGTTCCCGGACGTATGAATATTGGTCAGGTACTGGAAGTCCATTTGGGCTGGGCATCGAAACGGCTCGGCTATCGCGCCATCACCCCGGTGTTCGACGGCGCGACCGAGTATGAGATCGAAGCCGAACTTGCACGCGCCTGGATCGTGGACCAAGCCTGGAAGGAGTCCGCGGCGACTGCCTGGGAATGGATCAAGGAACAGGAGCACGACCCCGAATCCATTCAGGATGATGACGAAGTCCGTCGTCTTTATCTTGAGGAATGGCTTGGTGGACGCGATTACGATCCGTATGACCTGAACGATGTGGATTATGCGCGTCAATCTGCGGCCGCAGAATGGCTCCGCGACCGGGGTTATGACCCGGAGACGATCTTCCATCCCGAAGATCTCGACCCGCGCCTGCGCGAGGAATACGACAAAGCCGCGATCAATGCCTGCCTGCGTTTGTGGATCGAAAGCCAGGGACATGGCAGCCGTATTGCCGAAGCGCGTCTGATGGAGGTCGCGCAGGAACTCATGCATTCCTCGGGTCAGCCCATGCCGACCCTTGGAAAGCAGATTTTGCGCGATGGCAAGACCGGCATCCCGTATGATCAACCGGTAACGGTCGGCGTGATGACGGTCTTGAAATTGCACCACCTTGTCGAAGACAAAGTCCACGCTCGTTCGACCGGTCCTTACAGTCTGGTGACCCAACAACCGTTGGGTGGCAAGGCTCAGTTCGGTGGTCAACGTTTCGGCGAGATGGAAGTATGGGCGCTCGAGGCTTATGGCGCGGCGTATACATTGCAGGAGATGCTCACTGTCAAATCGGACGATGTGCAGGGTCGCGTGAATACGTATGAAGCCATTGTCAAGGGCGAACCCATCGAGGAACCCAGCATCCCCGCGTCGTTCCGCGTGCTGGTCAAGGAGCTGCAATCACTGGGTCTGGCGGTCGAGGCTGTGAACGAAGGCGGTGATGTCGTCAAGTTTGGCAAGGACGAGGAAAAACAACATCCGCCCAGAATGGACACCGGCTTGCTGGGGATCGGTGAAAAGTTCATGGGCAAGCGGTAATCTTGACGCTCGGTAAACGGCGTGATAAAATCTTCTTCCGTTGCTAATCAAACAGGCGGCTATAACCCCCGCCAATAAGCATGGCACCACGAATGAGGCCATCAGAAAGATCATGGATGGCCTCATTTTTTGCGAGTATACATTAAATCACGATGAAACAGGAAATCGGAGGCTGAACGTGCCGACAATCAATCAAATGGTCCGCAAGGGCCGCAAGAATAGAAAGGTAAAGAGCAAGGCGCCTGCATTGCAATTTACGTTGAATTCATTCAAGCAGCGCCGTGTGCGTCAGGATAAAGGCGCTCCGCAGAAACGCGGTGTATGCACGATCGTGAAAACGATGACACCCAAGAAACCAAACTCTGCCTTGCGAAAGATCGCCCGTGTGCGCCTGACAAATGGCATTGAAGTGACCGCATATATTCCGGGCGAAGGTCACCAATTGCAGGAGCACTCGGTCGTGCTGGTGCGCGGTGGTCGTGTAAAAGACCTGCCCGGCGTGCGTTATCACATTGTGCGCGGGTCGCTCGATACCACCGGTGTGGCAAATCGCAAGCAAGCCCGCTCGAAGTATGGCGCGAAGCGTCCGAAGTAATTTCGATGGAGAAGTAGAATGCGCAGAGCAAAACCCGAAAAGCGGGAAATTCTTCCCGACGTCCGTTATAACAGCCTCAACGTCCAGACCATGGTTCAACATGTGCTCAAGCGCGGCAAAAAAAGCCTCGCCGTTGGCCTGATCTACGAAGCCATGGACATCATTAAAGAACGTACGGGGAAGAGCGCCATCGAAGTTTTCGATGCCGCTCTTAAGAATGTCTCCCCGGCCATGGAAGTCCGCCCGCGCCGCGTGGGTGGCGCAACCTATCAGGTTCCCATGGAAGTCTCAGCGGACCGCCGTACGACACTGGCGCTCCGCTGGATTTTGTCTGCGGCGCGCGAACGGGCTGGGAAATCCTTCCCCGAAAAACTCGCGTCCGAGTTGATAGACGCCTCGAACGAGACAGGCTCCGCCATCCGCAAGCGCGACGAAACCCACAAGATGGCTGAAGCCAACCGCGCTTTTTCACATTACCGCGTTTAAGGTTTGATTTTGAGAGATCAGGAATTCATAACGAATGGCTCGTGAGCATCCGCTTGAGAAATATCGAAATATTGGGATCATAGCCCACATTGACGCCGGCAAAACGACGACGACCGAGCGTATCATGTTCTATACCGGCAAGACGCACCGCATCGGTTCCGTGGACGACGGCACGACCGTTACGGACTGGATGGTGCAGGAACGTGAGCGCGGCATCACCATCGTTTCCGCGGCCGTATCGGCTGAATGGAAGGGCTATCAGGTCAATATTATTGATACGCCGGGTCACATTGACTTCACGGCTGAAGTCCAGCGTTCCCTGCGCGTCCTCGACGGCGGCATTGTGGTCTTCGATGCGGTGCAGGGTGTGGAACCGCAAAGCGAAACGGTCTGGCGTCAGGCGGATCGGTACGGAGTCCCGCGCATTTGTTTCGTCAACAAAATGGATCGCGTCGGCGCGTCCTACGAACGGACGATTGATACCATTAAAGAACGTCTGGGTGCCGACCCAATCCCGATGCAAATTCCCATTGGCTTCGAGGCAACCTTCCGCGGGGTTGTTGATTTGCTCATGGAGAAAGCGGTCATCTGGGAGGATGATCTTGGGAGGGAACCGAAGGTTGGCGAGATCCCCAATGACCTGAAGGCGCCGGCAAAGGAAGCGCGTGCTCGCATGGTGGAGAAGATCGCGGAACTCGATGACGAGTTGACATTCAAATACCTTGAAGGACAGGAAATATCCGTTGACGAACTGAAGGCGGCGCTGCGCAGGGCTGTGATCGCAAACAAAGCCACGCCGGTTTTTTGCGGTTCGTCATTGAGGAACAAAGGCGTTCAAGTTCTGCTCGACGCGGTCATTGATTATCTTCCCGCGCCGTCGGATATCCCTCCTGTCAAAGCCGCCAATCCTGATAACCCGGAAGATGTTTTCGAACTCCCGCCCGACGATAATGCGCCTCTCAGCGCTCTGGTTTTCAAGATCGTCACTGATCCATACGTTGGTCGTCTGGCTTATTTCCGCGTATACTCCGGTGTTGCCAGCCAGGGTCAAATGTTGATGAATTCGACCAAGGGGAGGCGTGAACGCATTGGCCGCCTGATCCGCATGCATGCAGATCGCCGCGAGGATATTACCGAAGTGCGCGCCGGCGATATTGGCGCTGTGTTGGGTTTCAAGGAAACCTTTACCGGCGACACGCTTTGCGATAATAAAAAACTTGTCCTTGAAAGCATATCCTTCCCCGAACCTGTGATCTCGATTGCCATTGAGCCCAAGAGCAGCGGTGATCAGGAAAAAATGGGAGAAGCACTCCGCAAACTGGCGGAGGAAGACCCGACCTTCCGTGTCCGCTCCGATGAGAATACGGGACAGACGATCATCTCCGGCATGGGTGAGTTGCATCTGGATATCCTTGTTGACCGCATGTTGCGCGAGTTCCGCGTTCAAGCCAATGTGGGCAAACCGCGGGTCGCGTATCGCGAATCCATAACCCGTCCCGTTCCAAAAGTTGACCACAAGTATGCAAAACAGAGCGGCGGACGAGGTCAATACGGGCATGTTGTCATTTCATTGGAACCCGGCGAGCGCGGTAGTGGCATCATCTTTGAAAACAAGATCGTCGGCGGAGCCATTCCAAAAGAATATATCCCGGCGGTTGAAAAAGGAATCAAGGAGGCGGCGGACAGCGGTGTATTGGCGGGATATCCGGTTGTGGATACAAAGATTACCCTGTTCGACGGCTCATTCCATGAAGTCGACTCCAGCGAAATGGCGTTCAAAATGGCTGCTTCCATGGCGTTCAAGGAAGGCGTCCAGAAGGGCTCGCCCGTGCTGCTGGAGCCGATCATGAAGGTCGAAGTGGTTGTCCCCGATGATTATCTTGGTGATGTGATCGGGCAGATTAACAGCCGCCGCGGCAGTATTCAGGGAATGGAGCATCGCCTGGGCAATGCGCAGGCGATTCGCTCCATGATTCCATTGGGCGAAATGTTCGGGTATGCAACCGAACTGCGTTCAGCCACCCAGGGGCGCGGCGTATTCAGCATGGAATTCGATCACTATGCGCCGGTTTCACAAACCGTGGCGCAGGAAATAATGGCATAAATCATTTCTTTTCACGATAAACAAGGAGAGCATCAATGGCGAAGGCGAAATACGACAGGAGCAAGCCGCACATGAACGTGGGGACGATGG
>CAYQOF010000023.1:17514-19452 GCA_964419035.1 uncultured Anaerolinea sp. | reverse complement strand
TACAAGCAACTGGAATTATCGAGAACGCGTAAAGGCGCGCTGGTCGCAAAGTGGACGGTGGAAAGCGATTTACCCCCAATCGCCCTGACCGCGCATGTGGATACGCTCGGCGCGGTGGTGAAGGAAATCAAATCCAATGGGCGGCTGAAGTTAAGTCGCATTGGCGGGATTCAGTGGAACAGCGTCGAGACCGAAGGCGTGTGGGTGTTCACGTCGTCGGGCGAGAAGATTCGCGGTTCGGTGTTGATTGACACGGCGTCGGGCCACATCCATGCGTCAGGAAACGAAACCCCGCGCAACGATGAGCACATGGAAGTCCGTTTGGATGCGCGCACAACAAGCGAAAAAGAAACGCGTGAGTTGGGAATCAACATCGGCGATCCCGTGGCGTTCGATCCGCGCGTGGAGGTCACGAACGGCTTCATCCGCTCGCGGTTCCTCGACGACAAGGCATGCGTGGCAAATCTCGCGGCGGCGATCAAGTCGTTGGCAGAATCAGGTCAAAGCCCCGCGCGAACCGTCTATTTCCACATCTCCAATTATGAGGAGGTCGGTCACGGCGCGGCGGCGGGGATTCCATCTGATGTGGAAGAGTTGGTCACGGTGGATATGGCGGTGGTCGGCGAGGGACAGGAGTCCGATGAGTTCAGCGCGACGTTGTGCATCAAGGATAGCGGCGGCGTGTATCACGAGGGCTTGAATAAAAAGTTGCGCGCGCTGGCGGAGAAATACAAAATCCCATACAAGACCGATGTGTATCCATTCTATGGCTCGGACGGCGAGGCGTTCTGGCGTGCGGGCGGTGACGTGGCGCTGGCGTTGATCGGTCCCGGCATTGACGCCTCGCACAATTACGAACGCGCGCATTTGGATGGGTTGAACGCAACGACGAACTGGATCATGGCGTATCTACTTTGACTGACGTCATTGCGAGCGAAGTGAAGCAATCTCACCTAACATCAAAGTACGAGATTGCTTCGGGTTCTCGCCCTCGCAATGACGGGAAGGTACTATGAAATTCGATGCCGCACTTCCCCCTGTTGGATTGAAAGATGTTCCCGCGATCGCGCAAGCCGCGCAGGAAATTGGATTCGACGCGCTGTGGACTCAGGAGACTCAACACGACCCGTTCCTCCCTTGTACTTTGATCTCCGAACATACGACGCGTCTCAAATTCGGGACGGCTGTCGCGGTTTCCTTTGCGCGTTCGCCTGCCAATTTGGCATACACCGCCTGGGACCTCGCCGCCCAATCGAGCGGACGATTCATCCTGGGACTTGGCACGCAGGTCAAAGCGCACATCGAGCGGAGATTTGGCATGCCCTGGCCCGACTCTGTGACCGGTAAACTGCGCGAGCAGATCGAAGTCATACGCGCCTTTTGGGATTGCTGGCAGAATGGGACAAAGTTGAACTATCGCGGCGAGTATTACAAGATCACGCTCATGTCGCCGTTCTTTCAACCCCCTCCCTTGACCTCGCCCCCGACCCCTCTCCTTCAGGAGAGGGGAGCATACGTGCCCATCTACATCGCTGGCGTCAACATAGGACTTGCCAAACTGGCAGGCGAACTGTGTGAAGGTTTCCACGCGCATCCGTTTAACAGTCCGCGTTACTTGAGAGAAGTGATATTGCCCGCGATTGAAGAGGGCGCAAAGAAGACGGGGCGCAAGCGGGAGGATGTCTCCATTTCAGTGACAGCCTTCATTGCATCCACTTCCGAAGAGATGAACTTCGCCCGCGCGCAGATTTCGTTCTATGCCTCCACGCCCTCCTATCGCCCCGTCATGGACTTGCACGGCTGGAGCGGCGTCGCGGAGAAACTGTCCGCGCACGCGGCGAAGGGCGAATGGATGGAAATGCCCATGCTCATCACGGATGAGATGCTGAATGAGTTTTGTCTGGTGACGGAGGAAAGTAGACTGGCAGATGAGTTGAA
>CAYQOF010000023.1:12139-17414 GCA_964419035.1 uncultured Anaerolinea sp. | reverse complement strand
TGGCTGGCTTTTTGCATGAGCGCGTTGAGGAATTCCCTGGCGCGTGCTTCCGCGCCTGTGTGCAGGATCGCCAGCCGTTCGAGTTCTCCTCCCTGCAATAGAAAGTTCAACATCCGTTCGTTGGCTTGCTTTGTTGTCCGCACCGCGCCGATGGCTTTGACCTCGCCGTTCGTCAGTTCGATTAGCGGTTTGATGTTCAACATACTGCCGAAAAATGTGATGACGGATGGAACGCGTCCGCTGCGTTTGAGGTTTTCCATCGTGTCCAACGCGGCGGAGACGTGGAGACGTTTGCGCGTCGATTCGACGGCTTCGAGCGCGGCTTGCATTCCCAATTCGGCGGCTTCGGCGGCGGCGAGCACCTGAAAGCCAAGACCGAGCGAGAGGGAAGTACTGTCCACGATGGTGATTTTGTCCGGGAAATCGTGCGCGGCTTGACGCGCGGAGTTGATGATCGCCGTCAGCGCGCCCGCCGCGTGGATGGAGAGGATGTGGTCACAGCCGCGCGTGAGGAGGGAATCGTAACGGAAGGAGAAATCGCCGATCGAGGGCGCGGCAGTTGTCGGCGGAGTACGAAGCGAGGGCAGTCGTTTGTAGAAATCCTCGCGCGAGATGCCGATCCCGTCCGCGTATTCCCTGCCTTCCAAGATCAAGATCGAGGGAATGACCTCGAGTTCGTATTGTTCGATGAGGTATTGCGGGAGGTCGCAGGTGGAGTCGGTGACGATGCCGAGTTTCATTGAGGCTTCTCCCGATCCAGCCAGAGTTCGCGGTAGTTGCGGTTCCAGTCCATGAGGAAGCGGTAGGCAATGATGAGACCGCCCGCGAGGGCGATCCAAAGTTCGAGCCCGCGCAGGTCGAACAGCCAGAAGACAGGCGCGATGAGGATGCCGGCAAAAACGCTTGCGCGGGCGCTATGGCGGATCGTGATGATAATGGCAAGCAACAGTCCCAGCCCGAGGACAAATGCGAACCAGTCCACCGCGAGGAGCGCGCCGCCGAAGGTCGCCAGCCCCATGCCGCCTCGGAACTGCGCGAAGAGGGGCCAGCAGTGACCGATGACCGCGCCCGCGGCAGTGAGGGCAATCACCCAAGATTCATTTGTAAACTGGGATGCAATGTAAATGGGAATGAAACCTTTGGCAATGTCAAGGACCAGAACCAGCGCGCCCCAGCCGAAGCCCGCCTGGCGGATGGTGTTCGTCGTGGTCGCGTGACCCGAACCCGCGTCGCGCACATCCACGTTTTTGACGTAGCGCGTGACCCAGATGGAAAACGGAAGCGAGCCGGAAAGATAGCCGATGAGAGGGAGGAGAAGTAAAAAGAGGATATCCATAATGCGTGAGAAGGGAACTGTCTACTGAGCCGTTTTTCCAGTGAGTTGGGAACTCGAGTGCCCGTACTCCATCAACTCGATCTGGTTGCCGTCCGGGTCGGTGATCCATGCCTGGCGGGAGTTGTCCATGCCCATCGTTATCTCGGAGACTTCCACACCTCTGTTCTTCAATTCATCACAATACTCGTCCAGACCGACGACCTCGAGACAGAAATGTTTGTAACGCGTCCCGAGGGTCAACTCTTCCACGTTCCCGCCCCAGACCTCCGCCGCCATCGCCTGATCGAAAAATTCGATAAAGGTCGAATTGCCGCAATCGAAGTAATAACCGAACGGTTCATCCTTTTGGTTGTTCAGGGTGAACTTGACCTTCAACCCAAGTTTGTTCACATAAAAGTCAATGATTTTGGAAAGGTCGTTCGTTACGAAGTTGAGGTGCGCGAGTTGACGGATCATTCATTCTCCTGGTCACTGACGATCTCCTTCACGCGTCCCACCTGACCGCTCTCCAGACGGACTTTGATGCCGTGTGGATGCTTTGGGGATTTGGTGAGGATCTCCCGCACAATGCCTCTGGTCAATGTACCGGTGCCCTGATCCTGTTTCTGGACGATGAGGACGGTCATTCCCACCTTGAGGCTGGCGCGCCGAATCCCGGTCATGTTCCAAGCCTCAGCGCCCACACGTCCACCGATTCGCTCCTGCCTTTCAATTGCACGCTGCGGGATTCGACCCCGTCAGTTTTTAGTCCAGCCGCCTGCATGGTCGCGGCGCTGACGATCAATTCGCCGGGCGCGGCAAGCGAGGTGAGGCGCGCGGCAGCGCGGGCTGTGAGGCAGCATCTTTACCAAGGGGCGCCACGACTTGTGCTCGAACCAGGGCGCGTTCAAACTGGCAGGCATGTTTCCTGTGGTCGGGTAGGTGTGCCAGGCGCGTTTGATGAGTGATTCCGGGATTTTAGAGTCAGACATTTTGGCTTGCCTCAATGATCCGGTAAATGAGTAGCTTACCTTACGCAGAACGTCCCGAAGGCTTTCTTGAATCAAGCCTGAATTGCAGAGCAAGCCTTCGGGACGGTGCGTAACATCAGTGAGTTAGATGAGAGGTGTACGCATGGAGAAGGTGCATGTTATGGCGGCGGTGGAGCCGTTGTCGGGGTCTCCGTTGGCGTCGCCGTTGGAGTCGGTGTCTCCGTCGGGATGTCGGTTGGCGGGGCAAGGGTCGGGGTGGGCGTCACGGTCGGGGTCGGAGTGGGCAGGTCGAGGCGCAGTATGACGCGTTTTTCGGCGTAGTAGGTATCTCCGTCCCTGAGATAGATCCTCAGGGTGATCCTGTCGCCCTCCACTTCCTCAAGGTTCCAGGTATGGATAGGCGAAGGATTGGGGAAGGCGTCCCGTCCTTCTGTGATCAGAGTCCAGTTGGATGGGTCATCGCCCTGTCCGTATTCGAGGCGGTAGTCGGTAAACCCGCCGCTGCGGACGTCAATGATGCCGCGGATTTCAAGCGAAGTCTCTGTGACCACGCTCCCATCGTCCAGATTGGTGAATGCAAGGACGGGGCGCGGGTCGGTTGAACTGCATTCACGGTCGGGCGCAAAGAATGGGTCGTTTGGAAAATTGTTGGCTTCGAGCCAACTTCTGCCTTCGCCTGTGCCGGTGAGCCACCTGCGCGCCCATTCATCTGTGACGTTCATGACGAATTCTTTTCGTGCGAATTCCTCGCAGGCATTACCGGCGATCAACCCTGTCCACGTGTCAATGGTGGTCTCGTAGAGAAGGTCCATCGTGACGGGCAGGGGCGGCTGGTTGCTGGCAAAGAACTCACTGCGCTGACCGCCGCGGCACCAGTTCGAGGGTTCGGTGCCGGAGAGGCTGCAGATGATCCGCTCCGTGATGCCCGGCGGGATTCTGAACGGGGTCGGCGCGCCATTGCTGACGATGGGCACGGCATATTGCATGAACGCAGACCAGATCGGCGCCGCGCCGGTCAGACCGGTCGTATTGACCATGGGAGTGTAATCGGCGTTGCCCACCCAGACTCCCACGGCGAGGTCGGGAGTGTAACCGAGCGTCCAGTTATCGCGGAAATCGTTGGTGGTGCCGGTCTTCGCGGCGGACTGGAACGGCAGGTTGAGGAGCGAGTTGCGTCCGAACATCCAGGCACGTGCATTGTTATCCGAAAGGATGGAGGAGATGAGGAAGGCATGCTCGGGGCGGATGATCTGTTCCGGCTCGGGCGGCTGGTATTCGTAGATCACATCGCCTTCGAAATCCACGATCCTCAAAATGGAGACTGGCGGGACCTTTTTGCCCCCGTTGGCGAACACGGAGAACGCGGATGTCATCTCATACAGGCTGACATCGCCCCCGCCCAGCGTCAGAGCCAAGCCGTAATCTGGTCTCGTTAAACTGGTAATACCCAGCCGTTCCGACATCCCGACCATGCCGTCCTTTTCGGGCGTGTTGGGGTCGTCATGGATGCCTACATAAGCCAGCGTCTTGACCGCGGGGATGTTGAACGAATTGGCGAGCGCGGTACGGACAGTGACCGGTCCGTGGAACCTGCGATTGTAGTTGACCGGTCGGTACGGTTCACGCGGGTCATTGGGATCGCCGGAAGGAGGGAATTCGCTCGGCACATCCCAGATCAGGGTTGCGGGAGTCCAGCCCTTCTCGAACGCGGCGACGTACGTGATGGGCTTGATGGAGGAACCGGGCTGGCGCGTGGGACTGGTCGCCATATTGACCTGACCGGAAATGGCGGCGTTGTTGAAGTCCGGCGAACCGACCATGGCGAGTATCTCGCCTGTGGAGGGCTGGATGGCGACCAGCGCGCCGTTCTTCGCGTTATTGTCGGCGAGCGCTGCCACCTGTTCCGTGACCAGCCTTTGCGCCTCGTCCTGTAGCCGCGGGTCAATGGTCGTGTACACGATGAAGCCGGAGCGATAGATGGTCTGCGCGTCGTACTGCGACTCCAATTGCGCGCGGATGAAATTGACCCAGTGCGGATACCGCGATGCGATCCTCGGCGGGGTAAACTCGCGGGCTTTCATCTCGTTCGCCGCGTTCGCCGCCGCGACCTGATCCACACAGATCGGCGAGTCGCTGTTGCTGACTTCGATGCAGCCGCGCTCCTGGCTCAGCCCGAACATCAGCACGAGCACCTGCTGCTGGCGCGCAAGCGTGACATTCCGATTGGTGAAAATGTCGTACACGGAGGGCGATTGCGGAAGACCCGCGAGGAACGACGCCTCCGCGATGTTCAACTGGTTGGCAGTCTTGCCGAAATAGGTCTCCGCCGCGGCTTCGATGCCGTATGCCAGGTTGCCGTAATAGATCTCGTTGAGATACAGTTCGAGGATCTCATCCTTGGAATAGCGGCGCGTGATCTCCGCGGCGAGGATGATCTCGCGCGTTTTGCGCGAGTACGTTCGTTCGGCGCGTTCTTCGGGCGAGAGCAGGAGGGCGCGCGCCAGTTGCTGGGTGATGGTGGACGCGCCGCCGCCCTGTCCCTCGGTGCGGTAGTTTTCCCATAATGCGCGCATGATCGCCCACGGGTCGAAGCCGGGGTGATCGTAGAAGTCCTTGTCCTCGGTTGCAATCGTCGCTGCGACCAGAGCCGGGGAGATGCGGTCGAGGGTCACGTAGGTGCGGCGTCCGGCGGTCGGGTCGAGGATTTCGTAGAGCAGGTTGCCGTTGCGGTCGAGGATGCGCGTCGTCTCGAATTGCGAGGCGCGGCTCTTCAAATCGTCCACGGAGGGAAGCGTACGCGCGATGCGGTAATACGAAAACAACAATGCCGAACCGCCAAGGATGGCAAGGATGACCAGCCCGAACAGCGCAAACACGAAGGCGCGCAAGGCGCATCCCCAGCCGCGCTTCCAGTTGAACGCGATGGGCTGGGATGGGGATCGCGGGATGCCTGGCGGAGGCTGGGAGA
>CAYQOF010000023.1:5857-12039 GCA_964419035.1 uncultured Anaerolinea sp. | reverse complement strand
TTGAACGCGATGGGCTGGGATGGGGATCGCGGGATGCCTGGCGGAGGCTGGGAGACCGGCTGGCTTTGGCGCGGAAGTTGACCCGGCAAAGCCTGGCGGGTCTGCGCGTTCCTCACATGGTTCGAAGATTCATACGCCACCGGCGAGACGCGCGTGCCATCCATGTCCACTTCATCGACGCGGCGCGGCAGGGGCAGGTTGTCCTTGTCCAGCGCGATGTTCCTTCGGCTTTGCTCAGGATACGGCGGAGGCGGCGTGGGCGTCCGTGGATGCTTGCGCGTGGTGGTGCCGGAGAGTTCGTCTTCGTCCTCGAACTGATCATCCTCGAGTTGCTCCTCCATCGGTTCCGGGTCGAACGGGAGTTCAGGACGCGTCTCAGCTTCGGACTCGATCAATCTTCTTATTCTTTTAATTCGTTCTTCTTTTTCGTTTTTCTCGTTATCCATTTCAATCGCCAATCGTAAATCGTAAATCGCGCTTCGTCTGCGAGTCTCAAAAGGCGTTCGCCTCTCCGCTACCCTGAAGGGTACAGTGTCAGCGCGAGGTTAAAAATCATGAATTCATTCCGCCGGTTTGCTCAACATCAACAGGTTCAACGTGCCGCGCTGGCAGACTTCATCGTTCTGGTTGCGGACTTCCACGGAGGCAATCAACGCGCCGGCGCCGATGCGCGGCATGGCTTTGGTCTCGGAGATGGTCAACACGGCATGGATGGTATCGCCGATGAAAATGGGCTTCACGAATTTCCATTCCTGGATCTCGCGGAAGGCAAGCACCGTGCCTTCGAGGAGGCCCGTCCGCATGATCAAGCCTGTGGCGATGGACAACCCCAGCAGTCCGTGCGCGACGCGCTGACCGAACTGGGTGGTCTTTGCAAATTCGGCGTCGGTGTGGATCTGGTTGTAATCGCCGGTCAGGCCCGCGAACGAAAAGATCGCATCCTCGCTGACGGTGCGCGCCGCGGTCCCGACGCTCTGCCCCACGGAAAATTCCTCGAAGTAAAGTCCAGCCATGTGAAGTCTCCTCGTTTATTGGTCACATAGTCTCATAGTCTTATGGTCTCATAGTCTCATAGTCTTATAGTCACAGAGTCTCATACTCGCTTGGTCCCTCGGTCTCATGCCTTCGACCACCAGGCTATCCGACTAGCGACTATCAGACTATCAGACTATCAGACTAAATTATACCCTTTGACCTCTTGACATTCTGCCCGTACAATAAAACCATGCGAGACTGGTCACTTGCCTCGGGCGATCCGCTGTGCCTCACCCTCGCGGCGGATTCACGCCTCTCCATTCCCGATTATCTCAACGATCACATCTGGGAACTCAACCTCGGCGGCGGCGAACCTGCCGCCCTTTCGCTCCGCACCACCTACGGCTTGCGCGCCAGGGCGATGCGTATCTTCCCGCGTTTCAGCGAAAACGGCAAATCCGTCAGCGACCCAACCGCCTTCGCGTTGCCGCCCACTGTCCGCCGTTTCCACCCGAATTTCATTATCCTCGATTATTCTCCGTTACAGGGCATAGACGTTTCCGGCGAAACCTGGGTTCCGCAATCCAATGCCGTTGCGGGACGCATTTTCCTCGCCAACAAGACCACCGCCACACGCAAGATTCGGCTGGAAATATGCGCCCTGCTCACGCCGATTGACGGACAGGGAATGACGGCAACGCAGACGCAACTTGTCAACGTGCTCGCGGGGCAGACTGGCGGACTCTTCCCCGTCATCTATCTGACCGGCGGTCCCGCGCACGGATCGGGTCCTCATCCCTCGCTCTTTCTGGACCTCGAACTGGGTCCCGGAGCGACGCGTCAACTCACCTGGACACAAGCCGCGGCGGACGCGCTGCAAGCCTCCTTCGACCTCGCACGCCAGATCGCCGCGCGTCCGTGGGAGGCGGAACGCGCGAGACTCGAACTCCTGAACGCGGGTCAGACGATTGACATCCGCACCGGCGACAAGGATTGGGACGCGGCGTTTGCGTTGAGTCAAGCCGCCGCGTTTGGGTTGTTCTTCCCGCCCAATGAGCACTTGCCGAATCCTTCCATCGTCTCCGCGAGAGGACCCGATAACGGATATTCGCCCAAAGGCGACGGCACGGACTATCCCGTCTCGTGGAACGGGCAGACACCGCTCGAATCGTATTATCTTGCAGACGTTCTACCCGCCTCGAGTGCCGCGCAGGATCTGCTCAAAAATTTCCTCGCCATTCAAAAGGAGGACGGCACGATAGATGGCAAGCCCGGTCTGGCGGGTCAACGCGGGCGCTATCTCGCCGCGCCTCTTCTCTCGAGCCTTGCGTGGAAGATCTACGAATCGAAGGAGGATGAAAAGTTCCTCGATGAGGTCTTCCCCAAACTGTTGAAATTTTTCTGGTCGTGGTTCTCGCCAGATTGCGATGAAGACCGCGACGGGCTCCCGCAATGGAAACACATTCTGCAGACGGGCTTCGAGGAAAATCCGCTGTTCGACGCGTGGCACGAGTGGTCGCTTGGCGTGAACATCTCACAAGTCCACAGCCCCGCGCTCGAAGCGATGTTGTATCGGGAAGCCGCGTGCCTCATCAAAATGGCGGATAAACTTGAGCGGAACGATACCCTGCCGCTTCTTCACGGGCAAGCCGCAAATCTGCGCGCTTCCATCGAGTCCGCGTGGCAGGCGCGTACGGGCTTATATCACTACCGCGACCGCGAAACAGGTCTCAGCCTGGCGGGCAAGGTGTTGATGAAACAGCAGGGCGGCGGCGCGTTCTCGCCGAAGTTAAAGTTCGAGACGCCGATCCGTTTGTTGATCGAGGTGCAGACCCAAAGTCCCGCGGCGAGGCGTCCGCAGATCCGCATCCATCAGTTTGCCACAAAACCCGCGGACGAGGTCATCGAAAGCGGCGATTATCAATGGCGCAGCGGCGGCTCGGTCTACACCACGCAAAAGGTCTATTCGAAACTTGCGAAGATTTCGGTGCGCGGGCTCGACGAAAACGACTCGGTCATTATCAGCACGCTCGATTTCACGATGGAGGACATCACGCTGTTCACGCCGCTTTGGGCGGATGTGCCGGACGACCAGTACGCGCAGATCATGATCGGACGCGCTCTGCTGGACTCGAAACGATTCAATCGTCCGTTCGGCGCGCCCGCCTGCCCGTCTCTCACTTCACTTGAGGCTGACTCCGTTTCACAAGCCGTGCACCTGCCCTGGAATTTGTTGATCTGCGAAGGCTTGCTGAGATACGGCTTCCGCTCCGACGCGGCGCGGCTGGTCGCTCATCTCATGACGGGCATCATCCAGAACCTGAAGCAGAGCCGCGCCTTTTACGCGCGCTATCACGCCGAAAAAGGGACAGGCATCGGCGAACGCAATGCCCTGAGCGGACTCGCGCCTGTCGGCTTGTTCCTGAAAGCGCTGGGCGTGGAGATCGTCTCGAACACGCGCGTCAAACTCGAAGGGGATAATCCCTTCCCGTGGGATGTGACGATTCAATACAAGGGCTTGAAGGTGATACGCGGACAAAAGCAGACCGCGGTGATCTTCCCCAACGGAAAATCGGTGATGGTGACGGATACCGAGCCGACGGTGGTTGAGTTAGTTTAGGGCGATTTGGAAGATGCCTATCTCATCATCGTCTGGATTCAGACTCTCACGAAGTGATTTTGAATATTCATCTGCCGACTCATAGGTGGAGAAAGGTTTTACCGCTACCGGAATCCCACTTTGAACTTCTACCACTATCCAAGCAGTGTTGTCAGGCATTTGCAACTCCTATTCGTTGATACCAGTTGAAAACATCAGCATACTCGAGAAATGAACACAGCTCTCCCAGTCCGCTTGTTTGAAAAGTTGGGCGACTTAGTTGCTTTATGAATAACAATACCTTCGCCAAAGTTGAGATGAAAAAGAAGGGCTTTTCGGGTAAAGTAGGTTTGCGAAAACTATACAAACCCGAGAAGCCCATGACAGAGATTCTAGCACTTTTACAAAGCATTGCGCCAGTCGTTTCAGCGACAGTTTTGCAGCAGTTGAGCCACGTGATCTATGGCATGTTGATCAGCAATGGACGGATCACGATGTTGGAAATATCGCGCTGGACCGAGAAAGGCGGGAGTTATCGAACGATCCAACGTTTCTATCACACACCCTTGCTCTGGTTGCAAATTCAGTGGATATTTTTCATGAGCCAGTTCCAGAATGCGGAGAATGAATACATTGCGGCGGGTGGCGAAGCGCGAGAAGGCGGAGATGGTCGGCGTTTCGTATCGCCTCACGCCTGAGACGGGTGAGCGTTTGCTGGGTGAGTTCGCCGAAGCCGCCTTATATGAACCCTTTGCGGGCAAGTATTGTGGGCATGGTTCATCCCTCTTTTGAACCAGTTTCTACTGCCTAATTGGCGATGGTATTGTCATCAGAAGCCGTTTTTGTTTTGCTCCTGCGGCAGGCAGCACCATGCCGCTACAACAACCGATTTAATACGGAGAGCAGGCGGTCAACGTCTTCCTGTGTGTTATATCCCTGGATGGAGACGCGGATCAATTTATGCCCGTTCCATTCGATCAATGGGACTTCGATCCGATGCTCGTCGTAGAGGCGGGATTGGAGGACGGCAGCGCCGGTATCGGCCGGGAGCGGCGCGGCGGTCATTTGACGGAACCAGCCATCGGCTTGGGAATGAAGCGGGGAAAGTCCCGTCAATTCGCAAATCCGCCGCTGCGCGTCACGCGCAAGACGATGGCACGCCTCCCGCACTTTATCCCAATCATGGAGCGCTTGAAATTCGATGGCGGCAGGCACGGATAGAAACGCCGCCATATCGCGCGTGCCCCACCATTCATGATGGTCAATAAAGGTTGAAGCGCCCGGCTTTTCGGACTCATAGCCCCACGAAACGACCAGCGGCTCGAGCAGGCGCTGCGCTTCGGGACGCGCATGGAGAAACCCCGCGCCCTTCGGAGCGCACAACCATTTATGCAGATTGCCGCCGTAGAAATCCGCGCCGAGCGAATCGAGATTCAACGGCAATTGACCGGGCGCATGCGCGCCGTCAATGATTGTCAGGATGCCCGCCTCACGCGCCCGTCGAACGATCTCTTCCACAGGGAAAATGATCGCGGTCGACGACGTGATGTGACTGATGAAGATGACGCGCGTGCGGGGATTGACCGCGCTCCAGACATCCTCCACGAATTTTTCTTCGGTTGCAAGCGGGAGAGCAATGGGGTGATTGATATATCGAAAGCCGCGTTCCTTCGAGAGGAAACGCCACATCCGATCCATTGCCCCGTATTCGTGATCGGTCGAAAGCACCTCGTCGCCGGGTCCGAGTTCGAGCGAGCGTGCGACGATGTTGAGCGATATGGTGACATTCTGGGTGTAGACGAGATCATCCGCCTGCGCGCCCAGATACTTTGCCAGCGCGGCGCGCGAGTCAGCCAGCAGTTTCGTAATGCGCCTGCCCAGAAATTCGACGGGTTGACTCTCCAGTTCCCTTTGCCAGCGTTGATACTCGCGAAAGACCGGCCTGGGCGTTGCGCCGTAGGAGCCATGATTGAGGAAAGTGACGGACGGGTCGAGCAGGAAGTGTTTGCGGAGGTTGAACATGCCCCAATCATATACGATATTCGATCTGCGAACCTTCGACTTTGCTCAGGGCAAGTTTACGATTGGCGATTGTGGTAATATCAAATCATGTCCGAAAACGTCAAAGTCGTGGCGACCAACCGCAAGGCTGGTTTCGAATATTTCCTGCTGGAAAAGTTCGAGGCGGGACTTTCCCTGCAGGGAAGCGAGATCAAATCCATCCGCGCCGGACAGGTCAGCATCCAGGAGGCCTACGTGGATATCGAGGACGGAAGGCAAGCCTGGCTGGTGGAGGCGCACATCGCCCCCTACGAACAGGCGAACCGCTTCAACCACGATCCAAAACGAAGGCGGCGCCTGCTCCTGCACAAAAAGCAGATCCGCGACTTGTGGAACAACGTCCGCATCAAGGGCATGACCATCGTGCCGACCCGCGTCTACCTCAAGGACGGTCGCGCAAAGATCGAGATCGCCCTGGCAAAAGGCAAGAAGGCATACGATAAACGCGCCGCAATCGCGAAACGGGACGAGGCGCGCAGCGCAGAACGAGAGACAAGAGTTCGATAGCCAAAAGCCAAATTGTATGAAACCATGAGACTATAAGACC
>CAYQOF010000023.1:0-5757 GCA_964419035.1 uncultured Anaerolinea sp. | reverse complement strand
ACCATGAGACTATAAGACCCTCAGACCAAACGACCATGAATCCATCCACCATTGGCGGAATCAACAAACTTCCCGAAAATGAAAAACGGGCGATCTACGCCCGATACATCCCCCCGGAATTGACCCAAAAATTCAATCTGCCGGATCTGGTGCGGAACCAGGACCTGTTACAGTTCCGCTTTGCGAACGGCTCCAGTGACGTGGAGATGATGCTGTATCATGAACCCGGCTTCCCCGACCCGATCCTGTACGCGCACCTGGCTGACACGATGAACGGTCAGATCCACGTTTTGCTTTACATCTTGAACGATCCCTATTCTCCGAGATTCGACGTGGACAAAATGCCCGATGGCAGCCCGACGCGCTTCGGCATCCGCATCCGCAACATCGAAGCGGAAAAAGCCGCGTTACAGGCAGGCTTGTCGCCGGGGCAGGTGCGGCACGGTCTGCGCCTGTTGCGTCAGGCGATGGCGGCGTTCGAGGGTTTCGTCGCCAGTCTTAAGCACGACATGTATTTCGTTGAGCCGCTGTATTATCACAACGCGGTCATCTTCGAACGCTATGGGTTCAGTTATCAGATGGGAAGACGCAAAATGGAGGGCATCAACTCCGGGTTCGGCGAGGGAGGCGAACTGCGCCAGAGGCTGGATGGTTCGAATCCGTTCCGGTCACCCGAAGCCGCGAACAGCATCCGTTTAAGATCCTGGGCGATCCACGACGGGATTTTGGGGGGACCGTTTACGAATGTGACGATGTATAAACGCGTGGGGATATCCGCAAACATCAATACAACGCCGGGCTGCGAGTGGTGAACAGGAAGTAAAGGATTTCGCGCCTGTCAGCGCGGTATACGAATCTCATGCAACCTGCGGCGTGCCGCTCTTCTTCTGGACAGGCGGCGGGAAGATCGCCTCGAAATCCTCGCGCGTCAGCGTTTCGACTTCGAGTAGTTTCTGCGCAACCGCGTCCAGTTGCTTGCGGTATTTCGTGAGCAGTTTTTTCGCCAGTTTGTACGATTCATCCACGATCTTGCGCACCTCGGCGTCAATCTGTTCGGCAACGGATTCGGAATAGTCGCGTTGTTCGGAGATCTCGCGCCCGAGGAAGATCAATTCCTCTTTTTGACCATAAAGCATCGGTCCCAATTCCTCGCTCATGCCGAGGCGTGTGACCATGCTGCGCGCCAGCCGCGTGACCTGTTCGATGTCGTTCGACGCGCCGGAGGTGATGTCGTCGAACACGATCTCCTCAGCCACGCGTCCACCGAGCATGTAGGCAAGATTGGCAAGCAGTTTCCTGCGCGAGTAGAGCAGGCGGTCCTCTTCGGGACGAAACCAGGTGAGACCGCCAGCCTGTCCGCGCCCGACAATGGTCACTTTCTGGACGGGGTCCGCTTCGGGGATGGCGTTGCCCACCACCGCGTGACCCGCTTCATGGTAGGCGATGATGCGTTTCTCTTCGTCCGAGATCAGGCGGGATTTTCGCTCCGGTCCCATGACGACACGTTCGATCGCCTCTTCGAGTTCGGGCTGTCCGATGGATTTCTTATTGCGGCGGGCGGCAAGGATCGCGCTCTCATTGACGAGGTTCTCGAGATCGGCGCCCACGAAACCGGGCGTGCCGCGCGCCAGGGAGGCGAGGTCAACACCCGGCTCCAGCGGCTTGCCCTTGACATGAACTTTCAGGATCGCTTCGCGTCCCTTCATGTCGGGACGGTCCAACGTCACACGGCGGTCGAAGCGGCCGGGACGCAGCAATGCCGGGTCAAGAATATCGGGACGGTTGGTCGCCGCTATGATGATGATATTGGTATCCGTGTCGAAACCGTCCATTTCGACGAGCATCTGGTTGAGAGTCTGCTCGCGTTCATCGTGCGAACCGCCCAAGCCCGCGCCGCGCTGACGTCCGACCGCATCAATTTCGTCCACGAACACGATACACGGGGAATGCCTCTTTGCCTGATCGAACAGATCGCGCACGCGGCTCGCGCCCACGCCCACGAACATTTCCACGAATTCAGAACCTGAGATGGAGAAGAACGGCACGCCCGCCTCGCCGGATACTGCCTTCGCCAAAAGGGTCTTGCCGGTGCCGGGAGGACCGACGAGCAGGACGCCCTTGGGAATGCGCGCTCCGAGTTGGATGAACTTTTGCGGCTCCTTCAGGAACTCGACCACTTCCGCCAGTTCCTGCTTGGACTCTTCCACGCCAGCCACATCCTGAAAAGTGACGGTGGGGTGCTCGCCGCTGAACATGCGGGCGCGGGATTTGCCGAAGGACATCGCAGCATTGTTCGATCCCTGCGCCTGGCGGAAGATGAACCAGAAGATGCCCACCATCAGCAGGATCGGAAGCAGATAGACGAAGAAGCCGCCCAGCGCGCCCTCCCAAATGGAGGGAGCCTTCACTTCGATCCTGACATTGTCCGTGGAGAGTTGCTGGGGGGTCACACCCAGGCTGATCAACTGCTCCACAAATGTGGAGCCGGATTCCTTGTAGGATTCGAGCCCGGTCTTCGTCAGGCTTTCGTCGCCCGTCTTGTAGATCACCCGCAGGCTGCCGTTGTTGTTAATGACCACGCGAGCCACCCGCCCGGTCTTGATCGCCTCCGCCACTTCGTTGATCGTCAGAGGTTCCTTTGCCGTGGACTCGCGATTAATTGCCGTCATGACCATTGCTGCGATCGCCGCAATGAACAGAAAGGTCACAATAAAAGATTGGTTTCTTGGATTCACCATGCCTCCATGGAATTGCAAATGGATTATACCAAACGGGCGACTCGAACACAGCCAGTTTGAGGTTTTTATATGATTCTCTAATACACCCGGTAACCGGTCGTCTGGGGAACTGGATGCAAAAAAATCCCCTCTTCTTACCCGATCACCAGCTCCACGGGGCAGTGATCGGATCCGGGCACCTCATCATGGATGACCACATCCCTGACACGGGAAAACAACGCTTCGGAGACGAGGAAGTAATCGAGCCGCCAGCCTGTGCTGCGCGCGCGGGCATTGGAGACATTCGTCCACCAGGTGTATTGCACGCGTTCGGGATACAGCCTGCCCAAAGCGCCCTTTCGCAGGGCGGCGCGCAGACCATTGACGTTCCATGTTATTATCTTCACGGGTTTCACTTTATGGTAAACTTCACAAGACAAAATGAACGCCAGGCTCAAATACATCCTGTGTATCGAGGACGAACCGGAAATGATAGACCTGATCCGGTTGATTCTGGGTCGGCGCGGGTTCGAAGTAAAGGGCGCCAATGGCGGCGTGGAGGGGTTGAAGATGATCCGCCAGGAGAAGCCGGACCTCGTCCTGCTCGACCTGATGATGCCCGACATGGACGGCTGGGAAGTATATCAGCAAATCAAGGCGGACGAAAAAACGAGGAACATCCCGGTCATCGTCGTCACAGCCAAGGCGCAAAGTATAGACAAAGTGCTGGGACTGCACATCGCCAAGGTGGACGACTACATCGCCAAACCGTTCAGTCCGCAGGATCTGCTCACCAGCGTCGAAAGGGTGCTCCAGTCCAAATCCTAAACGAGGCGGTCCACTTTCAGGACGCCTCGTTTTCAATTGCCTTCATGCCCAAAGAAATCACCATCGAAAACAAAAACAGGAGGATCGAGAGTCCCCCGCGTATAAGATATTGCGACACCTTCCTGACGCAATTGCGCGGATTCACCTTCCGCTCCCGCCTCGCGCGGGACGAGGGCTTGCTCCTCGTTGGGACGCGGGATTCACGCCTCGACTCCTCCATCCACATGCTGTTCGTCGCTTTCGACCTTGCCGTGATATGGATCAACTCTGACATGAAAGTTGTGGACAAAGTCCTCGCGAAATCATGGCGGCCGGCTTATTTCCCGAAACAACCCGCAAGGTACGTGCTCGAGATCCATCCGGAAAGATGGGATGAGTTCGAAGCCGGGGACTTGGTACAATTCAGGGATGCTTAGGCGCGTTTTTCTTTCACTTCTCTTTATCATCCTGCTTGTTTCGGTTGTACAACCGGTCTCCGCGCAATCGGGCGGGCCCGTCTATATTGTGCAGCCGGGGGATACGCTTTCCCTGATCGCCTCCCGCTTCAACGTGACGCTCAATGAACTGACAACGGCAAACCCGTCCATCAATCCGAATCTAATCTCTCCGGGTCAGCAGATCGTGATACCGGGCTTGGAGGGCGTGACCGGCATTCTTGCAACGGAGATCATTTCCCTCGGCGATACGCTTCGCAATTTGAGCCGGCGCACGCAGGCCGCCGACGAACAACTCATCAGGCTGAATCGGCTTGTCAGCCCGACCGAACTTTACGCGGGGGTCAGCCTGATCGTCCCTGTGCAGGAGGGACAGGCCGAAATGAACTCGAGCGTGAGCGCAGGCGCGGGCGAGTCGCTTTTGGAACTTGCCGTCAGATCCGGGAGCGATCCGTGGACGCTGGTCTCGGTCAACAAACTAAACGGCACATGGGATGCTTTACCCAACGACATCCTCTACTCCCCCACCGGCAGCGGAGGGAATGCAACTGGCTTACCCTCCGCGTTTCTAAGCGCAAGCGTCGCGCCTTTGCCCATGACACAGGGCGGCACGGAAGTCGTTCGGGTGCAGTTGAAGGATGGTTATACCTTATCCGGCACATTGGTGGAAAGCCCCCTGCGGTTTTTTCCCGTGAACGGTGAGCAAGTGGCGTTACAGGGCATTCACGCGCTGTTGGATCCGGGCGTTTATCCCCTGCACCTGGAAGCATTGCACATGGATGGAAGCAGACAATCCTTCGAGCAGATGATGCTTGTGACCAGCGGAGGATATTTAAATGAGGATATTCCACTCAACGATTCAAGCACCCTCGACCCCGCAGTCACCGAAACAGAGACTCAGACCCTACTTGCAATCACATCCTCCTCCACTCCAACCCGTTATTGGAGCGGGATTTTTGCATCACCGGCAGTAGATCCCAATTGCTTCACATCCCGCTATGGAACCCGCCGTACCTACAGGGTGATCAATTCTGATATCGAGGTGCCCGGCTTTCACACAGGTGTGGATTTTTGCGGAGGGGAGGGATTGCAGATCTTTGCGCCTGCACCCGGGCGCGTGGTCTTTGCCGCGCCGTTGACCGTGCGCGGCAATGCAACAGTCATTGATCACGGATGGGGGATTTACAGCGGTTTCTGGCATCAATCCCAGATCCTGGTCAACGTGGGGGATGTGGTGGAGCAGGGTCAGGTGATCGGGCTGGTGGGCGGAACGGGCCGCGTCACAGGGGCGCACCTGCATTGGGAGGTGTGGGTAAACGGTGTCCAGGTGAATCCGCTCGCTTGGCTGAAGCAAGCCTACCCGTAGGCAGAAGCGTTGCGCACAATCCCTGTTTATGCTAAACTCGAAAAAGTCCGGAGGCTCCAATGTCCACCGCTTCGATTGTCAACTTCCTCAAACAAAGCGATATCTTCTATCAGTTCACGCCGACACAACTCGAACTGGTTGCGAACATCTGCCAGGAAGCGACCTTTCAAAAGGATGACCTGATCTTCAGGGAAAACAGCGGGAGCAAGGAGTTGTACGTGATCGTGCAGGGCGAGGTGGATATCGTCGTGGACCCGTCCCTCGTCGGCACGACCGAGGAGGGCATCGAGAACAGGACCATCGCCACCCTGCGGCGCGGTCAATCGTTCGGCGAGGTGGCGCTGGTGGATGAAGGATTGCGTTCCGCCTCCGCCTGCGCGGCGCAAAAGGACACCCGCCTGTTGATCATCCC
>CAYQOF010000022.1:10025-19465 GCA_964419035.1 uncultured Anaerolinea sp. | reverse complement strand
AATCCCCAGTCACGTTCGTAGTATTTGAAGACCCACGGCACTGCCTGCGGACGTTTCTCGTTGAAATACAAATGTGGCTGAAGTTCTTCAAAGGTCAAGACTTTGTCAACGGGTAACGAATACGAAACGATGTGAAGCGGATTGTCCTTGAAATCCACGATTCGTTCGCCATCTTCAGTCTCGAGATACGCCTCATGGACAACATATCGCTCAGGCACTTTCCACGTCCAGACGGGAGTCAGCGGCGCGTAAGTCTCGATGGTGTAGTTGGATGAGTCGGGCATGTACGAGCCGACGATCTCCAACGTTTTGTCATGGTCGTCCGAGGCGAGGGTGCGGTGCAGGGGGAAGAATTCCGCGAGGATGGATTTGAGGGAGGTGTAGGGTTTCAACATTGCCTATTTTATCTTGACAAATCTCTCTTTTCGTTGTACAGTATTTCTGTACAGATTGGAGCATCCCTTATGACAATCGAATTCACCTATACCAGCGCACGTGAGCAACTCGCCAGCCTGCTCGACCGCGTGACCAAAGACCGCGAGGTCGTCATCATTCAACGACGCGGTTCCGAGGATGTCGCCATGATCTCAGCAGACGAACTTGCCAGCCTGACCGAAACCGCGTATCT
This sequence comes from uncultured Anaerolinea sp., assembly GCA_964419035.1. Taxonomy (GTDB): domain Bacteria; phylum Chloroflexota; class Anaerolineae; order Anaerolineales; family Villigracilaceae; genus Defluviilinea. Next base: position 18,837 of record CAYQOF010000022.1, on the reverse strand, counting down.
GATGCGCTCACCGCAAAACGCCGAACGGATTTTATCCGCTTTGGCGCGGGCATTGAAAAACGAGGGTCAGGCCATGAGCATGGATGATTTGCGCAAAGAGGTGGGACTTGAAACCGAAAAAGCGTGAGGCGGTCTTGCAACCTGAATTTATCGAAGACCTCCGTTATTGGGTCGAAACAGATCGCAAACTGGCTTTGCGCGCCTTCGAACTGATTGACGCCATTCTGCGAGACCCATTTGAAGGTATTGGCAAACCCGAACTGCTCAAATATCTCGCGCCTGGCTGTTGGTCGCGAAGATTGACACAGGAACATCGCATTGTCTATCTCGTGCGCGAGGATCGAATTGACTTCCTGCAAGCGAGATACCACTACAGCAAGTAAGGCATCTGCACCTGCCTCGCCACTTTCCACTTTCTACTCATCCTTCTTGATGTAATACAACAAAAACGGATCGCGCTTCATTTCGCGCGCCGTGAACTCATAGACTTCATTCGCTTTCATCAATTTCACATCCGCTTCGCCGATCTTCGCAGACTTGATGACCCCTGCCTGCTCCATCAACGCGCCCATCGGGTCCACTTCGGTGATGACGCCCTTGTCAATGTCGCGCACCAGCATCTCGAACGTATCGGTATACGTGTTCCCGTTCTCGTCCGTCACTTCGCCCGTGAACTGTTTCAGAAAACGATAGTCCACGCCCTCCATTTGCTCGATATGATGAAAGAACGTCATGCTGTTCGTATACGACAGCCCGATCACCATGATCTTCCCGTCCAAATCGCGCAACTTCCCAAACACCGAATTGCGTTCATACGCGCTCTTGTATCGCAAACCGCCAAGCATCTCGGCGTGCTCCCCCAAAATCGCAAACGAATAGAACGGATGAAACACCCGCTTCGCGCGCGGGTCGGTCCGCACCAGTTCCGTCAGCACGCCCATCTTCGACGGCGTCGTGCGCACATCCCACGGCGCGCCTTTGTTGAAATCGAAATTGAACGTCGGCATGATCAGCGTCCCGTCCGCCTCCGTGCCGAGCGCGGCTTCCAACGCGCGGATCACCGTCTGTGGTCCGCCGTCCACGGGTCCGAACGATTTGTACGAACTGTGGACGAGCAGCGTATCACCCTCCTCCACGCCCAACTCACGAAACCCTTCGACTAGATTTTCAAATGTCAACATGATTCCTCTATTATGTCATTGCGAGCGCTGGTCGAGTTGGCGGTGATCGTCCGCCGTATCGAGACCAGCGCGAAGCAATCTCCTCGTCGTGTTGGAGATTGCTTCGGGCGGAAGATCACCGCCCTCGCAATGACATGACTTTATCATAAGCCTCAAGAAGTTTACCAAAATTCTTCCTCCAATCCGCCCTCTCCTCGGCTGTCTTCCGCGCCAATTCTCCAATCCTCTTGAATTCTCTTCTCTTTTTTATTGCAAGCAGTATCTTCTCCGCCAAATGATCCGCATCCCCGTCACGGAAGGTCCAGCCATTGAGTCCATCTTCGATCCATTCCTTGTTTCCAGGTATATCAGACACCAAACACGGAAGTCCGCTCGCCAGCGCTTCGAGTAATGTAACAGAGGTTCCATCCACGTGCGAGGGCGAGATGTAGATGTCCGCCAGGCGATACCAGCGCGGCAGATCACGCTGCCCCACCTGCCCTCCAAAATGGACGCGATCCATCACGCCGCCGTTCATCAAAATTTGACGGATGTACGCTCCCTGCGAGCCCCCGCCCAGCAGAATCAGGTTCACCTTTGGGTTCTCGTTCGCCACTTTGACGAATGCCTTCGCCAGAACGTCCACGCCGTAAATGGATTCCCACGTGCGACTGCAAAAAAGGGTGATTGATTTACGATTGCCGCGTCCATTTTTCCGCTTTCCGCTTTCCGCTTTGCCGGGAGCAAAATGTTCCAGGTCAACGCCCCATGGAATAATAACCGTGCGCTCCGGGTTCATCCCAAACGATAAAGCCTTTTCGCGTGTGACGTTGGCGTCGCTTGTAAAATACGCGCTTCGGCGCAACGTGTAACTCGTTACCCATTGCATCCACCAACTTTTATCTGCATCCATCGCCAGGTCATATCCCCACGACATCGCCAGCAAGCGACGGAATCCGCTCAGGGCAACGAGAAACGCACAGTTCTGGATGGGTCCCGCGTGGATAATGTCGGGCTTGATTTCCCTGATGACGCGTCGGAGGTCGAACGTCAGACGCGGAATATCGCGCCAGCGGAATTCGCCTCGCCCACCCGTCCACAGAATTTGCCGGACATTATCGGGAACAGGGCGATCTTCCGTCTGGCGATGATTCGCTTCCAATTGAAGAAAGAACGCCTCATGCTCCGTTATTGAAAGCGAATACAGAAACCGATAATCGTGAGGGGTGTAGTTTCGAGAGAAATATAAGATACGCATGAAATATTTTTTTACCACGAAGTGTCACAAAGGGTCACGAAGGAAAAGATTCAAAAAACTTTGTGACCCTTCGTGCCCTTTGCGGCTGAGAACTAAGCCCCGAGATCCGTCCAGCGCAGTTCTTTGCCCCTTGGCATATCGGTCAAGGCTTTCGTTCCGATGACATTTTGAATCTGGTCAGGCTTGATCGCGCCAACCGTGGCGGGACGAAGCACGTCAATCATATCGCGCGTGAAGACCTCGCCAGCCTTGATGTCACGCGCGGCGCGCAGGCAGCGGCGTTGCACGATGGCGGTCTCCTGCTCATTGTCCGCGATGAACTTGTCGGAGGAGCCAAGTGACCTCTCAAGCAGACGCGTCTCTTCGACCATGCGCGCCCATTTGGCGGGGTCCATCGCAAACTTGTGGTCGGGACCTTCGCGGTCGTTGCTGTCAGTGAAGTGACGTTCGATGACGCGCGCGCCAAGCGTCACCGCCGCGAGAACCGGGGCGAGAGCGTGGGTATGGTCGGAGAGACCCAGGATCACATCGGGGAACATCGCCGCGTACGTCTTCAAGACGTTGACATGCAAATGGTCGTAGTTGTTCGGGCTGGCGGTGTAGTTGGTGTTGCACTGCATCAGGACAAGTTGCTTGTTGATCTTCAATATCGCATGGACCGCCCTCTGCACTTCGCCGATCGTGGACGCGCCTGTTGCAACGAAGAACGGCTTGCCTTTTCCTGCCATGCGCTCCAATGCCTCGATCCAGTCAATTTCGCCCGAGCCAGCCTTGTAGACCTCCACATACGGGTCGAGGAAATCAATCGCGGTGAAGTCATATGGGGAGGAGAAATAATCTATCCCGATATCCATGCACTCCTCCTTGAGGGTCAGCGTCCATTCGAAGGGAATGGACGCGGCGCGATAGACCTCCACCACCGATTTCCTCCACGTTGCCTGGTGCGAGACCTGCGCGTTCATGTGCGAGAAGCCATAATCCGAGACGATCTTCGGCGCGTCGAAGTTCTGGAATTTGGCGGCGTCCGCTCCCGCCTCTTTTGCCAGGCGAATGAGCAGTTTCGCCCGTTCCAAATCGCCGTCGTGATTCGCGGCGATGTCGGCGATGAAGTAGGTCGGGTGGTTCATGCCGATGGTTCGATTTCCAAATTTGATTTCCATTTTGTCCTCCGAAACCAGAATTTATCAAGATGGTTAAGTTGGTATAATCCTTATCATGCCTTTTGATTATGACCCGCACAAGAGCGCCTCAAACCGCAAGAAACACGGCATTGATTTCGAAGAGGCGCAAGCCTTATGGGATGACGAGGAATATCTTGAGATCCCTGCAAAAAATCTGGATGAGCCGCGTTTTCTGGTCATTGGCAAGATCAAGGGTAAACATTGGTCGGCTGTGATTACATATCGAGACGAAAACATTCGCATTATATCTGTGCGGCGTTCAAGAGATGAGGAGATTGACCTGTATGAAAACGAGAGCATCTGATTTCGATAAAAAATTCGACGATGGCGAAGACGTCATCGCGCAACTAGACCTTTCCAAAGCGCGCCGTCCTGCCGAAGAACAAAAACGCATCAACATGGACGTGCCTGTTTGGATGCTTGCCGCGCTTGACCGTGAAGCGAAGCGGCTCGGCGTTTCGCGCCAATCCATCATCAAGATGTGGTTGGCGGAACGCCTGCAAGCGGGGCAATAATTTTCTTCCATTCTACAAACAATCTAAAAAGCTCTGAGAGGTGACAGTCACTTTAAAAGTGACTGTCACCTTGAGTACTGACCATTCAAAATCCTTCTCCCATCCAAAGGATTGCCGACTGAAAGCACATCAATATCATGCTGTTGAAACAGGTCACTGTTTTGATTCCAATATTCGATCAGAACCATAGCGGCACCGATTGAATGGATTTTTTCAATATCTTCTGGACAGAGTATTCCGTAGGAAAGACTTACACAATCCGCCCTGATCTTCAAAAGATATTCTGCCATATTCACAAGTCTTCCCGTCAGTAAAGTACGGACGGTCAAATCGGGATGGGCAAGCTTCATGCGAAACAACTCTTCATGGTCAAAGAATAACAGCAAAACATTATCTTTCGTGTTCGTCCGTTCCAGCAAGCGGACGACTTCCTTCGCCAAAATCCCTTCTGGTTTGAAGAAGGTTTTCATATCCAATGACAGATGCACACCAGTATCCCGCGCCCAAACAAGGACATCTTCCAGCAGAGGCAAAGACTCACCTTTGATCTTGAGTTCTTTCAATTCATTCCAAGTCAAATCGTGACACCAGCGTCCATCAGGGAGTTGGTAATCGTGGCGCAGAAACGCGACGCCGTCTTGACTCGATTGCACGTCCACTTCAATCAAGTCCGCGCCCAATTGGTGACCCGGTTTTATCGCTGGCCAGGAATTTTCGGGCACATCGCCGTTTTCCACGCCGCGATGTGACTCGATGAGCGTTCGTCCCGTTTTGGATTTGAGAAGTTCAAGAGGCATTTTGTTTGCCAATCCTCCCCAAGTGCGTATTCTGAAACGCATCTTCATGCTTCAAGCCATAACCAAGCACACGGTCAAGGCTGGAGTGACCGAGCAGGATCGTCCCTGCGAACATCAGCCAGGGGGTGGCGAGTAGGCAGCCCGGGGCATAAACGGCAACCGAAAGCCCCTTGTGGTGGATCAGGTTATAGGCGTCGCCCTGAGCGTGTCGAAGGGTCCACGCGCCGAAGCGGGGGGTCGCCAGGTAGCCGAGCATGCTCAGGTCGGGCGCAAAAAACCACAGGGCGAACCAGCCCCATCCGTAATCCAATCCCGAAAAAAGAAAAATTGCAAGGCCAAACAAAAAGAATTCTTCGAGTTTGAGCAGGTTTTTCATGGCTGTTGATAACTCCTGATTTTCTGTGGATAACCCTGCTGGAACTGTGTATAGAAACCGTCCAAACCAGCGGAGAAATCGGGGAGGGGACGCCCTAGATCTGTGGACAGTTTGTGGACAGACAGCCATAAATTGTGGGAACGTTTGGCGGTCAGCCCCGACCTTTCGACGGATTGCGGCTCGATGAGGCTTTCATTCAGCCCGAACTTGCGCGCCACCTCCACCCCGAACTGATACTTGTTCATCGGCTGCGCGCCAACGACGTGATACAAGCCGTGCAAATCCTTTTCGAGCATGGCGATGAGCGTCTGCGCGAGGTGATTGACCCACATCGGGCAGAAAATGACGTCGGTAAACCCGTTGACGTTCCTGCCCTCGCTCAAGTTGTTGATAAAGAACTCGGGGAGGCTTCTTTTTGCGCCCAACGACCAACCGAAAAAATTAACTCTGGCAATAATTGCCTGCAGGTTGACCTGTCCCACGGCGCGCTCGCCATCGAGTTTGGTTCGCGAGTAAACTCCTTGCGGATTTGGCTTGTCTTCCTCTGTATACATGCCCTCCTTTGTGCCGTCGAAAACTGAATCGGTGGAAAGATGCACGAAAGGGATATTTCTTTTTGCACAGGCAGCAGCCAATTCGCCAGGCAGGTCCGTGTTGAGTAACCTTGCCTGAATGGGATCTTCCTCACATTTTTCAAGATTTGCCACCGCCGCGCAATTGATAAACCAATCGGGTCTGGTCGTATTGATGATGGAATTGATCTCATCCCTTTTGAGAATATCGGCTTTTATGACCCGAAACGGAGCAGACCTGAGTTTGCCGCGGTCAATGCCAATGACTTCATGCCCGCGCATGGCTTCGAGAGCGAGGTTGATTCCGAGGAGTCCGCTTGCGCCAGTTATGAGGAGTTTCATATTCGAACCACTGAGTCACGGAGACACCGAGAAAAAAATAAAAGAACTCCGTGCCTCAGTGTCTCCGTGGTTAAGGGTTTGAGACTTTTGCAGGTGGTTCATTACCCTTCCAACTTCCCCTGCTTGAACAATTCCTCGAACGGCGCGACGAACTTCTTGATGCCTTCGATATCGAGCCATTCGGAGTTGTTGTCGCTGGTGTAGGTGAAGCCTTCGGGGAGCGGCTTGCCTTTGTCCTTCCACGAGTAACCGAACCAGATCGCCTCGGCGGGTTGGATCACATACATTTTCTCGAGTTCGACGGTATGACGCGCTTCGTCCTCCGAGATCAAATCCTCGTGCAACTTCTCACCAGGGCGGATGCCGATGATCTCGATCTTTGCATTCGGCACGATGGCTTTGGCAAGGTCAACGACCTTGGTGCTGGGGATCTTCGGCACGAACACCTCCCCGCCCTCCATTTGTTCGATGCAGTCAATGACGAACTTGACGCCCTGCTCCAGCGACAGCCAGAAACGCGTCATGCGTTCATCGGTGATGGTGACTGCTCCATTTTCGCGTTGCTTGAGAAAAACAGGAACAACCGAACCACGACTCCCCACCACGTTCCCGTATCGAACGCACGAGTATCTGGTCGCCGTTCCCGCCGCATACGCGTTGCTTTGAACGGTCAACTTCTCCGCGGCGAGTTTGGTCGCACCGTAAAGGTTCGCCGGGCTGACGGCTTTGTCCGTGCTGATGGTCATGACCTTCTTCACGCCCGCGTCCAGCGCCGCTTCGACCACATTCGCGGTGCCCATGATGTTGGTCTTGATGGCTTCCATCGGGTTGTACTCGCAGGCAGGCACCTGCTTCAACGCCGCGGCATGGACGACGATGTCCACGCCGTGCATGGCTCGCACCAGCCGCTCGCGGTCGCGCACATCGCCGATGAAATAGCGCAGGGACGGGTGGTCGAATCCGTGCATTTTCATTTCGTGCTGCTTCAACTCATCGCGGCTGAAGATGATGATCTTCCTCGGCTGTTTTTCCTCGAGCAGTGTCTGCGTGAACTTCTTGCCGAACGATCCCGTCCCGCCGGTGATGAGCACGACTTGATTTTTCCAGTCCATAAATTCTCCTATATGTCATTGCGAGGAGGGTCGAAGACCCGACGAAGCAATCCCTGTCACGGTATTGGAGATTGCTTCGCCGCCTTCGGCGTCTCGCAATGACGAATGGTTATTTTATCGCCTCGAACAACCCAAAATCCTTCGTGATAAAGATACTGCCTTTTTCCTTCAATTCCTTTTCCAGATCAGTTCGAATCTTCAAAAGTTCTTCTTCCGACAATTCCGCTGCGCCAATTGACGAACGGATATAAGCCATGATGGGTTCGATCTCCGTCACGCGCAAATTGTCATCGTAGCGCGAGAAGGTCACGTCGGAGAAGAACGGCTTGAGTTGCTCCGATCCATTTTCGAGCGTGAAGGGATTGTTATGCGGTTCACTGTTTTTGCCGGCGTGAACCTGACGCAGTTTTTCCATCATTTCCTTCATGTGCTTTTCGCCAACGGTGGCTGCAATCAAACGTCCGCCAGGTTTCAGAACGCGCTTGATTTCAGCCAATGCCTTCGCTCTGTCAGGGACGTGATACAGCATGTGATTGGCGAAGACCGCGTCTAACGTCGCATCCTCGAAAGGGATTTCCTGCGCATCAATTTCCCTGAACTTGTAGTTGCGTCCAGTTACGACCAAATTTCTCCACGCTGAATCAAGCATCCCCGGGGAAAGATCCGAGAGGGTGATGTCCCAGGCGGAGGGGATACGATGTACGTTCTCTTTCCAGAGCAATCCATGTCCGCACCCCAATTCCAGAATCTTTGCATGGGAGGACAGTTTGAGCAAAGCGTCAAAGACCCAACGGAACCAGCCATACGGATTCGTACTGAAGCGTTTGTGAATTTCCACCCGCGCGTCGAGGTTGGATGAGTCACGATACTGATCCATTTTCAAATACTGCTGGTCGGTAAACTTCGGCACAGTCTCCAATCTCCAGTCTCTATTTCTTGATGACAATCAACGGATATTGCCCATTCTCGCCGAAGAAGCGCGGGAAGGTCTCTTCGAGCCAGAAGACCAAACGCAAAAAGATTTTGCCGCCAAAACGTTCGCGCACGAATGTCCGGAGGAACGTGGTGCTTACACTACGCCAGGGATGGATCTCGAGATTCAGGTCGTTCATTTCCCGTTTCAACCAGCGCGCCGTCATCTTTGCCACGAAAGTGCCGTCCGCGTTATTTTCGCGCTTCTTTTTGCGCTGGATGCCGCCGGTCAACAAGCGGACAAATTGAATGAACGGATTCGCCATCTGCATCAGCAGGGAATAATCCCAGCCATTGACAATCACACCGCTTCCGCCCGGCTTGAGGGAGCGGTGCAGTTCCAGATACGCCCTTCGGTGTTCGTTCAGCGGCAGGTGATGGATGGCGTGCATGGATACGAAGCCGTCGAATGAGTCGGGCTTGAAGGGCAGGTTCGCAATATCCGCGACGACGTACAAGCCTTTATCGCCGAGGCGGCTGCGCGCCTCCTTCAACGCTGTGATGGAAATGTCCGCGCACAGGCGGTA
>CAYQOF010000022.1:8828-9925 GCA_964419035.1 uncultured Anaerolinea sp. | reverse complement strand
ACTTTCTCAAGGGACCACACTTCAAGATCGTCCCAGAAATTCATCAGCCGCCACGGGAACGGACGCGGATATTCAAAGAAGAAGCGATAGGCATAATTCCACGCCCTTGCAACCTGCTCCTCGCTCAAACGATGCGCGGGCAGATCAGATAAGACCTTTTCGAGCGTCGAAAAATATTCCTCCCACGTGTTCGGGTCAATGGTGAATCCGCGGCCTCGGTAATGCGTCTGCCCGCAGGGGATGACCGGGACGCCGTTCATGGCGGTCTCGACGCCGACCGTCGTCGTGTATGCCAAACCCAGGTCGGCAACTTCGATCAAGTCGTAGGTGTTGACGTTATCCAGCGCGCCGATCACGTGAAAATGGTTCGGAACTTCCGGTAGCGCCTCACGCACGACCGTCCCCATGGATTTCGCCTGCGGGACGAGTTTTTCGCCGGGATGAATCCGAATGACGAGTTGCACGTCGTTTCGCTTTGCAAAATATTGGACAGTCTTCGTGATCCATTCACTCATGGACGCGGCGAAGATGTTCCGTCCCAATGTGAGGCTGTCGCCCAGAACATTCGCCGCGAGGAGGACAGCGGGACGATCATCCAAGCCCAAAGCCTTGCGCGTTGCGTCCGCGCCCTGCGCCGAGACGTATTGCCACAGGCGTTTCGATTTGCCCCACACGCGCGCGCCTCTGCGGGCATTCTCGAGGTCGGCGAGGCGTTCATACATTTCGTCGGTCATCGGCAGGGAGCAGCGCGCTTCGACGAGATAATCCGTGTCCTGCCGCATGATGGAGGTGTTCTGCGCCAGCCAGATCTGTTCGCGCTGGTCGTTGAATTCGAACGTGACGGCGGGGATGTTCAGGTAACGCGCGACGCGGAACACGATCCCCATTTCGAGGATCAAACCGTTGGGGACGAGGACGACGTCGGGTTTGTGAGTCTGCATCCATTCGAGGGCGGCGAGCGCGGCGAAGGTGTTGCGTTTGACGCGCAGGTCGTAAAGCGCCTTGTCTTCCGCGTCCTCCATGTCCACTTCCTCGCGCATAAGCGTGTATTGCGCGTCCCACAGGGAGACCTCCTCCACGTCAGATTTGAGGGAGGC
>CAYQOF010000022.1:0-8728 GCA_964419035.1 uncultured Anaerolinea sp. | reverse complement strand
TGCCGAAGGGTGTAATCGAGTTCGGCGGCGAGAGGCAGTTCGCCAATGAAGTTGCGGAGGGAGGTTTTGTTGAGCATATTTATTCACCGCAGAGACGCAGAGAGCGCAGAGTTTTTCTCCGTGTTCTCCGCGACTCAGCGGTTTGCATTAATCAATCTTCTCTATCTTCCAATCCAAACGCGGGCGGATGGAACCCTGGCGCGGTTCGGGCCATTGCGTGCCGGGCGCGCCGGAAATATCCACGTTGAACGAGAGGGCGTTCTCATCCATGAAGTAACGCTTCACGCCGAACGAACTCGCGTTGACGCCGAAATAATAACGACCTTCATTGAAGAAATCAGCGGGTATTTCACAGCGGATGACGTAGCGTCCCGCCGCGCGCGCGCCGAACTGTTCGAATTGTTTCGCGTCGTCTGTATCGAACGAGGTAAAGACGTACTCGCCGCGCATCGTGTTGAGATACAAACCCACGCGCAGACCGGTGACGGGCGCATCGAGTTGATACTCCCATTCGACGGCGACCGGCTCGGTGGAACGGACGGTATCCACGACGTTCCCGCTTCGGTCGCGAAGCCTGAGGCTGATCGGCTTGAACGGCATCGCCGAGGCTGGGACCTCGTCCGCCTCCCAGATGCGTTCACCCGATTCCGCCTGCCCGGAGGCTAGGTAGAAATCCACCGCTTCGGGCGTGGGCGCGCGCTTGATGAGTTGTCCATTTTTCAGCACGATGGATTCCTGCGTAAGACGCAGAATCGCGGACATGTTGTGACTCACAAAGAGGACGGTGCGTCCCTGCTGCGCGACGTCTCCCATCTTGCCGAGGCATTTGCGCTGAAATTCCGCGTCGCCCACCGCGAGGACCTCGTCCACGATGAGGATCTCGGGCTCGAGGTGCGCGGCGACCGCGAAGGCAAGCCGCAGATACATGCCGGAGGAATAGCGTTTGACGGGCGTATCAATGAACTGACTGACCTCGGAGAACTCGACGATCTCATCGAACTTGCTGTCAATCTCGGCGCGTTTCATCCCGAGGATTGCGCCGTTCATGTAGATGTTCTCGCGCCCGGTCAATTCGGGATGAAATCCCGTGCCCACCTCGAGCAGGGAGCCGACGCGTCCGCGCACGGTCACGGTGCCTTTGGTCGGTTCGGTAACGCGTGAGAGTATCTTGAGCAGAGTGCTTTTTCCCGCGCCGTTGCGTCCCACAATGCCAAGCACCTTGCCCTCTTCAAGGTCGAAGGAAATGTCGTCCAAAGCCCAAATGGTGGAGACTCCGCTCGCGCCGCTTGTGCCTTGTCCGCGCAGGGCGCGATAGACGCGCACGGGCGTCATGAGCGTGTCCACGATTACGTCGCGGAGCATGTTGTACTGGAATTTCTGCTGCGCCGCGCCGATGCGGTATTGTTTGCCGAGGTTGTGTACGCTGATGGCGGTGGTCATTTATTTTTCCGGTGTAGACGGCATTCTCTAATGCCGTGCGTGCGCAAGAGAGCGCACACTACACGTCAAATCGTATCTGCAAACGTCTTTTCCATATTGCGGAAGTAGAACAAGCCGCTGATCAGGATCAGGATAGAGATGAGCACGGAGACTGCCATTTCGGGACCCGGTCCCGTGTTCGTGCCGAGGAGCGCCCAGCGGAATCCGTTCACCACGCCCGCCATCGGGTTCAGCGAATAGACCAGTTGCCATTTCTCCGAGATCAGGCTGGATGAATAGGCGATGGGCGTAAGGAACAGCCAGAACTGGGTGATGAACGGGAGCGCGTAGTTGACATCGCGGTATTGCACGTTGATCGCCGAAAGCCACAACGCCACGCCCAGCGCGGTGACGATGGCAAGCAGGAGGAACATGGGCAGTGTCCACAGCACGTTGATCGAGGGCGTCACCCCGTAATAGAACATCAAGCCGACGAGGATGACGAACGCGATGGCGAAGTCCACAAGCCCGGAGAGGATCGAAGCGAGGGGAAGCACCAGACGCGGGAAATAGATCTTCGTCACCATGTTCTGGTTCGACGTCAGCGAGCGCGAAGCCTGGTTCAACGCGGTGACGAATAATCCCCAGGGAAGAAGCGCAGTGTACGAAAAGATCGGGTACGGGATGCCGCCGTCCGTGGGCAGTCTGGCGACCTGTCCAAAGATGAAGGTGAAGATCAGCATCGTCAGCACCGGCTGGATGATTGCCCACGCCGCGCCGAGGACGGTCTGTTTGTAACGCACCTTGATGTCGCGCCAGATCATGAAGTAGATCAGTTCGCGGTACGTCCATAAGTCGCGCAGGTTCAAGGCGGCGAAACCTGTGGAGGGTTTGATGAAAACGGTTGCGGGTTCGGGTTTTGTGATGTCGGTCATATCTTCTCGTCGAACGTCACAAGTCAAAGGTCGAAGGTCACGCGACCTTTGACTCTAGACCTTCGACCTGTTGGCTTTGAACCACTCGATCGTCCGCTTCATGCCCTCCTCGAACGGGACCTGCGCGCTCCAGCCAAAAAATTCCTTCGCACGCGAGACGTCGAGTGCGCGGCGCGGCTGACCGTTGGGCTTGTCGGTCTGCCAGACGAGTTTGCCTTCGAAGCCGGTCATCTTTACGATCATCTCGACAAGGTCCTTGATCGAAATCTCGAAACCGGAACCAAGATTGACCGGCTCGGAACCGTTGTATTTTTCCGCGGCAGTGACTATGCCCTGCGCGGCATCCTCGACGTAGAGGAATTCGCGCGTCGGGGAGCCATCACCCCACACCGGCAGTTCCTCCTCGCCGCGTTCGCCCGCCTCGACCGCCTTGCGGATCAAGGCGGGGATGACGTGCGAGGTTTCCAGATCGAAGTTATCGCGCGGACCAAAGAGATTCACCGGCATGAGGTAGATCGAGTTGTATCCATATTGCTGGCGATACGCCTGTGATTGAACGAGCAGCATCTTCTTCGCCAGCCCGTACGGGGCGTTCGTCTCTTCGGGATAGCCGTCCCACAGGTTTTCCTCCTTGAACGGAAGCGGGGTGAACTTCGGGTATGAGCAAATGGAGCCAACGGCGACGAATTTCTCCACGCCCTTTTGCCACGCCTGATGCAGTAACGGCACGCCCATCATCAGATTGTCATGGAAGAACTCGGCGGGGCGGGCGCGGTTTGCGCCGATTCCGCCCGCCAGCGCGGCGAGGTGGATGACCATGTCCGCGCGGAAATCGTTGAACATGCGGGAGATGTCTTCTGATTTGCGGAGGTCATATTTTGAACTGCGTGGGACGAATACATCCCTTGCGCCGCGTTGTTGAAGTTTTTCAACGACGAATGAACCGAGGAAGCCCGACCCGCCGGTGACGATGACTTTCTTATCTTCCCAAAAATTCTGGGGCATGGATTCTCCTGTGTACATGTTATTGCACAATGAACTGCGCGTTGCGATACCGCATATCCATCGGGTTTTGGATGATGCCGCTTTTCAATGCGAACAGTAACTCCCGGATGCCATCATCCACATCGAGCGTCGTCTCGAAGCCCAGTACATTCCTGATCTTCGCGAACGACACGGTAATGTCGCGCATATCGCCGCCGAAGGTGAGATCCTTGTAATCCACGACCGTTTCGGGCATGCGTTTCAGCACGAGTCTCACAATGTCATCCTTCGAATAATTACCCTCATCCGTGCCGAGGTTGAACACCTGACCTTGAATCTTCGATCGCTCCGCTTCGAGTCCCAGGATGACGCCGCACGCCACATCGCGGATATGGACGAACGAGCGCGAATAGCCACGCTGGTAAATGATAAGTTCCCGTTTCGTGAACGCTTCGAGCACGAACTGATTGACGATCAAATCGAAACGCGTCCGAGGGGACAAGCCATACAACGTCGCAAAGCGGAACAGAAGCGGCGCGCAGGATGCGTCCTTCTGCGCGAGCAAGTATTCCTCCGCGGCGATCTTTGTCTCCGCGTATAGCGATTGCGGATTTAGCGGCGACTCTTCGGTGACGGGTTTGCCATCGGGAGACAAGCCGTAGTTGCTGTACGTGGACGCGAACACGAATCTTTCCACGCCGATATCTGCCGCCTGCTCGAAGACCAGTTTCGCCGCCTCGACGTTGTACTTCCACGCGACCTGCCTCCCCACCGCTTGACAGGCGGGGAATCCCACGATCGCGGCAAGATGGATGATGGCATCGGGTTTCTGCCAGTCGTCCTTGCAGGAGTCTTTGATGGCGCGCGGCTCGGTCACATCCGCTTTGACAAAGTGGAAGTTGGGGTGGTGCAGGAAAGGCAGCAGCGACTCGCCGCCGAAGAGGAGAGAGTCGAGGACGGAGACGCGGTAATTGAGGCGGAGCAGTTCCGAGGTCAGGAGCGAGCCGATGTATCCCGCGCCTCCTGTGATCAGGATGTGGCGATCCGTCATGTCAGGTCCTCCATCACGAATTCCACCTTCAACCCGTCCACACGAAGCGCGGGGACGTTTTTATCGTTCACGATGGCGATGCTCTGTTCGAGGCAGGTCAGCCGGCAGATGTCCACCACGTCACCCTTGCCGAGGATGCGCACGCGGTCGTAGCCGGCCTGCCGCACTTTGGCGAGATGCTCCTTCACGCGCTGACGGGTCTTGCGATAGATGGAAAACGAACGTTCGACGTAATCCACCGCGAGACGGGCGCGCAGGGCAATGCCTTCGGGCGTGATGATGTAACGCAGTTTCTTGCGTTCGGCGCGCATGGCTTTGACATATCCCTTGGCAATGAGGCGCTTGAGGTGCCAGTTGACGGTCCCGACCGCCACACCGAGTTGTGTGGCAAGCGTGGATTGGTTCACATCGGGGTTGTTCTCGATCTTTTCGAGGAGCGTCAGTTCGCGGAGTTCTTCGTTTGCGGTTTCCATTTTCGGCGTTTCACATTTCCAAAATTCAGTGACTGAATTATAACCCCATTCAGGGAGGGGTCAAGTCCACAAATTCTTTCCAAATCGAACACATGCGCATAAAATCAGGCAGACCATGACCTTATCCTCTTCATTCGACCCGGCTGGGAAGGAATATCAACAAGCGCGCATCGCCCATTGGGATGCCATCGCCCGCAAACGCGACCGCTGGCGCGGGATGGGAACCTGGTATCACCGCCGCCTCGAGGAGATCTATCGCTTCCACACGCCCCCCGGCTTGCGCGTCCTCGAGATCGGCTGCGCCGACGGACGCCTGCTCGCCGCGCTCCAGCCTTCGCGCGGCGTCGGCGTGGATTTTTCCGGGGAGATGATCCGCCGCGCGCGGGAACGTCACCCTGATCTCGAATTCATCCAAGCCGATGCGCACGACCTCTCCGCGCTCAAAGAGACCTTCGACATCATCATCCTCTCCGACCTCGTCAACGACCTGTGGGACGTGCAGCGCGTCCTCGAACAGATCCGCTCGCTGTGCCATCCGCGCACGCGCCTGCTCCTCAATTTCTACAGCCGCCTGTGGCAGCTGCCGCTCAGCCTCGCGCAAAAGATGAACCTTGCAACACCGAACCTGTATCAGAACTGGCTCACTCGTGATGACATGAAAGCCCTGTTCAAACTTGCCGGTTTCGAGCCCGTGCGTATCACGCAGGAAACCCTCCTCCCATTGCCATTGAGCGGATTTGCGAATCGGTTTCTTGTTCGTTTGTGGCCCCTCAACCAACTGGCGCTTTCGAATTTTGTGGTCGCCCGTCCTGCTTCTGAACGCGCGCAGGAGCCGTTCGTATCCGTCATCGTGGCGGCGCGCAATGAAGCGGGCAACATCCAATCCATTTTCGAGCGCGTCCCGCAAATGGGACGCGGCACCGAACTCATCTTTGTGGAGGGACATTCGAAGGACGACACCTACGCGGCGATCGAACGTGAGATCGCGGCGCGTCGTTTCGACGACGCTCAACGCAAGCCCTCCCCCCCCAGCCTGCTCCTGAAACAACCGGGCATCGGCAAAGCGGACGCGGTGCGCGCCGGCTTCGAGCGCGCCAGCGGCGACGTGCTGATGATCCTCGACGCCGACCTGACCGTTCCGCCCGAAGACCTGCCTCGTTTCTACGAGGCGCTTGTCTCAGGCAGGGGCGAGTTCATCAACGGTGTGCGGCTGGTCTACCCGATGGAAAAGGAAGCCATGCGGACGCTGAACTTCCTCGGCAACAAATTCTTCAGCATGGCGTTCTCGTGGCTGTTGGGGCAGCCCATCAAGGATACATTGTGCGGCACAAAAGTTTTGTGGAAAAAGGATTACGAGCAGATCGCGGCGAACCGTTCTTACTTCGGCGATTTCGACCCGTTCGGCGATTTCGACCTGATCTTCGGCGCGGCAAAACTCAACCTGAAGATCCTCGACCTGCCCATTCGTTACCGCGAACGGACGTACGGAACGACTAACATTTCGCGCTGGAGGCACGGCTTGCTGTTATTCCGCATGGTCGTCTTCGCCGCGCGGCGCATCAAATTTGTGTAGGGGGTTGTTCACCACAAAGGGCACAAAGTACACAAAGGAGAACAAAACACAAAGCCTTTTTCTTCGAGTCCTTTGTGTTTAGATTCACCCTCAATCACTGAATCTGTGGGCACTGCCTCTCCCCCTCCTGCGGCACATACAGTGAGATCGAATCTTCCGGGAAAGTGGTCTCCGCGCGGTAATTGCAAAGGATATGCACCATCACCCGCGTCACCCAGACGTTGTTTTCCTCGCCAAACGAATACTTGTCTCCCAGCAGGACATAGTTCAGCGGATCCACCACGATCAAATCGAACCGCTGATCCTCCATATCCTTTTGGAACATACCCAGATACTTGTCATTGTTCGCCATCGCCATTTCCATCAGGTCTTCGCGCTCGTATTCAGGGACAAGTGTCACATTTTCCAGCATACCCATTGAAGTCAATTGCCGCTGGGTGATGAATAAAATTTCTCCGCTCTGTGCGTTGACTCGATCCACGTATCCCTGCAACGCGGACAGTGTGGCTTCCGCCTTGTCCGCGTCGTAGGATTTGAAATTGACATTGAACTTCAACTGCGACCACGCGGGCATGGCGATCAAGGCAGCCACGATCAGCCAGTGCAGAGAGGCGGGCTGATTCAATTCCCCGTTCTCGCGGCGGTAACGACCAAACGCCAGATACGCAAACACGATCAATAAAAGGATGTAATAGGCATCCAGGTTATGCAGGTCTGCACCGCCGCCGATCTTGAGGCTCACCACCAGTCCGCCGAGGAACAGCACGAGCAATGCCGCGAGGATCAAGGTCAATCTCAATGAATGCCAGTCAGCCTGCGCGCGAAGAAAAACGTATATGGCAACCCAAACCGGCGCGGAGACCAGCAGCGCACCGGGCAATATGCCCAGCGAAAAGGACGCGTTCGGCAAAAGCCGGTACCACAACAGGTCGGAGGAAAGGCTGGTGTAAAAATATTCCGCCGGAACGCCGGAGATCGCAATGTAAACCCTTTGAAACGCGAAGGCGGTCAACGTGCCAGTGAGGAACCACAGTGCAGGCTTGAGGAGATAACCCCAAAAATTTTTCCCTCTGTGCGGTGTTTCCATCAGATACAGAACAGCCGCGAGCATGCCCGGCACGGGGTACCAGTTCAGGCGGCTCCATCCACACCAGAGAGAGGCTAAAATAACGGCGACCCAGGTCCGGCGGTCGTCCTGAAGCGAAACTCCAAGGAGGACGATCATGACCGGGATGGTGAGATGAAAATAGACCGGTCCGAGAAACAGGAAGAGGAATATCCATAAAGTGATGAGCCAGCGTTTCCCCTCCCCCTGAATGGACAACCGCTTCATCAACGCAGGGACGATTGCCCCCACCAAAACGAGCCGCATCGCCGCCTGCCAGAACCTGTGCCCCCAAAGCGGCGCGTCGAACAGATAGGGCGGCGCGAGGAGCAGGTGCAACGTGGGATGCAGGATGGGGAGCGGGAATTTTTCCCCGTAGACTTTTTCGGAGAGGAAGAGGGACGGGAAATAATGACGGCTGGTTTCCGACCACCCCATCGCGAACGGATAGTCGGTCACCGAGGAAAAGTTGACCAGGAAAAGGTGAAAGAGAGTCTGACAGGGAACGATGACGACCAGCGCATCGAGCCAGGGGATGTCTCTGCGCCACAATCTTACGCCCCACATCCCCGACAGGCTGAATCCCCACAGGATGAGGAAGCGCACCCCTTGTTCGAAGCCTATGAGCCTTTTGAAATACGGCGTCGAGAAGAGCAGCGAGAACCCGACGAGGGAAACCAGAACGATCAACAAACCGATCCAGCGCGTAGATTGGGGAGCGCGGTCAACCAATTCGAGGAAACCCCACGTTTTATCACGCGCCCTCGTGAAACTGAGCAAGACCCCGAGCAACGCGGAGAATCCCAGCAGGGCGACAGCCGTCAGATAGAGGGGCCACGTGCGGCTGGCGGAAATGTCCACGTTCAGTTGATTCGCAATATCAATCAATCCCCGGTACGCGAGCAGGGAAAGAAGTGAAGTGACGAGGAGGACAAAACGCCAGAACGCGGAACGGGAGGGCTGTATCATGAAAACGCGTTACGACTTCTTCGGCTTGGACGCCGTCACACGGATCGTCGCGGCGGCATCTTCGGTCATGTTCCCGCTGATGAATTCAGGCCGGATGTGAGGCTTGAGTTTGCGAAATGCATCCTCCTCGCGTGTCAGGATTTCGATCTCCACCTGCTCAAAGAATGTTTCGAACGCTTCACGATAATTCCACAAGCGGCAGCGGTTGTGGTTGCTGGA
>CAYQOF010000021.1:16363-19965 GCA_964419035.1 uncultured Anaerolinea sp. | reverse complement strand
ACGGATGAGCAGCCTTTGGGTTTGATGCCGGTCGGAAGGATGCAGGTTCCCTGACGGGATGATGCGGCCTTCACTTAGTGCCTGCACGTCCTTCATGATGGCGTAGCCGTGCTCCGTCTTCGGCGAGAGGCTCAACAGGATGAAATAAGTGGTTTCGGTGAGGGGGATTTCAGCGGGTTGGTCCATGGGGATATTCTCTCTAATGTGTCGTTAGACGCCATGATTGCCCTCCGGTCATATTTTCACTTACAATGGACGTCAACATGATGAACCCGCCGATGCCCAGCCTGAATAAGAAACCTTCATCTGCTTTCACCCAACTGGGCGGGGTCGCCCGTGACTGTCTCGCGCCCGGTCAGTGCGGAAAGATTCTCGCGGTCTTCTCGAAGGCGATTTATCTTCTGACCGAAACGGATGCACTTTTCTGGATCACGACGGATGAGGCGCCAATGCACCGGCGCTGCGCGCAAATCTCACCGCCTCTCCCCGGACCTTTGGCAGGGTCGCCGTTTCGAGTGGAGGATCGCCGTCTGACGATTGACCCCGATTTCATCTTCGACATTGACAGCGCATCGTCATGGGACGCGCCGCGCCTTGATCCAAATGCCGCATGGAAGATCACCGAACTTCCCGAGCGCATTCATTCCCTTTTTTCGCGCCTGGACTTTTCGCAAGCCGGGGGCTGCGGAAATTTCATTCCGCTTATCCTCTCCCTCACTCGCAGCGACCCTATCGAACCCTTCTCAAAATACCCCGACCCAATTCTCCAATTCTCCCAGCCATTTGTTTTGGATATGGCGCGCGCCTGCCTTGAAAGCCAGCCCTCTCGAATTTCCCAAACCGCAGGGAAACTCATCGGGCTTGGAACAGGTCTCACGCCTTCAGGCGATGATTTTGTGGGCGGTTTTCTATTTGCTGTCAATCAACTGCAAGCCGCATTTCCCGCTTTTGATTTCACCCCTTACGCAATCCCGGTCGAAGGGTATGCCGCGCGCACCCCTTCGATCAGTTTTACCCTGCTGAAAGACCACACCGACGGACACGCCATCGCGCCTTTGCATCGTATCATCAATGCCCTTATCAGCGGCGAACCTTTGGAAGGCATTCATCCATTCATTTCGCAATTGACGCAGATCGGTCATTCCACGGGCTGGGATTTATTGACCGGCCTGCTGACAGGATTACTGCTCGCCAACCACTGATTACTGATCACTGGTCATTGCCGACCCGCTCAATTATCCAGGGGCAAAATCCCGCGCTTTACGGCGTAACGCACCAGTTCGGACTGGCTGTGAAGGTCCAATTTGTTCATCATCCTGCTGCGATGCAGTTCGGCAGTACGGGGGCTGATGGAGAGTCTCTTTGCGATCTCAGGGGCGGTTTTTCCCTCAGCCGCCATCTGAAAGACCTCGCGTTCCCGGTCTGTGAGCGTCTCGTACGGATCCTGTTCCGCATTTCCCATTGACCCGTTGGCTGCGCTGATCAGCCGTTCAGGGAGTTTCGGACTCAAATACTTGATGTCCTTCAGCGACTGGTTAATGGCGTTGATCAATTCGTCCGGAGCGCTGTCCTTGAGCACGTATCCAATCGCGCCGGAGCGAAACGCCTCCAAAACATACGGGTCGGCGCTTTGCATGGAAAGCACGATCATGCGGGTCATCGGTGACCGATGCCTGACCTGTTTCAAAACTTCCAAGCCGTTCAGGTTCGGCATCATTAAATCAACCACCAGGATATCGGGGCGGAGTTTCTCAGCCAGCTGGATTACCTGCAAGCCGTCCTCCGCTTCGCCCGCGACCGAAAAACCCGGCTCTGCTTCGAGGAGGTTCCTCAGTCCCCGGCGCACGAGCGGATGGTCATCTGCCAGAAGAACGCTCACGCTCATGTGTCCTTCTTTCCATATGACCGGATAACGGCAGGGAGGCTTGAATTTGGGTTCCCTTGCCCGGCTCGGACTGGATTTCCAACAAGCCTCCTATGGCATACGCCCGCTCGCGCATGCCTTCCAATCCCAGGGACTGGTATTTTGCGATCCCTGCTGTGTCGAACCCGCGGCCCTGATCCCTGATCTCGATCTGCATGACAGGATCCAGGACGAGAATTCTGACATCCACGCTCTCCGTCTCTGCGTAGCGGGCGACATTGGTCAACGCCTCCTGAACGATCCGGAAGGCGGCGGTTTCAAGTTCGGTATAAAATCTTTGATCCAGGTTCTGATGCTGGAAATCCACCTGAATGCCGGTCTTGGCTTCAAAACGTTCAAGAAACCATTCCAGTGTGGGAAGGATCCCAAGATCATCCAGCATGCTCGGGCGTAGATTGATCGAAAGCTCACGGATCTGGGAAATAATGTCGCTCACGATGATCTGCGCCTGGTCGAGTTTGTTCCTTTGTTCCTCGTCGAAGTGAGACATCAGGGATTTGATGGTAAATTGCAAACCTGTGAGCATTTGACCGACTTCATCGTGCAGTTCCCTCGACAGGCTGCGCCGTTCGTCCTCCTGAACTTGCACCAGTTTGCGGGCAAGGAACTGCTGGCGCTCCCTGCTGGTGCGTACCTGTTCGAAAGAGGAGGCATTCGCAATCGCAATCCCAGCCTGGTCCGCCAAGCCCCTGATGAGTTTCCTTTCGTCTTCGGGCAGCAAATCGAGCCTGCCGGGAAAGAATGTTGTCAATATGCCGATTATGTTCCGATGTCGAAGCAGGGGAATTACGGCGATCGTCCGGATGTTCAGTTGCGCGAACAAGTCCACGCATTGCGGATTTGGATAGGACTCGGCCTCCATGACGATTTCAGCCGGGCGGGCGGGGTTCTTCAGCGACTGAAAGGCAAGCACCGGAGATTCAAATTGCGCCCCGCGATAGTTTTCAACCAGCCGCGCATCGCCGGTGACTGCCACGATTCGAAAGACCTCCCGCCGGGCATCCTTGAGCAGGATCGCCGCGCCCGCGCTCTTCAGGATGCGAGCCGCGGCTTCGCAGATTTTCCTGAGCACCGTTTCAAGTTCGATCTCGGTATTTACCTGGGACGCCACTTGCAGCAGGGTCTCGGCGCGTTCCGCCTGGCGTTGTATTTCCAGCAGGCTGGCTCTTTGTTCGGTGATGTCGCGGAAAACCAAAACCATCCCAAGCGGTTCCTCCGTTTCACCGGGGATGATGGTCGCATGCGCCTCGACCGGCATGGACCTCCCGTCCCTGGAAACCAGCATATCTTCGAAGTGAAGTTTCGACTTTTCCCGCATGGCGGGGATATCCAGGCGTTTCGGAGACTCTTCATTGGAGAGCGCAAAGATCTCGTGCAAAGGCTTGCCCATCGCATCCGTGTGCCGCCAGCCGGTAAGTTCCATTGCGGCGGGATTGATGAACCGCACCCGCCCCTTTTCGTCGGTGGCAATGATCCCGTCTCCAATGCTGGTCAGTGTCGTGTTCAGCCATTGCCGGCTCTCCCTGAGTTTTCTTTCCAGTTTGTGTCTGGTCAGGGCTGTTTCGATGGTCACAAGCAATTGCTGTTCCTCGAAGGGTTTGTAGATAAAGCCGAACGGACCCGTGGGCTTGGCGCGCTGGATGGTTGCCTGACCGATGCTTCCCGTGATGAAAATAAC